>JAQSWO010000099.1 GCA_029266595.1 Gammaproteobacteria bacterium
TAACCTCTTGATTTAGCTATTACAAATGGGATTGTTGATAATTCTACACAACCCCTAGATCATACGACGGAAATTTTTGCAGCGGCACGCAAACAAAAGCGGCCGCTATGCTGGACTATAGTGAGGATAGGATGATCTGATTTCAAGAGGTCAAAGGTTAAGCCTGCGCTGCTTCAACAATATCGTGTAGTTTTTTAATAGCTTCTAACTGGATTTGTCGAACACGCTCTCTAGTTAAGCCTACGGCTGCGCCTACTTCTTCCAAAGTACCTTCATCATGACCATACAAACCAAAACGACGCGTCAGCACTTCCCTTTGCCTTTCAGTTAACTGAGTAAGCCATTCTTCAATGTGCGCTGCCATATCAGCGTTTTCTAACAATTCTCTAGGATCGAGACTATTATCGTCAATGATGGTGTCCGCGAGTGTCTTCTCCGCATCTTGAGAGATAGGCGTATCTATAGACATCGTATCCTTGGTCAGGCTTAAGGTATCTCTAATTTCTTCCAGTGGCTTATCTAGTTTTTTGGCAATCTCTTCACAAGTCGCTTCATGATCTAGAGTTTGCGTTAATTCCCTTCCCACTTTTAGGTAAACATTCAATTCTTTCACTTTATGGATGGGAAGACGAATGGTTCGCCTTTGATTCATAATGGCACGCTCTATAGATTGGCGGATCCACCAGGTGGCATAAGTCGAAAACCGATAGCCCAATTCAGGATCAAATTTTTCGACCGCATGCATCAAGCCTAGATTACCTTCTTCGATCAAATCCAAAAATAAAACACCCCTTCCAAGATAATGCCGAGCGATTTTTACCACCAAACGCAGATTGCTCTCAATCATACGTAGACGAGCCTTCTCATCACCATCTCGTGCTTGTCGGCCTACAATGACTTCTTCTGCAGCGGTAAGCAATGGCACGTAGCCAATTTCATTTAGATAGATCTGCGTAGGATCTGAAGAATGGTGAGGGCCTCCGTCATTAGCATAAGTTTCTTCAACCTCAATATTTTCATCCAGTGGAGCTATTAAATCGAGAGGGTCATCACCCATGTCAGTTTGAATATCATCTGAAACATCTATATCCAGCAAATCATCTTTAAGTAATTTTCCTTCGGCTGGTGCGCGCTTAATTTTTGCTTTTGACTTCATTTCTTTCTTATCCAACACTTGTTTGACTTCAACCTTTCGCTCAGCCTCCTTGAATTTAGCATCGGGCGATTTGATAGACTTAACCGCTGCAGGATCTTTATTAGTACTTCTAATTTTTACATCTGCCATAGTTGTCTCCATGAAATTAACGTGAGGGGGTCTATTAACCATAAACCGGTCAGAGATCATACGTCAGCGCCATATTAAAGACAAAGTAAACATGATCATTTACCAGATTAAGGGAAAGTGAAAGCTACCTCGCTTCTCTTGGATGCTTAGCAAAATAGTCCTTTACGCCATTGAAGATAGCGCGCGCTATCTTGGTTTGGTAGGCCTCATTCATCAATTGTTCTTCCTGAATGGGGTTAGAAATAAATCCTGTCTCCACTAACAGTGAAGGAATATCAGGAGACTTCAATACCACAAACGCCGCTTGCTCCACCCTGAAGGAGTGTAGATAAGTCATATCGCCCAATCGCCCCAAGATATTCTTACCCACGTCTAAGCTGGTAGAAATAGCATACGTTTGCGAAAGATCTAATAAAACAGAACGCAATACTTTATCGTTGCTAGCATATACACCATCCAGTAGTTCTGATTCATTCTCTTTTTGTGCCATCCAACGCGCCATTTCACTGGTAGCACCACGTTCAGATAGAGCAAAAACAGAGGCGCCTTTTGCCTGAGGATTTTTGTAAGCATCCGCATGAATAGATACAAAAAAATCTGCTTTATTGCGTCTTGCAATTGCCAAACGTTCTCTAAGCGGAATATACACATCGCGATCACGCGTCAATTTGGCAGTATAGCCTTTCTCCTTGTTAAACATGTCTCTTAGAATTTTACCAATTTGAAGCACGACGACTTTTTCGCGATGACCAGCGATGCCTATAGCGCCAGGGTCGTGGCCACCGTGCCCAGGATCAATCACAATCATTAATGGTCTGCCCGTAGAAGGCCTTTTGGATGACACCAACTGCGGCTTAAGCTTTACTTTTCCAGGCGGAGGAAGGTTGATCTGGCTTTGGATTATTGGGAAATCGTCATCCATATCACTTATATCATTGGGCATAGCAGCCTTAGAGGCAGGCGGGCTTACAATATTAGCAGGCACGTTTTTCTTTAAATCTAATACTAAGCGATGGCCATAACTGCCTGAAGGATCTAATGCAAATAGCTTTGGTGTAGTTGCATGAGCAAGCTCGAAGGTAAGGCTTAAATTATTCTCGCTAGGCACTTGAGAGGTATAGTTTTTGACCAATGTGTTTTTGATCGCCGGCTTAGGGAGCTCAGTCGCTAAAACGATACCCTTAATATCTAAGGTAAGGGAATCGCTGCCAGGATGGTAGGAAATATGTCGGCTCTTCACAGGTGCAGTAACGTCAAAAACAAAACGAATAGCGTCAGGAGAATCTGAGATACGTATTTTTGTGATGGCTGGCACTGCTCCCAATGCCATACCTGAGAAGAGGAGACAAAAAACGATGGGCAGTTTCCATAGAAAGGACCGACAGCGTGGCACTTCAATCATACAAGCTGCTCCAATATTTTTTGGCCTGAACGTGTCAGCGCGGATATGTTCAAGCATCGTCCTTGGCCCTGGGGTTTTAATGTGATGGTTATGTCAGGCTCAGGCAAATATCCAGCGCCGCGCTCTGGCCATTCCATAATACAAATAGCGTCTTGATGGAGATATTCAGAAATACCGATCATTTCAAGTTCTTCTGGATGCACCATCCTATAGAGGTCGAAATGATAAACTGATTTGCCCTGAATTTCATAGGGCTCAACTAGGGTGTATGTCGGACTTTTAACACGTCCCTTATAGCCTAGGCCTTGCAAAAATCCTCGCACTAGCGTTGTTTTACCTGCGCCTAAATCGCCTGTTAAATAAATCAGAGTGCGAATATTAACCAGTGATGAGAGCCGCACGCCAAAGTGCATGGTGTCACTTTCGTTAGCAAGAAAAGTTTCAAAGGTGTATGTGTGCATTGGTAAAGCCATTAATCAAAAAAGTAATTTCTGACATGAGATCTGTGGCCAACATGCCGCGCTCTCCCTGACGCTGGGCCACATTATCACCCGCAGTAGCATGAATCCAAACGCCTAAATTGGCAGCATCCGCTAAGGGCACCCCTTGCGCCAATAAACCGCCAATGATACCTCCTAGCACATCACCCATACCGCCGGTGGCCATACCAGGGTTTCCGACTGTACAAACTTTAGCTTTACCTCCCTCCGGTTGCACCAACGTCCTCCAGCCTTTTAGTACCGCAACCCCACCATACTGCTTGGCTAATGCGCTCACGGCTGCAGGCCGGTCTGCTTGAATATCTGATGTGTGGCATTTCAATAGTTTTGCTGCTTCACCTGGATGTGGGGTTAATATCCAGTTCTTTCGCTTTACATCTTTTTCCGCCAAAAAATGCAAGGCATCAGCATCTACAATCATAGGCAATGTCGTCTGCATTGCGCCATCAAATAAGATACTCGCCCACTGATCTTGCCCTAAACCTGCACCAATGACTAATACGCTGGCCTTATCCAGCAATGGTTGTAGTTCTTTCTGAGAAGAGACCGTATGACACATCAACTCAGGCCTAACCGCAGTTATTGCTCCGATATATATTGATTGCACCACTAGACTCACTAGCCCTGCCCCCGTCCGAGCAGCAGCTTCGCCTGCCATTCTAGCAGCGCCTCCCATACCGTGGTTACCGCCTAACACTAATACGTGGCCATAGTTCCCTTTATGGGAATCTTTAGAGCGTGGTGGTAGATGGCTGTGTAATAGCGGTGCGCCTTCCAATATTTCAATCACTGCATGTGCTTTTTTCATGGTCGTCCTTTTCCTATTACCTTACCTGTCGTTGCGAGCGATTTTGCGAAGTTATCCAGGAGTTATATATTCCTGAAGTTCTAGGGTGTTAGATTTTTTCTAGATTGCCACGTCGCTACGCTTCTCGCAAAGACGAAAGACTGGATTGCTCTTCGTCGGATTGCCGACAATCTCTAGTCTATTCCATGATATACAAAAAAAAGCTACCATGCAGATGACTTTTTATACCGATCGTATTTGAAGATGGAATGAATATAGTATTGATCCAAAAACACAAGCATAGACCCATGAAAAAATCACAGCCTCCTCTCGATACCATCATCACACTTGACGGCCCTGCCGGTACAGGGAAGGGAACCATTACTCGTTTATTAGCCAAAAAACTCGGCTGGCATTATTTAGATAGCGGCGCTCTATTTCGCATACTTGCCTATACTGCCCTGGCACAACAACTTGATCTGGAAGACGACGCTACGCTATCCACTTTGGCTACCTCCCTAGAAATCATATTTCAAGATGGCCAAATTTTCTTATCAGGTAAAGAAATTACCAGTGATATCCGTACAGAAACAGTGGGAGAAGCCGCCTCAAAAATCGCGGTTCTACCTGGAGTTCGCACAGCGTTAGCTGAAAAGCAGAGAGAATTCTATCAATCACCCGGACTGGTTGCAGATGGAAGAGATATGGGAACCGTTATTTTCCCAAATGCCATACTCAAATTTTTTCTGGATGCAAGCATCCAAGAACGCGCCAAAAGACGCCAGTATCAGTTGAAAAAATCGGGCATAACTGTTAGTCTCGGCGACATTTTGCGAGACCTCAAGCAACGTGATACACGCGATACAACACGTCGCATTTCACCGTTGATTCCTGCACCTGATGCTATCATCATAGATACAACAACATTGAGTGTTGATGAGGTGTTTGCAAGGATAATAGCTTTTTCTCAAAAAAAGCTTGGACATGATTAAGGCGCCTTTTTGCGGAAAGCTTTTAAAGCTAACGCTTAAAGGCATATTTTTAACTTCCCCCGTTTGCGCAGTGAGTGTAGGACCCCCCCTTGGCAATACGCTGAGATTTAGCATTGTCAGTGAGCTCCAGAAGCTTATTACTAAAGCGGCATTTTGTAGGATCATCAATGAGTAATAACAACGAAAGTTTTGCCGAATTATTTGAACAATCCCAACAGTCAACTGTTGTCCGTCCTGGTTCCACTGTCCCCGCGACTATTCTTAAAATCACATCTGACTACATCATCGTTAATACTGGATTAAAATCAGACGCTAAAGTCTTTGCTGAAGAGTTCAGAGGCGAAGACATTGAAATTGGTCAACAGACTAAAGTTGTCGTAGAAGCATTAGAAGATGGCTTTGGCAACACACGTGTATCCCGCGAAAAAGCACGTCGCACTGAAGCTTGGGATCTGCTTGAGACAGCATTTGAATCCGGCAAGAACGTTCTTGGCGTCGTCTCTGAAAGAGTGAAAGGTGGTTTCACTGTCGACGTTAATGCAGTTCGCGCATTTCTACCAGGTTCTTTGATTGACGTACGCTCAACAAGAGAAGCTATCGCGTTAGAAGGTAAGACCTTAGAATTAAAAATCATCAAGATGGATCAGAAACGTAATAATATCGTTGTATCCAGAAAAGCTGTGATTGAAGAAGAAAGTGGTGGTGATCGTGAAGCCCTCCTAGGAACCTTAGAAGAAGGTCAGGAATTCATGGGTGTAGTGAAAAATATCACTGACTACGGCGCCTTTATTGACTTAGGCGGCATTGATGGTCTGCTCCATATCACTGATATGGCTTG
>JAQSWO010000100.1 GCA_029266595.1 Gammaproteobacteria bacterium
TGACGATATTTTGAATTATTATTTGCCGGAACCGCGAAAATGATGCTAATATCCCAAGACTCTACTTTTAAATGGCACCGCTAAGCGAACCCAATCACATCTGCTGTACCTCCCACGGCGACAGTATCAGGGTCAAAAAAAAATTGAATTTGATTCGTGATGTCTGTCCCCCCAAACGCAGCATCATTTAACTGCAAAATGCCGCCATTATGCAAAATTAAGCAAGGCCTTGTAGCATCACAAGCGTTTGTACCCCCGCCAGCCGTTCCAGCCCAGCTGGGATGTGCATCAATTAAGGTGCCTGAAGTATCGAGCTTTACATAGTTCATATATTGAGTTAGATCACCGGGCTTGGTGCTAGAAGAAGCGTTTCCTGCTGCTTGAGCTTGTTGATATGCGCCTGATATCATAGCCGCAACCTCTTTTGCTTTGGCCAAGCTGGCACTACTCTGTTGGGCGTTCAAAATTTTAGGAATCGTAAATGTGGCAATCACGCCCAAAAGAGCCAAAGCGATCAATAACTCTGCTAACGTAAATCCTACCAAGCTAGTTCTGGACATTGCTGGCTACATCCTAAGTTCTTGTTATGCTATCGGTAGATTTTGCTATAACTTTAGCTATAGCACTCTCATCAGATACTACTCTGCCCAAGCTCGCAAATGAGTTTCACTTGCTGATGCTCTGTCATCAACCCCTGATAGCTATTACTAGGCAGATGATTCTGGCCCCATCTGCCATGCAGCCTTTCGGAAATCTTGTGAGCCATATCATAACGTCCCCGGCCCATATGCGGCGTACAATTGGTCGAGTGCCTGCATAAGATTGGCTTCCTTCTGTCAGTCATATGGGTCCAACAAACTGGTTTGCCACCCCTCTCCAGGTATCAAACCACCAACCACTACACCGCTTTTGTTGTATTCGTCGCTGCTTCAAGCAACAATCAGCCAGAACAGAATCTCAACCTAAAAAAGAGTCCCATATATTCAACAAACTCTTTCCATAGTGCATGGTTCAGCAAATAGACGCTCAGGTCAGTATGTCCGAAGTGGAACAAGCCGAAACTGCTGAGAACTTCGGAATTTCACTCCGCAAATCCAATACATTTCTACCAGGAGAACCAAGGCGCATCATAGGTTGTATCCGGATCGAGACAGACTGCGGAATTGCAGGTTTGCATGTCAATCGTACCCCGGGTGCGGACTTTTCCGTTGTAGTAAATCCGGAAATTGATGGCCTTTCCCGCTCCGTTGGTAGTACCATCTGTCACCCTACCATCTGGATCAAACTCAAACCACAACGCGTTGGTGGTATCTGTTCCAGCAAAATAAGCATTGGCGGAATAGCGCATTACGCCGCCATTGGCAAACTTCAGGCAACTGGCTGTTGAGCAATCCAGGGATACAGTGGCGGCATTATACTGCTGATCAATGACAGAGGTGGTATCCACCGAGACATAGTTGAGATAGGGGGTAATATCAGCCATACGTGTGTTGGCATTCAGAAGTCCATTGGCCTGCAGGATGGAACGCGCATTAGTAACCGCAGCCATGATCTCCTTGGTGGATGCATTCCAGCTTGAGTTTTGCTGGGAGGAAAGCACTTTTGGAATGGTGAAAGTAGCTATCACTGCAAGAATCACCAACGCAATCAATAATTCTGCAATGGTAAAGGCATTGAAGCGGTTTCTCACCATAGCCAAAGCACCTGGTCGATTATATCGAATACCTTGATTAAATTGTTCATACAGAGCATTGTCGAATAATTTTTTAAATACTTTAGAAAAGGTGAATTTGTAACATTTTTTATACTTTAATGCTTTCGGCTTATTTTTCAACGTATATTGCCCTCATTTTACCCTGTTTTAGACGGCTTTGGCTTAATCATTTCAAGCTCTAATGCATTGACCATACCCCTTATGACCGCTCTGTTTGTTGCTTGTGCTGGAATATCATACCTTTTCAGATCCATATGGCGTAGAAATTGGGAAATTTATCCTAATGGACACCCACCTTCTTCCTTTGCAGGCTCCTACCATTAAGCATGTGTAAATTTAATAACGTCCTCACTCAATTTTTTGAGCTTAATGCCGAATCCATAAGCAAATAGGCCTACCTGGAAATTGTAAATGTATCCTTACCGATTAGGGCAATCACTATCTGAGTATAGCTTGGTTCTAACACTAGTTGGACTAGCAGTAATACCTGCTTTATTTACACTTTCTAACTCTATAAATTGGCAATTAGGTAATTTTTCGGGAAGCTTGCACGTTAAAAAGCCAAATAATGCTGCCCCAGCCCTCAAATCAAGCGCATCTCAATCTTCATCTCCCCACTCAGTGCCAAGCAAGACAAGTATGACAACAAAAATCCAGAGTGTACCCCCTATGGAGGAGCGTATTCAAGTAAGCGGAAGTAACGGAAGCTCTGAAGTGCTAATGAGGGGGACGCACATTCTTCAATATGCTGAGAAATTAAAAAGCACAGATCCAGAACTTAGTAATTTGATTATAAAGCTGGGTCAAAAAGGTATGACGATGGCGCAAAGCTTATCTAATGGCAATAAAAAGGCGACTGAACAAGATTGGAATGATTTTACAGACCTTTGGACAGATGTTTATGAAAGTTCCAACTATAAAAAATTAAGCACTGCCGATCAAGCGTATGTATTAGCTCTTACTAACCAGAGTGCTAACTTGGCAGCACAGTTTGTAGGGTTCGGGTTTGCGTTTCCAGATAATGGATTGACTGAAAGCAGTGATTACACTCTACCGGTATTGAACACGGATCCAGCGAATCAAGTGGCTCAAAATTCAAACCAGACTGTTAAATGTGGGCAAAATGGTAAGTGCGACCCCGAGTGAGTCCCGACCGTTACTGTTTAGAACTAGGGTATCCGTATGGCTTTGAGGGCAAGACCATTCTACTGAAATCTCTACTTCCTTTTGGCAGCAAGTTAGGGGAGCATGTCAACTCCTGCCAGCGATAGAGCGCAACTTTTGTTTACCCCATTCCGGGTAAATAACTTCCACTTTGCTCCCATGCTGATGCTCTTTGAAGCCAAGGCAATTTGCTTTTCTGTGAATTGAGACCGTTTTTATTCGGATTTACCTCCTACTTTCCTAAACAGCATTTTTAACCCGGTTTTTCCATGATCTCTAGCACAATTTTGGGGAGAACACCATTTTACAATTTGTTATAAAAACTTCAGTCTAGCGTTATAGGACCGATAAGTACTATAAACAGCAGGACGGTTACGAAATGTTAATGAATGCCCCACCAGGGCAAGCCCTAAGTGAATATTGCCTTATAGGCGCTTTAATAGCCGTAACTTCTATTACAGCCCTTACTATGCTGGGTAGTAACTTGAGTCTATCAATAGATAGCATGTTGAGTGCGCCACCAAAGGTCAGCAAAGAGGCCAATCCGTCGCTTGCCCCGAACTCTTCTGATACAGGCTTCCTTAACCCTGGCCCCTCAAATGGCATCACAATCATTCTGCAAAGCGGTAGAACATTACATTTAGATAACTATCCGATGAATGTTGCCAAAAGTGTTCAAACTGCAGGGGTTAACGGAGCAACACGTATCATGGCCGATAATATTATCAGTATTGCGCATCAACTTGTACAAAGCGGCGAGATCTCGCCTGTACAAGAAAGCCAGCTGATTAGCCTTGCCAACCAAGCTCATACTCTAGCGGAAATCGAGAAAATGGCAGAAAGCACCCTACAGAAGAATCTGGATAAAACAACCTTAATGACAACTTCGGTCACATTTAACAATACGACCTATACGCATATCGGTGATTTAGTCAACGAAATTGGTATATTAGATGATTTCCAAACAGCAGGTGGGCAGCTGGCAAATTTTAATACCTTACTTGCACAAATTAATAGCTCTGGGGCCATAGCAGATCCCGTCCTGAATCAACTAGTAAACGGTTTAGCTTCTAATGTTCAGAATTTAGCCGATCAAACAGAAAATACTTTTTGGGATGTTACTAATAATGGGTTGTCTCCTTCAGCATTTTCATCTACGGTTGCATCCAAAACAACCACTGAGGATGCTGCAAGCATCTGTACAACAGGTCAGGGTACAGATAATGGAATCTCCTGTACCTAATAACTCGGTGACATTCCAAAAACCAAAGAGTTTAAAAAATCAATAAGCAAAATAATGAAGTTTTTAATCCTAGATGAAACAGAAATCACCGCTGCTTTCAGGCATCACATTTTTCCGTTTTCAACCGCCTACACTTATTTGGCATGTTTATTGTCAATAATCAGGGCTGCATGTTTAAAGTAGACTTCTATGATTTAGCTTGGATTTGTCAGCATTGTTTCAAACACCACTGTAGTGTTTAAACCACTTAATATTAATTAGTAAAGCCTTCAGAGAAACTACACCCCGACCGAGAAACAATGATAAGGAATAAGGGCTTTTCTAAAAGTGAATGTATGTAAACAGGGCAATACTCTAACAGAATACAGTATAGTACTGGGAATGATCTGCGTAATAGGTCTACTTTCTGTTAAAACCCTTGGCAATTCTATTTTTTCCAACCTAGATAGCGCTAACCAGTCTGAACAGACGATGATGAAGATGGCGACCCTCGATTTTAGTAGTGGTGCGCAAATGACGGGCACAAAGCTTTTGCAAGGCAATGTGCCCCTTAAGGGAAAAGGATATTATACAGTCACTGTAGATTTACAAACCGGCTATCCATCGTTGCAAATTACCGACAACAATAGCGGTTCGGCTCGCAACGCAACCAGTATTGAGGGAAATGAGTGGAACACATTAGGTAGTTTTCATCTGGCGGACACTTTGACAAAACTTGCCGCTTCCCAAAGTGATCCTCAGGTTTCTGAATATATTCAGAAACTCGCACGACTGTCCTATCTGGCAGGTGGGGCTGAAGGGAAAATAGACGGTTTATCTGCGTTCAACCGAGACCTTGAAGTGGGTAATAGCATCTCTTACGGCAACATTGATGCCTATAACGACATCAAAGCTTTCAAGGAAGAATTAAAAGTTTTAATGAACACACCACCTGCACAAATGAGCCCAGACCTTTCCAAGCAGGTCTTACCACTTGCAATTGATGTGTATAATATTGCGCATAATTATGTGCAGGCTTTAGCGCCATTTTCGAAAAGTCAAAATCAAGACTTTTACATCTCTCCCCCAGCTGGTAAAAGCCATGTTACAGAAATGCCTGGGCAAGCGCTTGTAGCGAATTCAAGTCAAATCACTTATGAATATGTAAGACCTCGCCCCGTTTCTATTACAGATTTGATGAGCGATGAGCAACTTAGCAAACTTGCGAAAGATACGCTGACCCGAAATGATGTTTCACTTACCGAGCCAGTCCAAGCAACTTGGACCGATGCTGTTACTCTGGAACGGACAACACCAAATCTGAATTGATTGGAGCTCTTCTAGACTCATACCGATTCAAATGACACCCATTAGCAGAGGTACACCTCAATTACCAGCCTTGCATGGCCTGAATAGCCTCATCCTCACTGGTTAAGCAATAGGACCGGGTTGTCGCAATATCAGAATGACCACAAGCAATCTGCAGCATCACTAGGGGTCTGCCTTTATTGGCATTCAAAGTCACAAAGGCCCGGCGCAAGGCATGCGGGGTCACC
>JAQSWO010000101.1 GCA_029266595.1 Gammaproteobacteria bacterium
CGCAGACATTAAGCCTGGCTTCTATCCAGTGCTAAACTCCGTGAGCTTGGTTTTGAAAGAATATTCCAGGACGGTAATCCGTGTGGCTGGCTTTACGGATAATACCGGTAATCCAAACTACAATCAGCAATTGTCAGAAAGCCGTGCGCTGAGTGTAGCGACCTACCTACAGAGTCAAGGGGTTGCATCAGGCCGGTTCTCAGTTGTGGGTTATGGCCAACGTTATCCAATTGCAAGCAACAGTACAGCGCAAGGGCGTGATCAAAATCGTCGTGTAGAAATCACGCTTCAATCTTATTGATTGAGTGCGAAGTTTATTGAGAAAAGGGGCTTTGTTGCCCCTTTTTTTTGCTCTAAGATTAGTGTCTGTTTATTCCGCTATGAGGAGAATTCGCCGGTCCCTGCTTAAAGCATACTGGGTAAAATTTTGAATATGATTGTGCCATAAGCATTTTCCTTGGCATTCGAGATGATAGCGGGCTTTGGGCGCCGAAAACCGGCGGATTATGACTCATATAATAGAATTATCAACAGGCTCTAGCAGAGGAGGGATTCCTGTATCTGGGAGCGAATTGTTACAAAAGGAACTGAAAATGGACGAAACCATTCAAATAATTAAAGGTAGGCTAGAAGCCAAAGGTATTAAATTCGTGCGATTTCTTTGGTGTGATACTGCGAATATCATTCGAGCCAAGGCTTTACATGTGGATAGTTTGAATACGCAAACTGAGAATGGCATTGCGTTAGCATCATCGAGCTATGGGTTTCCTGGATTTGCTGATACGATTGCTCCTACTACGGAGCTTCAGACTATTGGCCAGGTGTTTCTTCGACCAGACTGGGACACATTGGTCTTTCCACCTTGCATGGGTGCTCATGCATGCGTGATGAGTGTTGTCGTTAATCAAGGAAAGCCGTGGTCATTAGATGGTAGGGCACTTTTGCAGAGAATAGTTGAAAAGCTCTATGGCAATTACGGTATTCGCTTGCAAGTGACATTTCAGAATACATTCTACTTACTCAATGCATCGGGTGAAGAAATAACAGTCACCGACGAGACGTGTTATGCCGTTTCTGAAGCACTTAGTATCCATCAAAAATTTATCAATGCGTTTTCAGATAATCTAATTGCACAAGACATAGCGGTTAAAAATGTATGTGCTGGACTGGGTCCCGGGCAATTGAGCTTTGCCACGGGCCACCGTGATCCATTGACGGCAGCAGATCAGCAAATTATGTTTAGAGAAACTGCTCGTACCATTGCAAGACAAGATGGCCATATTGCTTCATTTTTACCCAAGATTTTTGCGGATGAGGCGGGCAGGTGGGTGCAGATAATCCTTCTAAACTGACACAAACAGCGGAATATTTTCTTGCAGGTGTATTATTCCATTTGCGGGCGTTAACGGCGATAACGACGCCAACAACCAATTCTTTCAGAAAGGTTGGATCAAAAACTTGGACCAGCGCTTATGCTACTTGGGGGCATGATAATTATGAAGCAGCGCTCCGAACTTCCTCTCCTTCCGGTTCTTTATATCCAACTCATATTGAGCTAAGAACTGTTGATCCCTCAGCAAACCCATATATCGCATTGGCCTCGATTATTGCGACAGGTTTAGACGGTGTGAAAGAAAAATACCCGCTTGATCCAGAGACCACAGTTAATCCTGCGACTTTCAGCAAAGCTGAAATGGAGGATAAAGCAATCATGCCCTTGCATACTGATCTATGGTCGGCGTTGGAAGATTTTAGACATAACGAAACCTTGAAAGACCTAATGGGCGAGGCGCTGTTTAAGACATACTTGGGGGTTAAGCGGACAGAATTGCAGGCGCTAGGAGAGCTTTCTTTGGAAGAGGAAGTAAAGGTTTTGTTGGAGCGTTATTAGAGACTTTTGAAATCTATATAGCTTTAGGTGGGTCGACTTAACCGAGGTAAAAAGCTTAGAACTGTGTCAATCTCGGCAGGGGGGTGACCTATTTTTACCAGAAAGTTTCAACATGGCTGCTTTTAAGTCTGGATCACTGATGGTTGCGGCCACTATTTCCATGAATTCCCCAACAGATTTAGAAATAGGCTTGGCTTGTTTTTTTTCAGGGACGTACACAGTACTAGGAGGCATGACAATGCAGCTGATTGTTTCTAAAGAGGAGAATAAGTCGTACTGCTGTAATGATTCAACCAGATAGGGTGCAGCATAACGCAACCTGGTGGCGTGGCCTGCGTTGCCTGTTCCTATGCATAATTTTGTTTCTTGCATTTCCAGGACATAATATTCTCCCACCAAGTCTTTTGGCATCAGTGAATCGAACAGAGATTGCATCTGACGGTTTATATTTATTGCTTGTACCAAGCGCTGAAACCAGGCTGTTTTATGTGCTTGCGCTGATAATACTTGAAGGCTTTTTTGTTTTTGGCACGGGCTAGATTGGGTGTTCATTCTATGACATACTCCGCGGCAAATTTTGGATCACTAGAAGGAAACGGCTATCTTTTGCTGATTTTGGAGCCAAAAGTGTCTTCAGAGTGTTCACATACTACATGTATGTTGCGTTTCTCTTCAGCCATTTCTCTGCCCAAACTTAGCTAAGATTTGCCTATTTTGTAATGAGATCAGTTCCCTGCCGAGGTCGGCAAAAGATGGCCGTTTCCATCTAGGGCCTGACCTGTTACCCTATTTCTGTTTGGCACGACTAAATTTCTTATAGTTAGTTTCACTCTACCCCATCACATGGATGAAGGCAAACAAGTAAATGTCTACTCAACTACTCAAAAAAATATTTGGTTCTCGCAACGATCGTCTTATCAAAACCATCCGTAAAACGGTTGAAAAAATCAATGGTCTCGAACCAGAGATGCATGCGCTCAGCGATGACCAGCTACGTCAAAAAACAGAATTATTTAAAACTCGTTTAATCGCAGGAGAATCGCTGGATAGTGTTTTACCAGCAGCTTTTGCTGTAGTTCGTGAAGCGAGCCGTCGTACCTTAGGACTCAGGCATTTCGACGTGCAGATGATCGGCGGTATTGTTTTACATTCTGGCAAAATTGCTGAAATGCGTACAGGCGAGGGTAAAACATTAGTAGCTACTTTAGCTGCCTATCTTAATGCTTTAACCGGAAAAGGCGTTCATATTGTCACAGTGAATGACTATTTGGCCAAACGTGACGCGCAGTGGATGGCGCCTATCTACGAATTTCTAGGTCTATCTGTTGGCGTTATTATCTCCACCATGACCCCTTTAGAAAGAAAAGCAGCCTATGCAGCAGATGTAGTATACGGAACGAATAATGAATTTGGTTTTGATTACGTGCTCGATAATATGGCTTTTCGTTTAGAAGATAGAGTACAGCGAGCATTACACTATGCGATTGTCGACGAAGTAGATTCTATTTTGATTGACGAAGCTCGAACTCCTTTGATTATTTCTGGTCGAGCAGAGCAAAGTTCAGATCTATATATTCGTATGAATAAAATTGCTCCAAAACTAGTGCGCCAGACAGAAAAGGATGGACCGGGTGACTATTTTGTGGATGAAAAAACGAGGCAAGTCTTCTTGAGTGAAGCAGGGCATGAGCGCGTAGAAACCCTTTTGCTAGAAGAAGGCCTATTGACAGAAGGTAGTAGCTTATATGATGTTTCTAACATTGTGTTGATGCACCATTTATATGCAGCCCTTAGAGCACATTCTCTCTTTACGCGTGACGTTGATTATATCGTCAGGGACGGTGAGATCATGATCGTTGACGAACACACTGGGCGTTTAATGCCAGGTAGACGTTGGTCTGAAGGTCTTCATCAAGCACTTGAAGCAAAAGAAGGTGTAGAAATTAAAAGTGAAAACCAAACCCTTGCCTCTATTACTTTCCAAAATTATTTTAGGCTTTATGAAAAACTATCAGGTATGACGGGGACAGCGGATACTGAAGCATTTGAGTTTGCACAAATTTACGGTCTAGAGGTTGTGGTTATTCCAACGAATCAAAAGATTCAAAGGAAGGATCTGGGTGACCAGATATATCTAACAGCTGCGGTTAAATACAAAGCTATTATCAATGATATAAAAAACCGTGTTGCAAAAAATCAGCCTGTTCTTGTGGGTACAACCTCGATTGAGACCTCGGAATATCTTTCTAGCTTGTTGGAAAAGGAAGGCATTTCTCATCAAGTATTAAACGCAAAATTTCACGAAAAAGAGGCTATTATTATCGCTGAAGCTGGGCGTCCTGGCAGTGTGACGCTTGCTACGAACATGGCAGGCCGTGGGACGGATATTGTTTTAGGTGGTAATCTTCAGGCAGAGCTTGCAGCCTTTGAAGGCGACAATGAAGGAAAAGAAGCTCATAAGGAAGAGTGGAAAAGACGCCATGATGAAGTGATTGCAGCTGGAGGCCTACACGTATTGGGCACGGAACGCAATGAATCGCGCCGTATAGACAATCAATTGCGTGGTCGTTCTGGGCGGCAAGGTGATCCTGGTTCCTCTCAGTATTTCTTATCTCTTGAAGATAATCTTATGCGCATTTTCGCTCCTGAGCGTATTGGCAAGTTGATGCGTACATTAGGTATGCAAGAAGATGAAGTGATAGAAAATCCCCTCATTACGAAAACCATAGAAAATGCACAACGCAAAGTTGAGGGAAATAATTTTGATATTCGTAAGCAGCTGCTTGATTTTGATGATGTGGCTAATGATCAGAGAAAAGTGATTTACCAGCAGCGGAATGAATTGATGGAATCAGAAGATGTTTCTGAAACCATAAATAGAGTACGTAAAGATGTGATAAATGCGGTTATTGATGAATTTATTTCTCCTCAGAGTCTTGAAGAGCAATGGGATATCCAAGGGCTAGAGAAAGCACTATCAACCGAATTTGGATTAAAAATTAACGTACACAAATGGTTGGATGAAGATGAGGCACTACACGAAGAAGTGTTACGTGACAAAATATTAGTCGCTCTCTCTGAAGCATATCAAAAGAAAGAGGAGAAAGTTGGCTCAGAGCTTATGCGCCAACTTGAAAAATCTATCATGCTGCAAAGTTTAGACGCGCATTGGAAAGATCATCTGGCCACCATGGACCAGCTACGTAAAGGCATACATCTGCGTGGTTACGCACAAAAAAATCCTAAGCAAGAATACAAACGTGAAGCCTTTATATTGTTTCAGCAATTATTAAGTGAAACGAAACGAGACATCATTGCGACCCTGAGCGTGATTGAAGTGCAACCACAATCTGATGACGCTGCAGTGGCAGAAGAGCAGAGACTTAAAAGTAGCATAGTGGGCAATATGGAATATTCACATGCTCAAGCAAGTGGTATAGCTGCTTTGTCTAAGGCTGCTGGAGAAGCAAAAAATATTGCGGGCACACCTGGTCTAAAGAAACAAGAAAAAGTAGGGCGAAACGATCCATGTCCTTGCGGATCTGGTAAGAAGTACAAGCAATGCCATGGAATGTTATAACTAGTTTTGATTTTTTGCAGAAAGCTTGCTTTGAGGTAATCCGCATCCGCCTGGCATGTCTTCCCTCTGCCGTAAGAGAGGGAATGCTGCTTCTACCTATCTATGGACTGGCTTGTTACATCACATGTAATAAGCCAATTTCCTAACAAGATTGGCGCAATATGAATAAAACCAAACCTGCTCACATTGCTGTAGGCGTTATTTTTGATAACCAGCGCAGAATTCTTGTCGCCTTAAGACCTAAAGATAAATTTCAAGGTGGACTATGGGAGTTTCCAGGTGGGAAGATAGAATCTGGTGAAAGTGTTGAGCAAGCGCTCAAAAGAGAACTATTTGAGGAAGTAGGCATCACTGTTATCACTGCAGAACCACTGACTTTATGTGATTATCATTACCAAGATCATCATGTCCATTTAGATGTATGGTGTGTGTTAGATTTTGAGGGTGATGCGTACGGCAAAGAAGGACAATCTGTCCGATGGGTGACCTTGGAAGAACTTAAAAAGTTACCGATGTTGGCCGCGAATCATCCCATTATGCAAGCTGTGGCGTCATACCTAACGTAACAAGTCAGCCCCCACTGCCATTAAGTTGCATGGTGGCAGATACGCACTAACTGTAATAAACCACTCCCTTGGCAGAATAAACTGTGGCGCGCTATGAGTGGAAAGATAAAGTTTGCCTTAACCCTCCTTCAAATCTTCTGTACTTTTATTAGGTTCATTCTTAGCTGTACTCCCTAATGGAAGACAGCAGCTAAGTTCAAAAGTTATATCCTCGTTAGACTGTAAGCTTCTGTTTTCCGTATCTAATACCATAAACCTAATATGCAAACGATGCTTGCCCACGCTGATTTCGGGATAGATTTTTTCGTCCTGTGGTAGGTGAACACAAATGAGATGATAGTTTAGTTTAGGATCTAATGTCTGTTGATAGTACCCTTTGAAGCCAACCAATCTCCGAGGTGTTGTGCTGGCGCGGGTTAATTTTAGCAGAAGGTCAATAATTTTTCGGATTTGATCAAATTCAGAGAACCATTTCTGTAGTTGTTCTTGCCGCAACTGGTGTGGACGCTGCAACCAAAGGTGATAGGCCGGCGTGCTAAAAGCACAAGCTCCACCCGGATTAGCCATATGTTGACGAATATTGCTAAGAAAACTATTACCACGTAGTAGCTGCGCTGTTCTGTCCTGGGGACAATATAAATCTTTGGAAAAAGTCTCTAGATCATCGAGTATTTTTTCTAATTTATGTGGGTCGACATGCGGTTTTTGCTTGAGTTGATGCAGGGCATTAGCGTGTTGTGTGAGCGCCTTGGCAAGCTTGGATTTTAGATCTGGCCTGTCCAGAACGTTCAGTGCCTCTAATATACTAGCCAAGGTTGTCCGAGAGGCGTATTTGCTTGTGTCATTGATGCTATG
>JAQSWO010000010.1 GCA_029266595.1 Gammaproteobacteria bacterium
GCATGCTTTGGCTTAGGATGGGTGGGTCTGAGTGCTGCAGTTGCTGCTATGTTTGTAGGTGGAGCAATGGCGGTTATTAATCATGTCTCTTCTCCAGAAGCATCTGATCAGCCTAGAAATGATACCTTCTCTCCTCCAGTAGGCGGCAGTACATGGGTATGGGCAATAGCATCAATGAAGGATAATGGGCACCACCGCCGTTCAATACCGCAAGCTGTTCCGTCACCAGTTGATCAAGTAGCTGCTTTAGCGTCTGTACCAGTTGATATACCTCTAGAACCAGTCGATAGATCGGCTTTAAATGACCAATCGCCATCTGCATTGGCACTGGCTTTAGATGGAAAACATAATGACCAGGTTTCTAATAAGCCAATTGATCAATCAGTTACTCCAGGAGAACATGAGCCCGGCAGGCCTAAGACTGATAAGCATGTTAGTGGTGCCGATTGGGTGTCACAGAATATTCTTGCTATACAAATACCACAAGATGAAGGACCTAAGAGAGATAGCTATTCGCCAAAAAGAAAAGGGTCAGAAGACACATTAGAAAGTTTCTCTCCCACTAAAAAGCAACGTTCATCGAGTTCCTTTTCGTTTGCGACAGGGACAGGGACAGCGGCTGATGTTCGAGAAGACCAGGAAGAAGCATTTAAAGTAGCTGTAAAATGTAAACTTTAAATGTATCTGTGAGAAGGCTTATATCTTTCTTCTGGTATACACGCTACCAGTAGGTTGCAGGTATTTGTATAATTTTTTCACTGAGCCACTCTACTTCGTTACTTTGATTGACCAGAATGCCAATGAGATATTTTTGAGAAGCTCAGGGCTACTAGAACCTGTAAGAATAAATCGCCCCTTTTGTTGACGATTGGCGTCTACTACTCCCCGCAAAAACAAGAACAACTCTGGTGAGCTTTGAGCTTCATCAAATATCACTTGGTCAGGGTATTGACATCAAATATCACTTGGTCAGGGTATTGAGTGAAAAAGAAAGCAGGGTCACGCATTACACGATCATAGTCTGCAGGATTTTCTAGATCAATGTAGCGGAAATTAGGTGCTGTTATTTTAGCTAGTGTTGTCTTTCCAACTTGGCGTGCGCCTATAAGAGCGACAATAGGAAATGTATTAAGTAGCTTAGAGATATAAGTGGCTTGGTTTCGTGCATAGAGTGCTGGAGTCATAAGTTATCCAGTAAATTTTAATGTCAGACATTGAATTTTACTGGATAAGCGATATTTTTCAAGATTTGACCGTCATATATGCTTTACAAAAAAGGCACCTACCTTGGACTAAACGTCTCTAATTGAGGGGTAGTAGGGGCTTCTTCTGATTTACTGCCCTTATTTAAGGGGCTTTCCTGCTCACTTATACTGCTTGATACACTCATTCCTGCTGTGACGTCAAAAGAAGAACTATTATTGGATACCGTTTTTGAATGATTTGACTGACTAGGCCGGGGAGCACGAAAAAAAGATACAGGCGAAGATGGTGAACGATCGCTTAGCTCTCTCGTTTCAGCAGGTATATCTTCATCTGTTGATACCTCCTCTCTGAACAATTCTTTTGGTGTAACGCCTGAATCTGTGACTTTGCTTCTGCTGAAATTAATTTTGGTATCATCAGGACATACTGCTTTTATCATCGCAGCGCCCTTCTCTGTAATCTCAGTTGAAGAAAGATCAATTGCCTTGATGTTTGGATTAGCCAATAATCCCTGCTTTATTATATAAGCGCCTCTATCAGTGATCTTATTCCCAGCGAAACTAATTTTATTGATTTTAGTACTTGGTAATACCTCCATTATTTCTTGAACACCTTTATCTGTGATATCTGTCCAAGAAAGATCAATTTCTGTGATTCTCCTCCAACTAGCTAGCAACGTAAGTGCTAGGAGGTTAGTGCTTTGATCTGTAATTTTGTTCTCAGAGAGATTGAGAACGCGAAGTGTGCTATTACGCCCGAGTTTAGCTGCTATTTGTATAAATATTTCATCGGTGATGCCTGCGAATCTAAGATCAAGACTAGATGCTTTAGAATTGAGTATGTGAGTAATGCGAGTTACTAGGGGATCATCATACGAATCATCATCCGAATTACTTGAATCTGATTCGCCGTAATAGCTCCATTTTTCATCTTCTGGAGTAGCTGAGAATACCTCTCTTTCTACTGGCTTTGGATTTCTTTGTACTGCACTTGGTATTTCTTTTTCACTTGATAGAATCATTTTTTATGCCTCTTGTTTTTATTATTTGTTGAGGGCAGAGCCTTTGAAGAAAGGTCATTACATCAAGACTATGAATTTGCTGTAAGAGACCTCTCATAAATAACAATGGTTCATGATGCCCAAGACTTAAAGAGAGTGATTTCACTCACTGCCAGGCAATTATATGTGGCTTACCTTATTGATTTATTAAATGAGCAGGAATTATTAAAAAATGCTCTGTATTTGACCAAATTTCATGGTTTAGGCTTTAATTGAATAAGGGAAGAGTGTGATAAACTGAAAAAGGTAGCCTTTGTAATCAGCTAGAAATAGGAAGGATTTTTGGCATAAAGAAATACCTGAAAAATACTGCGCGCTTGCCTAGAGAAAACAGCCCTTGTTTTTTTATTGAAGTCGGATAGAATCGGGCGGCCTTGTTTTCTACGCATGACAGTGGAGCAAGGATTTTTCTTCAATCATTATCTTAAAGAGGTTTTAACTATGTCATTGAATGCAACAGAAAAAAGTAAAGTGATGCGTGAATATCAACTTTTTGAAGGTGATACAGGCTCTCCAGAGGTGCAAATCGCCATTCTGACCACCCGTATCAATCAATTGACCACGCACTTTAAAGAACACGCTAAAGACCACCATTCACGCAGAGGTTTGCTACGTATGGTCAGTTTAAGACGTAAGCTGCTCGACTATTTAAAGGGCAAAGAGATTTCTCGCTATAGAGATTTAATCAAGAGATTGGGCATACGCTATTAATTTGCAACTACACATAGGACATAAATATAGTGACAAAGATAAGTAAAGCATTCCAATTTGGTGACCACAAGGTTGTTCTAGAAGTCGGTGAAATTGCTCGCCAGGCTTCTAGCGCTGTTATGGTTCGTATGGGTGATACAGTGGTTTTAGTGACAGTTGTTGGCGTTCAATCTGACCAAAAAGACCGTGATTTTTTTCCGCTAACAGTAAACTATCAAGAGCGCACCTATGCTGCTGGTAAAATTCCCGGTGGTTTTCTCAAGCGTGAAGGACGTCCATCTGAAAAAGAAGTACTCACCTCTCGTCTCATCGATCGACCACTACGTCCACTTTTTCCAGCAGGCTTCACAAAAGAAGTACAGATTGTCGCAACCGTTATGTCGCTGGATCCTGAGATCAATAGTGATATTCCAGCAATCATAGGTGCTTCTGCAGCACTTGCTGTTTCTGGTATTCCGTTCTCTGGACCTATTGGCGCTGCGCGGGTGGGTTATAGAGATGGTGCCTATCTATTGAATCCTGGCATGACACAGTTAGATGATTCAGATTTAGACCTGGTAGTAGCTGGTACTGACCATGCTGTCTTGATGGTTGAGTCAGAAGCAGCGGAATTGTCAGAAGAAGTAATGCTAGGTGCAGTTAAGTTTGGTCACGAGCAAATGCAAGTGGCAATTAAAGCGGTTAATGAGCTTGCTAAAGAGGTAGGTAATCCTCCTTGGGATTGGACAGCGCCTGAATTATCAACTGCATTGGTGGAGCAGGTCACGCAGAAAACAGAATCTGCCATTCGTGAAGCTTATGAAATCCGTGAAAAAGCGCAGCGTAGAGAAAAGCTAGCTCAAATTGCTGCTGAAACAGTCGCAGCTTTATGTGTTGAAACAGAAGATGCCCCTGACGAAGCTGCAGTCAAGAATATCGTTAGCCAAATTGAAGAACGAGTTGTACGGACAAACATTATCAATGGTCATGCCAGAATTGATGGACGCGATACCAAAACCATCCGTCCTATCACGGTAAGCACTGGTGTTCTGCCTCGCACACATGGTTCAGCTTTGTTTACGCGTGGTGAGACCCAGGCGATTGTTGTGGCGACATTGGGTACAGAGCGTGATTCTCAATTGCTAGACGAATTAACTGGCGAACGCAAAGATACGTTCATGCTGCACTATAATTTCCCACCGTATTCAGTAGGAGAAACTGGCATGCTGGGTTCTCCTAAGAGAAGAGAAATTGGCCATGGTCGCTTGGCCAGACGCGCCCTTGAAGCGGTGCTCCCTTCTATGGAAGAATTTCCTTATGTAATCCGCGTTGTTTCCGAAATTACCGAGTCTAATGGTTCCAGTTCTATGGCCAGTGTCTGCGGCGGTAGCTTAGCCTTGATGGATGCAGGCGTGCCTATTACAGCGCCGGTTGCAGGTATTGCCATGGGCCTGATTAAGGAAGGTGATAAATTTGCTGTCCTCAGCGATATTTTGGGTGATGAGGACCATTTAGGAGATATGGACTTTAAAGTAGCTGGAACAGAGGCAGGCGTAACTGCACTGCAGATGGATATTAAGATACAAGAAGGTCTAACCTTTGAAATCATGCAGCAGGCACTTGCGCAAGCTAAGGATGGTCGTCTGCATATTCTCGATATCATGAATACATCCATTAAACTACCGCGTGCTGAAGTGTCTAACTTTGCCCCTCGTATCACCACTATGCAAATCAAAACGGATAAAATCCGTGATGTTATTGGCAAAGGCGGTGTTGTAATCCGTCAGCTGATAGAAGAAACTGGAGCGTTGATTGATATTAGCGATGACGGTACCGTCAAGATTTCTGCCGTGGATAATAACGCTGCAGCAGAGGCGCGTCGCCGTATTGAAGAGATTGTTGCTGATGTCGAGATTGGTGGCATTTATGAAGGTACTGTTGTCAAAATTATGGACTTCGGCGCCTTTGTTGCAATCTTGAATAACAAGCAAGGTTTGGTACATATCTCTCAAATCTGTCAAGAACGTGTAGAAAATGTTAGAGATAAACTAGTTGAAGGCCAGTCTGTCACAGTTAAAGTGCTAGAAATCGATAGGCAAGGCAAGATCCGTCTGAGCATGAAAGAGGCTGTGACGGAGCAAGTTTAAGACAAAAGCCAATAAGACTCCCTTTACCGGGAGTCGTTGCTTATCGTCATCAGGGTCTAAAAATAAAAAAAACAAATGAGAAATAAGAAGAATAAATATCAAGAAATACAATTTATTTTCCTGACTAGTGCACAGACGTTGACATTGCTTGTCGTGTATTGCAAAACGACAAAATTTTTTAGGACAAAAAAGCAGCTAAAGCTGCTTTTTTTTCGTGCTGCGAATAGTGTGTAAGTACGTTATCGCATCATGAAACTGGGTAGCAGCCTGCTTTTGAAATGGATATTCAGTTATAGAGGAAAGCTGTTACAAACTGAGAGGCAATGTATCGTTGTTGAGCATTGCTTAAGCAATTGCCTTGAAAAAGGTATAACCAAGAAAGGTAAGAAAAATATGAAAGAAGAAGAAAAAATGCAGAAGATTGGCGTTGTTGGGTACGGTAATATGTCGAGCGCTATCATTCGGAGACTTTTGGCACAGGGTTATCCTCCCAAAGCAATTGTTGTGGCTAATCCTACACTAGATAAGCCCAGCATGAAGGAATTAAAAAAATTAGGTGTTGAAATAACATCAGATAATAAGAAAGCAGCTGCCGGGGCAGACCGCGTGCTTTTAGGTGTTAAGCCTAAGAATATTGTTACGGTTGCGCGTCAAATTTCTGGTGTTCTGAAACCAGAGGCCATTGTTGACTCTCTTGCGGCTATAGTTGACTTGGATATTGTGCAACGCGCCTTAGGTCCAGATGTTAAAGCTGAGTGTGTGATGTCTAATCTTGGTGCTGAAGTGGGAGAAGCGACAACGGCCATTTGTCTGGGCAATAAGATGACTAGAGCAAATAAAGAAGAAAGTGTTGGATTTTATAAAAAACATGGGGCAGTGAGTCTACAGAAGAATCCAAAAATGATGAATGCAGAAACGGTTGTCAAAGGATGTGGTACAGCTTATCCCGCATACTTTATAAGAGAAATGGCCCGTCAAGCATCGCCTTATTTAAGTGAGGAACAAGCGCTTAGAGAAGCTCAACAGTCCTTCCAGCAGTATTTTGAGTTGAGAACACCACATAATGGCTCGGCGTGTTATCCCGCGCAAGTAGTAAAAAAACTCGAGCAAGCCTGTATTTCATTGGGTTGGAGCGAAGAGCAAGCGCGTAAAGATATTGAGCAGTTATTTAGAGGATATTTTGAGCTAGTTAAGAAGACAGGAGAATTTCCAGATCAAGTTATTAAGCGAGTAGCAACGCCAGGGGGAGTTACGGCACGAGTAATCGATCGTCTGGAAGCGGGTGATTCGCTTGCTCATGCATTTGCAGCTGGTTTGACACATGCAGAGGGGTTAGGGCAAACAATTTCAGATGCATTGAATAAGGAGTTAGATCAGCAACAAGCAGTTGATGCTAGCGTACCTGCTTCTATACCAGCTCTGCCAGCACTAGGTAGCGGGGTCAAATACCTAGAGGGTGTTATGCATGATGCTGTGTCTCAGGGTGTGAATGGTTCTCAGCAAAATCTTAGTGATTTGTCTGGTTCATCTATACATAGCCTCAAACCTCTTGTGGCTTCATCATTGCACAAACATGGATCTAGTGAATCGTTGTTAGGCGGACGTGATTTTCATTCTAGGTCTTTTAGCGGCCTAGCTGGTGGTGCGAGTAAGTTTGGTGTTTTTGCTCAGCCTAGGCCTCTCGCTGTCGCTCCTGCGCATCGATCTGCCCCAGTTGCTTCTGCTACACAAAAATTGGCTCAAGCTGTCGGGGATGCTGCTGTCAAGGTGGTTCGTAGCCTTGCGAGGTAATTCTTTCTGTAACCCTCTCTCAATTGGGAGAGGGTATGAGCGTATTTAGTAACAGATCAGCCCCTAGATAGAAACGGCCATCTTTTGCCGATCGTGGACGAAAAATGCCCTCAGAGTGCTCACATACTGCGTGTATGCTGCGCTTTTTCTGGATTGCCACACTTCGCCGCGCTCCTCGCAAAGACGGTCGGACTCTGACCATTTGTGCCAATCGTGGTAAGGAGTGTGAGCTATTACCGTATTTATTGTGGCTGCGCAACCAGCGTAAATTTTACCACCACCTCATTTTTGACTTCCTTAGTACTTTGCCAATCTCCTTGACCCACACCAAAATCATTTCTCTTTAATGTGGTAGAACCTTCAGCAAGCATATTGGCCCCTGCCTTTTTAAGTTCGAAAACAAGTACTGCGGGTACGCTTTTATCTCTAATGGTCACTTTTCCATTGGCTTGGTACTTGCCATCTGCCATTTTTGTGAATTGATCAGCAACAAAAGTGGCATGCGGGAAAACCTTGATATTGAACCAATCTGCTGCTTTTAGCGTATCTGACATTTCCTTGTAGGATGTATCGATAGAGTTCATATCGATATCAATCTTTACATGATTACCATCCATTTTTTCTGGATCGAAACCGATATCACCCGAGAAGGTTTTAAAGCTTCCTTTGACAGGCGCGCCATTTTGTGTGGCTGTGAATGTTAGTGTGCTTTGACTGGGAATGATCGTCCAATGAGGCGTAGTATCTGCTATAGCAAGACGTGCAATGCATAGCGCTAGACAGAGTGTTAATGCGAATTTTTTCATTTGATCATCTTCCTAAGGGTGTCATCTTTGTTGATAAAATGATGTTTCAATGCAGCGAGTAAATGTAACAAGATCATGCCTATCAAAATAAACGCTAGAGTTTTATGTGTTTGGTCGAAGAATGTCAATAGTGTGGGATTAGGGCTCACCAGATCAGGTAATACGAACAAGCCAAAGAAAGAAACAGGTATACCTGCGGCGGAGGACATCATCCAGCCTGTTAATGGCATTGCAAACATAAACACATATAAGGCTATATGCAGTGAATGTGCAGATATTTTTTGCCAGTTTGGCATTGGAGCTAATGTGGGCGATATGTTGAAACAGCGCCAGAGCACACGTAATGTTACTAAAGAAAGTACCAATATACCGGTCGCTTTGTGGTATCCATAGATTTGAAGTTTATCAAGGCTATTTGGCAAGCTAACCATGTAGAGGCCAATGCAGAGCATGCAGATAACAATTAAAGACATGATCCAATGAAATAATTTTGCGATTAGACCGTAATGAGTAGGGGTATTTCTGATGTCCATTTTTGTTGTCATGCCTTGATTAAATTATAAACTTGAGCTGCCACCTTAGTATCAGGGGTGACAGCGTCAAGACTACAAAGTGGTAGGGAGAATAATAGCCCGCAGATTTTTATTGAATTTTTGATCATAACTTCATTACTGATTTGCCTCAGCTTCTATCTCAATTTTCACCTCATTGCTGATGTCCGGGATATAAGCACCCATGCCAAAATCAGAGCGTTTGAGAGTTGTGGTTGCGCTAAAACCAACGGTCTTTTTGTTGTTAATAGGATTAACGCCAGCTTTATTAAGTTTGACATCTAGTACCACAGGTTTGGAAACCCCCAATAATTTTAATGTACCGTGGACTTTTGCTTTATCTACTTTACTTTTCCCTTTGCCATGTTTCACGATCTCTACTTTATCACTGACGAATGTAGCGGCTGGATAGGCAGCAACATTAAAGAAATCCTTGGCTTGTAAATGTTCATCGAGTTTAGGTACACCGGTCACGATATCTGCAACCTTAATGGTGATGTTGACAGTGCTGTTTTCGGGTTTTTCTTCATCTAGAACCAGTGTGCCATCGGCCATCCATTTCCCCGAAGGATTAGAAAAGCCAAAGTGGTTAACATGAAAGGTAATGGCGGTATGTGTGTTATCCAATGTATAGGTTTCTGGCGCTGCGTGAATTGCGATAACAGGCGTAACAGATAGCACGGATAAGAGGGTGAGTTTTTTAATGAAGTGTTGCATGGAGCATCTCCTTATGGGGTTTATTGAATGATTACGAAAGTTCGAAATGAATTTCCTTCTGGTCTAAGTCTACCCGTGCGACCAAGACACGTACAGGATCACCTAAACGATAAATTGTTCCCGAGCTTTTACCTTTTAGCATGTGTTTCACCGGGTCAAAATGATAATAATCGCTTTTCAACGCAGTAATATGCACTAAACCTTCTACGTAGATATCCTTCAAGGCAACAAAAATGCCGAATCCAGTGACAGCGGTGATAATGCCATCAAAGGACTTGCCGATTTTGCTTTGTATGTAATGGCATTTCAGCCAATCTGTTGCGTCTCTCGTTGCTTCGTCTGCGCGTCTTTCTGTCATGGAGCAGTGTTCGCCCAATGTCTTAATTTGTTCAATGCTGTGCATGAAGGTTTTCGGTTTTTTAAGCTGAATCAGATGCTTAATAGCGCGATGGACTAGAAGATCGGGATAACGTCGGATAGGGGAGGTGAAATGTGTATAAGTTTCGTAAGCTAATCCAAAGTGTCCTGTATTATCTGGCGTGTAGATTGCCTGCATCAATGAGCGCAATAATACCGTTTGTATAAGGCTTACATCAGGACGGTGTTCAATTTTTTTGAACAGAGTGAAATAGTCCATAGGGCTAATCTTTTTTGTGCCGCTCTGCCCGAGGTGCAAACCCATGCCATTTAAAAATTCTTGTACCTTCTCAATCTTGTTAGCTTTAGGGCCTCCGTGTACGCGGTATAGTGTAGGCATTTTATGTTTCTTTAAAAATTCTGCAGCAGACACATACGCAACCAGCATGCATTCTTCAATAATTTTATGGGCTAAACCGCGTTCTACCGGTACGATAGATTTAATTTTTTTGCCTTTGCCAAAGATGATACGTGTTTCTATAGTTTCAAATTCTAATGTGCCGCGTATTGCGCGTTGTGCGTAAAGTTTTTGATAGAGCGCTTCTAGGGTTTTTAATTGTGGTAACAATGCCATTTTTGTTTTTTTCTGACCCGCAAGCATTGCGGTGACTTCTGTATAGGTAAGTCTTGCGCGGGAATGCATGACTGCATTGTAGAACGTATATTTTTTAAGCGTGCCATCTGCGTTGATCAGCATTTCGCATACCATACATAGACGGTCAGTGTTGGGCTTTAGCGAACAGAGTTCATTAGAAAGGATTTCTGGCAGCATAGGGACCACGCGACCAGGAAAGTAAACAGAATTTCCTCGGGATAATGCCTCCTTATCTAAGGGAGTGTCGGGTAAAACGTAGTGGCTCACATCTGCGATCGCAACAAATAATCGAAATTTCCCTTTAGGGAGTTCTTCTGCATATACGGCGTCGTCAAAATCTTGGGCGTCTTCTCCATCAATGGTGACTAAGGGGAGTTTACGCAAATCAGCTCTATTCTCTTTATCTGCTTCGCTGACTTCAGGCCTTATTTGTTTAATTTGATCGTTAACATCAGCAGGAAACAGATAAGGGATGTTATGGGAACGTATGGCGATCTCAATTTCTAGTCCGGGAGAAAGGTGATCTCCAAGTATTTCAACCACACGACCCGTAGCTTGTCTGCGTATGCTGGGTTGGGAGATTAATTCTATGGCGACAAATTGCCCATGTTTGGCGTTCCCTTGCTCGCCAGGCGGGATCACGATGTCTTGAGTGAGAGTCTTATGGTCGGGTTCGACGAAAGCAATGTGGTCTTCTTCAAAGTAGCGTCCGACGATAATTGTGAGTGGACGTTCGATGACTTCGACAATGATGCCTTCTCTCTTTCCTCTTGCATCTTCTACTACACGAGCCAACACGAAATCGCCGGGAAATAGAGATCGCATTTGATAGGGGGAAAGAAAGAGGTCAGGGGTGCCATCATCAGGAATTAAGAAGCCAAAGCCATCTCTGTGACCAGTCACATGTCCGCGTATCAGCTCTAACTGCTCGACTAGGGCATATTTTTTACGGCGATTGCGAATGATTTGCCCAGCTTTTTCCATAGCAATCAAACGCCTTCTGAGTGCCTCCTGTGCATCATCGTCTCTAAGGCGAAACGTGGAAATCAGCGATTCAAGAGAGACAGGCTCGCCTAATTTGTCTAGACATTGAATGAGATATTCTCTGCTAGGAATAGGGCGCTCGTATTTTTCTGATTCTCTGGCGTAGAAGGGGTCCGTTTTTTTGTAGTTGATATACATCGTAGTTTCCATTTCCATGAGTTTCTTAAGGCCTGCTTAAAATTCTCTACTAAGCTGGGCACTTATGGTACCGAAAGCTTATTGTTATACCAGCCCTTACTTAGTGAGAGTAAGCATCTATGACCCAGGTGACATACCTATGCTGGTTAGAGGCGCTCAAAAGCTTGCCCCAGCATCAAGAGCAATTACCCACTCTCCTAGCGGTTTAAATAAACCTTAATCTTGCGCTTGAAAATGAGGAGACGCTAAGCGCAAGGATATACTTTGTTGAGAGGATAGTCATCTACCTAAATTTCTATGCATACAATTTGTTTTTTATTGAAATCATGGGCAGTATGCTCAAGCGGATGATTTTAACTGAGGCAACTCTACTTTATGAAGGTAAATTTTATGCTGCGTATTAAACAGCTCTCTTGCTCTAGAAATGACAGGTGTCTGTTTTCTAATTTGGATATCGTGGTGAATCCAGGCGAGATTTTGCATCTTAAGGGGAAAAATGGTGCGGGAAAGTCTAGTTTGCTGCAAATATTGGCGGGTTTGTTATTACCAGAAACGGGGGAAGTATTTTGGCAGGATAAGCTTATTGCAATACAGACACATTATGCGCGCGAACTTTTTTATTTGGGCCATAAATCTGGCGTCAAAGCAGGCTTGACAGTAGCTGAGAATTTACAACTTTCAGCGATGTTGATGGGGAAAAATAAAGTATCTGACATGCTGCAGTTGCTCTCATTTTTTAAACTAGAGAAATGGATAAATTCTCCTAGTCACCTTTTATCTGCGGGTCAAAAGCAGCGGATTGCGTTGACGCGGTTACTGATAACAGATGCGACGTTGTGGTTATTGGATGAACCTTTTAATGCCATCGATCAGGAAAGTATCCAACTGTTGATGCACTTATTACAACAGCACGTAGAAAAAGGTGGCATAGTGGTGCTCACTAGCCACCAATCATTGGCGTTTGCGGGTCTGAAGGAAAAGCAGTGGTTATTGTCCAGTAATTCTTTGGGAGAGACTGAGTGATTTTTCTGCTAAGAGCGTTATGGGCAGTGATACGGTATGACCTGGTATTGTCTTTTAGGCATAAATCAAACTGGGCGAACGCATGGTTATTTTTTGTGTTAGTGGTGAGTCTTTTCCCGTTAGCTGTGACGCCTGATATCGTTCTGTTGCATAGCATTGCACCAGGTTTAATTTGGGTTGCAGCTTTATTATCGATGTTATTATCTTTACCTCATTTATTGCGCTCGGATTATGAAGATGGCAGTTTAGCAGCATTATTGCTCAGTCCTTACCCGCTGCCTTTTTTAATACTATCTAAAATAGTTGCGCATTGGTTGGTTAGTGCATTACCGCTCATTTTAATTTCCCCAGTATTGGGCGTTGCCTTGCATTTGTCTTTGGAAGAAATCAGCGTATTAATAGTCACGCTATTATTAGGCACACCTGTATTGAGTTTAGTGGGATCGGTGATGATGGCGTTAACAGTGAGTTTACCTCATCAGAGCATTTTGCTGAGCTTGTTGGTACTACCACTATGCGTTCCTGTATTGGTTTTTGGCGCGGGTGCTGTGATAAATGTAGGTTTGGGTTTGTCAAATGAAGGCGTGTTTGCTTTGATGGGAGCGATACTCGTATTGGCGGTGACATGTGCACCGTTCGCAGCAAGCGGAGCGCTCAGAGTGGCTGAGTTTTAGTCTAAGGTTTTTTTGGAGAGAATGCATGTCGCTACGACTTCCTATTGGTGTCAGTGATTTTAAACAATTGATAGAAACGGATTATTATTTTGTTGATAAGAGCTTGCTCATCAAAGACATTATAGAAGACGGCGCCATAATTATTCTTATTCCCCGTCCTCGTCGTTTTGGGAAAACACTTAATCTTTCGATGCTGCATTATTTTTTTAATGCCACAAGTGGTGAAAATAATTCACACTTATTTCAAGGCCTGCTCATTCAAGAACACCCTGAATGCATGGCTAAGCAAAATAGCATACCTAGTATTTTTCTATCGCTTAAAGATACTAAGGCGGGTAGCTATGAAACCTTTCTACAGTTAATGCAGGCACTCATGGGCGAATTATACGATCAATATAGATCTCTGTTGCTTGAAAGCGATAAGTTGAGTGATCAAGATAAAATATATTTTAAAAACATACTGAGCCGGCAGGGCAATGAGTCAGATATTGCCAATGCATTAAAAATGCTAACAAAATTTTTATATGCAGTTTATGGTAATCGAGTAATGGTTTTTTTAGACGAATATGATGCACCTATACATACTGCCTATGCTAATGAACATTATGATCAACTCATCATTTTTATGCGGACTTTTATGGGTGGAGCATTTCAAGATAACATCTATCTTGAGAAAGGAGTGATCACAGGTATTTTACGCATCGCTCAAGCCAGTATTTTTTCGGATTTAAATAATATTGATACCTATTCTTTGCTTCGTCGAATGTACGCTGAATACTTTGGTTTTACACAAAATGAAGTTGATACGTTACTTGCAGTAGCTCATTTAGAGAGGCACGGAGAAGATATTAAGCAATGGTACAATGGTTATCAAGTGAAAGAATTGAAATTATACAATCCTTGGTCCATTGTTAATTGTGTCAAGCGTGCAGGGTCACTTGAACACTATTGGCTAGGTACGTCGGCAAACACATTAATTAAAAATTTGTTGAGTCATGCTAATTTAGAAGTAAAAAAAGTTTTTGAATCTTTATTGCAAGGTGAAGCGATTGTTAAATCTGTTAAAGAAAATATTGTGCTGCCAGAATTGCCACGTAGCGAAGAAGCTATTTGGAGCCTTTTATTGTTTAGTGGTTATCTAACTACAACAGAGTGCAAGGTATCTGACTATGGCTTAAGCTGTGAATTACGCATCCCCAATAGAGAAGTGGGGCTAGTTTATCACGAAATGATCAGAGAGTGGTTTAGTGTTTCTTTAAGCCTAGGAAGCTACGATCAACTATTGCAGAGTTTAATCACAGGAAATTGGGATGCTTTTGCACATATATTGCAAGATTATATCCGTGTTTCTGGCAGTTATTTTGATTTTAATGCGAATACATCTGAGGCTGTATACCATGCATTTATTTTGGGGATAGTCTCGGGATTAAGGGACCACTATATTATTCTATCGAATAGAGAAGCGGGATACGGACGATGTGATTTAGCGATGATTCCTAAAGACCCTCTTAAACATAAAGCCATGATATTAGAGTTTAAGCGCAGGAGTACGTTTCGTACATTAAGGCAAACAGCGCGGATAGCACTTGATCAGATTGCAGAAAAAGATTACACCGCTTTATTAGCGCAGCATCCGATTAAAAACGTTACGGCAGTGGGGATTGCATTTGCAGAGAAAAATGTAGCAGTTACAACGCGCGAAATAGTTATACCACTCGTTGAAGATGCTGGTTTTTAAGATTGGAAATGCGTTCACCCCTTTAAAAACTCTATACGCTAGCGTTCACTTCAAGACGCTAAATACCAGTGTCTTGAGTAAAATATGAATATTAAAAAAGAAACATGAGAATCACCTATGTGGAAACGCCTTCATCAATTCGCCTCTCCTAAATTCTTCTATCATTTTTCTGGGCATCTTATTCCCTGGTTATGGGGCGCTTTTGCGATATTCTTAATATATGGCTTAATTTCTGGACTGTTATTTGCTCCGCCGGATTATCAACAAGGCGATGCATATCGCATTATCTATGTGCACGTACCCGCTGCATCACTTTCGTTGATGGTATTTTCCGTCATGGGGACGATGAGTATTATTTATTTGATATGGCGAATTAAATTAGCAGATGTGGTTGCAACAGCAAGCGCATCCATTGGCGCCTGGTTTACGTTTTTGGCTTTAGTAACAGGTGCTATTTGGGGTAAGCCTATGTGGGGAACCTGGTGGATTTGGGATGCGCGATTGACGTCAGAATTAATTTTACTCTTTCTTTATTTGGGTGTTATCGCTCTGAGGAATGCAATGAAAACGCCTGACACTGCTGCGCGCGCTGTCAGTGTTTTGACGTTGGTAGGGTTGGTGGATTTGCCTATCATTCATTATTCTGTAGACTGGTGGAATACATTGCATCAAAAGGCGACAATTTTGAAACTGGCCAAACCTGATATTGCGCCTAGTATGTTATACCCGTTACTGGCAATGATGGTTGCTTTCTTTTTATACTATTGCGCCTTGATGTTAATGCGGGTGCGAATCGAGTTGTTAGAGCGGGAGAAACGCGCTGATTGGGTTAAAAATATCCTTTATCCTTCTACTAATGGCATAGGTGCTTCCAAAGACTAGTTAAATAAGTATAGAGCGGGCTCTCACAATGATGACCACCAGTTTTTCAAATCTTCAAAGTTTTTTAGCTATGGGTGGCTACGGTTCTTACGTATGGTCAGCTTATGGGATAGTGGTATTAGTTGGCGTGTGGCAAGTACTGAGACAGATGGTTCGAGTGAATAAAATGAAGAAGCTAAATGTTTGGAATGGCGGAAAGGTAAAATAGTTCACCTCCCCTGCCAAGATTGGCACAAACAGTCAGTGTCCGACCGTCCAGAGCGCAGCATAAACATAGTATGAGAGCCCTCTGGAAGCGTGTTCCTCCCAAAAGGTGGTCGTTTCTATCTAGGGGCTGACCTGTTACGTAGAAGGCGAGAAAATATGTCTAGCCCACATCAATAAGTACGAGCCGTATAATGAAACCACATCGAAAAAAGCGCCTTTATATGATACTGGTTATTTTGCTAGGCGTTACTCTATCAGCTTCTTTGGCTATTTATGCGCTAGGCCAAAATATGAATTTATACTTCACTCCATCACAAGCCATTGTTAATAAGGCGCCGACAGATAAGACTTTGCGTATAGGAGGATTGGTTAAAGAGGGTAGTGTGAAGCGGGATTCAAACAGCCTGAAAGTTAATTTCACATTAACTGATCATTCTTACGAAATACCTGTTCAATATACTGGTATTCTTCCTGCGTTATTCAGAGAAGGCCAAGGGATTGTTGCGCAAGGGAAGTTAAACGTAGCTGGAGTGCTGATAGCAGATCAAGTACTGGCCAAACACGATGAAAAATATATGCCACCCAATATCAGCGCAGTGCGCGAAGGCAGTGAGTGATGCTTCCTGAATTTGCAAATTACCTACTCCAACTGACTTTATCGCTAGCACTTGTGCTATCCATTTGTCCTCTCACAGGAACGTTTTTAGGGAAGCATAAGTGGATGCAGTTTGCTCGTTCATTGGCTTATGCGCAATGCCTGTGTCTTTGTTTGGCTTACCTCCTGTTGGCCTATGCTTTTCTCTCCAACGATTTTTCTGTGATGTACGTGGCGACCAATTCAAACAGTCAGCTGCCTTGGTACTATCGTCTGTGTGCAGTTTGGGGTGCGCATGAAGGCTCATTGCTTCTGTGGGTTTTTCTGCTCAGTATTTGGACAGCAGCTGTTGCGCGATTTAGTCGTCATTTACCATTAGCGATGGTGGCGCGTGTTTTATCTGTGCTAGGTATGATTAGCGTTGGTTTTCTGCTGTTTATTATTATCACCTCTAATCCCTTTCTGAGACTCCTACCTGATTTTCCTTTAGACGGACGAGATTTAAACCCGCTCTTACAAGATCCTGGGCTTATTATCCATCCTCCCATGTTGTATTTGGGATACGTCGGTTTCTCCGTCGCGTTTGCCTTTGCTATTGCCGCATTAATAGGCGGACGTTTAGACGCAGCTTGGGCAAGGTGGTCTAAACCATGGACACTAGCGGCTTGGTGTTTTCTCACTTTAGGTATTATTTTAGGTAGCTGGTGGGCTTATAGGCAGCTAGGCTGGGGTGGATGGTGGTTTTGGGATCCTGTAGAAAATGCATCTTTTCTGCCCTGGTTGGTGGGTACAGCACTGATTCATTCTTTGGTAATGACTGAAAAGCGCAATGCCTTTAAAGCATGGACAGCACTGTTAGCTATTTTGACTTTTTCGCTCAGCTTGGTGGGTACGTTCTTGGTGCGTTCTGGTATTTTGATTTCTGTGCACGCTTTTGCGGTTGATCCTTCTCGTGGCGTGTTTATGCTGATCTTTTTGGTAATAGTGATTGGTGCTTCCTTAACCTTATACGCTTGGCGTGTGAATAAAGTAAAAACCCATATTCAATTTAGTTTTTTCTCTCGTGAAAATTTATTACTAGCAAATAATATGCTGCTGACGGCAGCAATGTTAGTCGTTCTCTTAGGTACGCTATATCCACTTTTTATGGATGCATTAGGGTTAGAGAAAATCTCAGTAGGCCCACCATATTTTAATTTAGTGTTTATTCCTTTGATGAGCATTATCTTATGTTTTATGGGCGTAGTGCCCTTATCGCAATGGCACCATACATCCCGGCATCTTGTAACCAAGAAGTTAAGTATTATGTTGGGCTTCTCGCTTTTAATTGCCTTCATCTTACCTTGGATGATAACGCACGTATTTAATCCATGGGTCTTTCTGGGGATGTCGTTGGCGCTATGGGTTGTCGCCGTGACACTGCAATCTATATTTAGAAAGACAAAAAATTTCATTGCGCTAAAAAAGCTAAATATGAGTCAATGGGGAATGGTGACCGCGCACATAGGTGTTGCGCTGTGTGTAATAGGCGTAGTGCTGACTTCCGAAAATAGTATTCAACGCGAAATTCGTCTTTCTCCGGGAGAAACGACCACAGTAGGGGATTATCAATTTAGATTTGTGGGTGTACAAGATTTAACGGGACCCAATTATACTGGTGCTAAAGGTAAAGTAGTGGTTGAAAAAGATATGAAAGAAATTTCCACTTTACAGCCGGAAGTGCGTTTTTATACGGTGCAAAAAATGGCATTACCTAAAACAGCTATAGACGCTAATCTTTTTAGAGATCTCTATGTGGCATTGGGTGAACCGTTAGAGCCATTTGAAAAAGGAGATTGGTCAATGCGTATTTATTATAAGCCATTTGTGCGTTGGATCTGGGGAGGGGCATTGCTCATGATATTTGGGGGGGTGTTAGCGTTATTGGATAGGAGATATCGTCATTATCTGGGTAGATTGAAGCAGGTGACAAAATGAAGCGCATCAAATATTTTCTACCACTGCTAATTTTTATCGCCATTGCCTTATTTTTTTGGAAAGGTCTACAAAAAGATCCGCATGAAATTCCTTCGGCATTGATAGGAAAACCTGTGCCGGCGTTTAACTATCCTGCTTTAACTGGAAACCAACCGCTGACAAATAAAATATTTATAGGCAAAGTTTCTCTGCTCAATGTTTGGGCGACATGGTGTCCCACTTGCTATGCAGAACACGCAGTTTTGCTAGATATTATGCGCACACCTAACTTAGTTATTTATGGATTGAATTACAAAGATGATAGAACAAAAGCTGAAGATTGGATAAAAGAGAATGGAAATCCTTATCAAGCCGTTATCTACGATGCTAAAGGAACATTGGCCATGGATTTAGGTGTATACGGCGCACCAGAAACTTTTGTGATTGATAAAAAGGGTATTATTAGATACAAGCATATCGGTGCCGTGAGTCCAAATGTTTGGGAAACCAAATTGAAACCATTATTGGAAAAGTTGAATCATGAGTAGGGCGAGTTATGCGTTAATTTTATGCGTATCTTTATTCACCATGACGGCTAGCTTGGCGGCAAAAGATGACCATTCCTATGTAGACGCTGGCCTGTTACGTTTGGCGCAGAATAAATCTCAGCAATTGTATCCCTTCGAATCTCCTGCACTTCAGCAAAGATTTGAAAATATCACCACAGAGTTACGTTGCCTTGTTTGCCAAAATGAATCTATTGCAGACTCAAATGCGCCGCTTGCAAAGGACTTACGTGATGAAGTTTATTATAAACTCCAACATGGATATAGCGAAGATGAGATAAAGAATTACTTGGTGGATCGTTACGGGCAATTTATTTTATTTAGACCGGCGTTTAATTTATCTACGGTAGTGCTTTGGATATTTCCTCTACTTGTGTTAATGATCGGGTTTTTAATATTGTTTTTTCAGACCCAGAGAAAACCCCGCCATGGGAATAAGACATGATTTTATTTTGGATTCTTATTGTCATTGTCACCTTGGCAGTCTTATGTGCTTTAATTTATGTTGCGCGTTTATCTGTCAAAGAAACTGTTGTATTTGCCTCATTTGTTTTTATCATTTCTTTAAGCATGTACGCTATATTTGGCGCTTATTCACAACTCTCTCTTTACATAGATAAAAAAGCACATGCTCAACGAATACAAAAAGAAATCCAAGCGCTAGGTGGCCTGGATGATATGATTCAAAAAATGGAAGAACGTGTGCATCAAAACCAAGATGCAAAGGGTTGGTTTTTGTTAGGGCGTTTATACATGAGGGCGCAGCGGTTCCAAGATGCGGTTCATGCATTTGCGCAATCCAACCAACGTGAACCTAACCAGCCTGAGACATTGGCTTCTTATGCAGAAGCCTTGGATCTTGCAAGTCAGCAGCAGGCAACATCCCTTGAAGCGCGTATAAAAATTCCAGTTAGGGTTACACTTTCTCCCGCCTTGCAGGGAAAGCTGAAAGGCTCGGAGACCGTGTTTATTTATGCTAAGGCAGCAGAAGGTTCAAACGCACCATTAGCCATTATCCGAGTTCAAGTAAAAGACCTACCGATTCATGTAGTGTTGGATGAAACTATGGCCATGCTGCCGACGGCGACCTTGCAGAATGTAGAGAAAATTAAAATCGTCGCGCGTATTTCCATGTCAGGTGAGCCAGCACCAGCGCAGGGAGATTTGCAGGGTGAAAGCGCAATTATTGGTTTAAACGCGCTGCCAGATGAAACGCATGTTGTAATAAACGGTATTCTTTAGGTACACTCCTTGCCGAAAAGCGCTCATAGCTCAGCTGGATAGAGTATCTGGCTTCGAACCAGGTGGTTGAGTTTGGAGTTCGACTAAATCGTCAGGAAAGACGATTTGAGCGTACGCAGTACGACCCGTAGGGCATAGGTACAGGACGTACCTATGTAATCTCTCTGGGTACAACTGTATGGCTAGAATGATCAAATATAGATTTTTAAACTAAAAGCGCCCATAGCTCAGCTGGATAGAGTACCTGGCTTCGAACCAGGTGGTCGGGAGTTCGAATCTCTCTGGGCGCGCCATTCACGAGGGCAACAAAAATGTTTCACGGCAGCATGGTGGCCCTAGTCACCCCGATGGATGAAGAAGGCGTTATAGACGTCAATGCACTACGACATCTGGTTGATTGGCACATAGCAGAAAAAACAGATGCGCTAGTGGTACTTGGAACAACTGGAGAATCTCCTACTATCCCTGAAACCGAGCGCACGTTTTTGATTGAAACCGTGTTAGAACAAGTTGCTGGCCGACTACCTGTGATTATAGGCACCGGATCAAATAGTACGGATGCTACCTTGCGTTACACCAAAGAAGCGATGGAGCTTGGGGCGGATGCCTGTCTGATTGTCACCCCGTACTATAATAAGCCGACTCAAGAAGGCTTATACCAACACTTCAAAACAGTCGCTGATGCTGTTGCCATTCCGCAAATTCTGTATAACGTTCCTTCTCGCACGGGTTGCGATTTACTTCCTGAAACTATCGCTAGATTAGCGGAGTTTCCTAATATTATTGGCGTTAAAGAAGCCACAGGTAATTTAGATCGCCTTGTAGAAACCAAGGCATTGGTAGGTGACAAGATAGATTTTTATAGTGGTGACGATCCCACTGCGATGGATTTTATGCTGCAAGGTGGGAAGGGTGTTATTTCCATTACATCTAACGTTACGCCTCGCCTGATGCATGACATGTGTCATGCGGCATTGGCAGGAGAGAAAGAAAAAGCCATTGCATTAAACAGTAAGCTTGCGAAACTACACAAGGATTTGTGTATCCAAAGTAATCCTATTCCGGTGAAATGGGTGCTTTATACCATGGGGATAATTCCTGCAGGTATTCGGCTACCATTAACAATATTGTCGGAAACATGTCATGAGACCGTCAGAGAAGCTATGCGTGAGGCCGGTATTGCAATATAGGTATACAACATTATAAAAGGGAGAAAATGAGTATGTATTACAAAAAAATACTAATGCTATCAGCGAGTGTTATCATTTTGGCGGGTTGTGCTACAACCGAGACTGCTCAACTGTCACCAAAACCGGCAGCAATCAAACATGGAGATATCAAGCATGTAGCACCGGACACATCTAATAATTTGGCTGTTTACCCATCTACAGATGTAAGTGCGTCGTATTCAACAGTAAATGGTGATGTGATGACACAAACTTCTATTTCTGCCCCTCTACAAGAAACGACATCAGAGGTCTCTGTCACCCCAGTGACACAACAACCAGCACCTGTGCCAACATCCACCGTGACTACAACAGCTTCATCAGCGACAGCAGTGAGTATGGCAGGAACTGTACCCCGCATTCCTACTGCTAGCGAAGCTGCCAGAGCTGCTGCTGCAAAAACACCTTCTTACGCAAATGGTTTTTCAGTCAATATGGCCTACAAAGATGCCTGGCCTAAAGTTAGAAAAGCCTTGCCTGCTGCAGGTTATGCTGTGATGGAAAAAGATGAAACGACAGGAACGTATTATGTTTTAGACAAGATAGGAAGTGGCGGGAAAATTGAGAGAGATACGCCCATCTATCAAGTACGACTGACAAAGGCAGGTGATGCGGCCACTAAGGTGATTTTATTGGATTCCGCTAATAAACCTGCTGCGGCTAGTGTCTCCAACCGAATCTTAGGGGCTTTAAAAAATAAATTGTAAGCTGGAGTAAAGCATGCCGTCTATCGAAGACTTAGAAAAAAAAGCATTACGTTATACAGGCAAAGCGAAATCTTTGTACGATAGCACTCATCCTGACTATTTGATCATGGAGTTTCGTGACGATACCAGTGCGTTTGATGGTATTAAAAAGGAGAAGATTGCGCATAAGGGTATGGTAAATAATCGCTTTAATGCTTTTATCATGGAAAAATTAGAGGCGGCAGGTATTAAAACTCAGTTTGTGCGTTTATTTTCAGAAACAGAATCCGTCGTCAAACACTTAGAAATGATTCCCGTTGAATCTGTTGTTAGGAATATCGCAGCGGGTCACTTATGTAAGCGTTTGGGGGTAGAAGAGGGGCGTCCGCTTGATCCTCCCACGCACGAATTTTTTCTGAAAAATGATGAATATCATGATCCCATGATCAACGACTCTCTCATTCGCACCTTTAATTGGGCGACAGATGCAGAAATTATTACGATGAAAGCGCAAAGCTTTCAGGTAAATGAGGTATTAAAAGATCTCTTCTCCGCAGCAGAATTGCTCTTGGTGGATTTTAAGCTGGAGTTTGGTCGGTTGAATGGGGAGATCGTTTTGGGTGATGAGTTCAGCCCAGATGGTTGCCGTATTTGGGATGCTAAAACTTTGCGCAAGTTGGATAAAGACCGCTTCCGTAAGGACTTAGGCGGTGTGCTGGAGGCTTATGAGGAGGTCAGCTTTCGGTTGGGGGTTCCTCTCCCATCATCCTAATCCTGCGAAGTATCCTCGATCCTCCTATCTTGTTATTCCACTTCCTAATACCTGTAACAGGTAAGCCCCGTAAGATAGAAACGGCCATCTTTTGGGAAGAAAATGCTTCTAGAGGGTTCGCATACTATATTTATGATTTGATATGGATCAAATATTTATTAAAGCGAACTTTTTGCCTGTCTTTGCGAGCGATTTTGCGAAGCAATCCAGGAAATATATATCCTCGGAGGATCCTACGGAGTGTTAGATTTTTTCCTGGATTGCCGCGTTGCTATCGCTGCTCGCAAAGACAATCGGGCTTTCAATTTATACCAAATTCAATGGGGATGTGGCCTATTACAATTTAGGTAAGCACCAAGGACAAAGAGTCCTGTTCATTAAATTTTGAAAGCTTCAGGATTTTTTTCTTTAGGTAGTATGGTTTCATATGGCTTCATTCTGCCTCCCGTACTAAATAAACCCTGGGCTCCTAAAGATACAGCGTCTGATGAATCACTTGGTTTCGTTCTCCACGCTGCTGGATTTACAGGAGACTGAAGTTCATTCCCCTCCTCATTGTCAGCAAATTCACTAACAAATGAAAAATAATTATCTAGAGACTGATCATTGGCTAGACGTGACACAACTTGATGGCGTAATAAAACACTATCAATATCTTTACCTCTTAGCCCTAATTGTCTGGCTAAATTTGAAAACCCTTCTTTATATACCTTATGTTGCTTATGGAATGCGCTAAGCATCTCGTTATAGCTATGCCTATCTGTAATTATATCAGGAAATTTTTGTGCCATAGCTTCGTAATCACTGATGATATGAGCATTAGGGTAATAAGCGGGATCTAGGAATAATTCTGTAGCGCAATGATGCCCAAGCAATTCAGTGGCTTCTACAGAGATATCGCCAGAAATTCTGACAGAGGGGCAGTTGCTTTCTAATGAGATAGGACGAATACCTGCATTATTAGAAGATGGGAATAATAATTTTGCGAAACTGAAGAGTTCGATACCCTTTACTATAAATAACGGTACCCCCAGCAAGATGGTGGTCATCCTGAGGTAGTTTCCATTTTTCCATTGCTCTTGTATAAATCTTCCTTGCTTGTTGCCTTTTTTTGAGACGTTTTTTTTCATTTGATAGATTGAATCCAGTGTTCCTCTTATGGCTTTAAATGCGTTGTTTTGTCTGAATTGTTCCTTTCGGAGAGTTAAATTACTATGCTTTTCTTGTAATGCTTCGTACTGTTTGGCTAATTCACTCTCACTGTGTTTTGTCTGTAATTTTGTGTTTTCTCTTTGTAATTCCGCTATTTGCTTTAAGAGTGAGTCTTTGTTCCTTATCAATTCTCTTCTATTTTCTAGCAGACCTCGGTTTCTTTCTTCTAACTCAGTAAATGATTTTAATTTCTCAGTTAACTGCCTATTTGATGCGTCTACTTCAGATAATCTTTCTATATCTTGTTTTAAACGTATAAACTCTTCACCTGAATGTAAATCGTTTAATTGTTTTTGCAGCGCTTCAGCTGATCTTTCTAACTCAGTGATTTTTGCTATTTGTATTTGTATTTGTTCTGCTTGCTGATTTATTAATCTAGTTTTTTCTGTTAGTTCTTCTTCTAAACGGTCTGCTTTAGCTTGAGCATGGGCAGGTGCTGCTTTTGATCGTATTAAGTCTGCACTTTGTGCGCTTATTTCACTATTTAATCGCTCAGCCTCAAGATGCATTTTGCGTAGCTTGTCTGATAATTCTGCATTTGTATTTTGTGAGGCAGTCAGCTGTTTTTCTGTGGCAGATAAACTTTTTTCTAGCTCCGTCACTTTTGCTTGTAACTGACCTATTGCCACATATTTTTTACTTAAGCTGTCTTCTTTAATGTTTATTTGTGCTAATAAGGCTTCATTTTTGCTTTCTAAATCTCCGTTACCAGCTGTTAATTGAGCATGTTCAGCTTTTATTGTTGCAAACTCAACTTGGAGCTGCTCTAGTTGGTCTATTAGTTCTGTGGTATTTTGCGCTGATTCTTGTGATAGTTGGTTTAGTTTTTCTATGTCTTCTTGTAACTGTGTATTAGCTGATTGTGCTGGTGACCCTTCCCAAAATGTTCTCCAGCGTTCCATGAACTGGTTTTGTAGAAAGGACTGCATACTTTGTTTTTCTTCAGTTATTTCTGTTGTCATTAGATACCTCTTAGTTTTGTTATAGTTTTTTTAGTTGAAATTATTTAGGAGGCTATCAGTTACCGCGATCCACCTTCAACACAGCCAAGAAAGCCTCTTGCGGAATCTCCACTCTACCTACCTGTTTCATCCGTTTCTTTCCTGCTTTTTGCTTCTCCAGCAGCTTGCGCTTCCTACTTACGTCTCCACCGTAACATTTAGCTGTTACGTTTTTACGCAAAGCCTTCACTGTTTGTCTGGCGATAATTTGGCCGCCTATGGCAGCTTGAATTGCAACATCGAACATCTGCCTGGGAATAATGTCTTTCATACGCTCGACTAATTCACGACCGCGGTATTGGATGTTACTTCTATGCGTAATGCTCACTAAAGCATCCACTTTTTCACCATTAATAAGTATATCTAGCTTGGCCAAATCTGCTACTTGAAATCTTTTGAATGCGTAGTCCAAAGAGGCATAGCCGCGACTAACGGATTTTAGGCGGTCAAAGAAATCCAATACCACTTCAGCCATAGGGATTTCATAGGTTAATGAGACTTGGCTGCCAGCGTACATCATGTTTATCTGCGTACCCCGACGTTCAACACATAAAGTGATGACATTTCCTAAGTAAGTTTGAGGGACCAGGATATTCACTTGTGCAATGGGCTCACGTATTTCATCCATATCGCCGGGTGAAGGAATTTTGGCGGGATTATCTATATATAGTGTTTCTTTTTTACGTGTAATGATTTCATAAATAACGGTAGGCGCTGTGGTAATTAAATCTAGGTTATATTCGCGCTCTAGACGTTCTTGTATGATTTCCATATGCAGCATACCTAAAAAACCACAACGAAAACCAAATCCTAAGGCCTCTGAAACTTCAGGCTCATAAAATAATGAAGCATCGTTTAAGCAGAGTTTAGATAAGGCATCGCGAAATAATTCGTAGTCATCTGAACTGATGGGAAATAGTCCTGCGAAAACTTGGGGTTTTACTTTTTGGAATCCTTCTAAAGGCACATCTGCCGGATGTGCCGCACTAGTAAGTGTGTCGCCAACCGGTGCGCCATTGATGTCTTTAATTCCAGCAATCACATAACCCACTTCACCCGCTTTGAGTGCAGGTTGATTTAAGCGCTTGGGTGTGAAAATTCCTACGTGGTCAACGATATGAGCTTTATGAGTAGACATGACCAGCATTTTGTCACCGGCACGCAGTATGCCTTGTTTAACGCGGACTAACGAAACGACACCTAGATACGCATCAAACCAGGAATCGATAATCAGTGCCTTAAGTGGCGCATTTTCTTCTCCTTCTGGAGGAGGAATAGTTGCCACCAATTGTTCGAGCAATTCTTCAATCCCCAAACCTGTTTTGGCACTGATACGCACGGCATGGTGGGCTTCTATGCCAATGATGTCTTCTATTTCTTGTATGACTTTATCAGGATCAGCTTGAGGAAGATCGACTTTATTTAATACGGGTAATACTTCTAAGCCTTGTTCGACGGCAGTATAACACACAGCGACGGTTTGGGCTTCTACGCCTTGTGCAGCATCTACAACTAGCAGCGCACCTTCACATGCAGCCAATGAACGTGAAACTTCGTAAGAGAAGTCGACGTGACCGGGCGTATCGATAAAGTTGAGTTGGTAGGTTTGCCCGTCTTTAGCTTTGTAGTTGAGCGTAACGCTTTGAGCTTTAATCGTGATCCCGCGCTCTCGCTCAATATCCATAGAGTCAAGGACTTGTTCGCTCATCTCGCGTGCAGATAGGCCGCCGCAAAGTTGGATAAGGCGATCAGAGAGAGTAGATTTGCCGTGGTCGATATGGGCAATAATGGAAAAATTTCGGATGTGCTTCATAGGGGGCGGAATATATCAGCTAAAACGCTTGGCATCTAGGGTGATGGCTGTTTTCTATAGAAGAATCTGATCCGTTTTTTACAGGCTCAGAGAACGGGTACGCGGCTGCGATATTACATCGGAGGAGTCTTCGCCTTTAGAAGCTGAAGGTAAAAATGAAATAGAAGCACGGCGCCTGCTGCCTTCTGCAGGTTGAGCTTGGTCATGTTGTGCTGCTGCATCCTGCTCTTTCTTCAC
>JAQSWO010000102.1 GCA_029266595.1 Gammaproteobacteria bacterium
CATTGTATCGTTTCTCCATAAAATATCTTTTATATTTATTCAACATTAATCTTTAAAATAAAATACAGTTTACATTGAATATCCAAACAGCCAAAAATTGTCAAACAATTGATTATTCCTGATATAACATTTCGCACAGCACATCTTGACCAAACTGTTGCCAAGTGATGATAGATATATTCTTAAATAAGTTATCCGTTACAGAAAAAGCTGAAAGCGCTTGGAAACCTAAAGTCTTTGGTGCAATGTAGATTAGGATACGCTGTACCAGTTGTTCTAATAACAATCCTTGGAAACAGGCACCTCCTGCTTCTACCCATAGTTCGTGGACACCCGCTTCTTTGCCAAGATAATCCACAATGTATTGGAGCGAGAGTCTATCATCTTTTTCCGGTACGGCCACACAATGGACTCCCTGCGCAATAAAGGCGTCTTTTTTATCAGATGATGCACTTTTTAGATGAAAAATACAACATTGTGCGCCCGTTTTAAAAATTTTTGCACTTATTTGAATATCTAAACGAGGATCTATTACATAGAGAGGTTTTGCATAGATCTGATTACCTAACCGGGCATTTAATTGTGGGTCATCTCTTATGATGGTTTTCGCCGTTGTCAAAATGGCATCCGATTTCATGCGCGCTTGGTGAGTGTAGATATTCAATGCTTCACCCGTAATCTGCTGAGGCACGCCGTTTGCGCCTGCAATTTTCCCATCCAAGCTCAACGCCAATTTAGCAGTGATCCAAGGACGGCGATGCTTTGTCCACCAAATATAACTCTGATAAAAAGCATCAATTTGGGCACAAGGTATATGCTCACAAATCATACCTGCCTCTCTCAGCTTAGCCTGCCCTTTCCCACACACTAATGGATTAGGGTCTTTTAATCCGTAGTAAACTGCACTGAGTTTGTGTTTGATTAACAAATCTGTGCACGGCGGCGTTTTACCTGTGTGCGCACATGGCTCTAAAGTAACATACAGAACCGCGCCTGCTGTTTCTTCTGGCGATAATTGTGATAACACCATTACCTCTGCATGGGGATCTCCCGCCTGCCAATGCATACCTTTAATAGTACTCCCATCTTCCCTCAGCAAAATAGCGCCTACGGATGGATTGGGCGAACAAAACCCCTTGCGCTCTTCTGCCAATACTAATGCTTCTTTCAGAAAATATTCATGTGTTTGATGGGATAGGTTCATAGAATTTTTCCACAGGTTTTTCTCTGTATACGACAAAAATAGAGGCTGAATAAGAGAAGCGGCAAAAAGAAAGATTATCGCTGAATATCATCGCAAACACGCCGTGAATACCTCCATGTAGGCTCTTCGAAAGCATCGATGTTTTCAAAGGCTTGCTCCTGATACACAGCGATGATCTTTCATCAAATTTTTGTCGGGTACAGAGCAGGTCTTTATGCCTGGGATAAGTATACGGCGATTTACAATATCTGGCTATTTCCTATAGACTTGCTTCTTAAAAACGATGGAAGTCTCTATATGATAACAACACCCACACTCACCCTCCCAAATAATGAAAGAAAGCTACTATTACATTCTTGCTGCGCGCCCTGTTCTGGCGAAGTAATGGAGCGTCTATTAGCTGCGGGCATTGATTACACCATCTTTTTCTATAACCCTAATATTCATCCACTGAAAGAATATGAAATCCGTAAGGAAGAAAATATACGTTTCGCCGAAAAACACAACGTGCCATTTGTGGATGGAGATTATGATAGAGATGAATGGTTCACACGTGCAAAAGGAATGGAAAATGAGCCAGAGCGAGGCATCCGTTGCACCATGTGTTTCGACATGCGTTTTCTTCGCACGGCACTTTATGCGCACGAACATGGATTTAAAGTGATCAGTAGTTCTCTAGGCATTTCTCGCTGGAAGGATATGGACCAAATCAATGACTGTGGCACACGTGCCGCTGCGCATTATCCTGATATGATTTATTGGACCTATAACTGGCGAAAAGATGGAGGTTCTCAGCGGATGATTGAGATCTCAAAACGTGAGGAATTTTATCAACAAGAATACTGCGGATGCGTTTATTCATTAAGAGATACGAATCGTTGGCGCATGAAAAATGGCAGAGAGCGTATCAAAATTGGAGTAAAGTATTATTCCAACACAGACGTAACGTTTAAGAATCTATAACTCCTAGATTGCCGCGTCCCTACCGCTCCTCGCAAAGACGAATGACTGCACCGTATATACTGCTTGCTATGACTCCTCCAAGCTCAACTCAAGCTGCTTAGCGCCTTCATCCTCCTGTGAATTCAATAACTCAGGCAAATCTGCCAAACTCTTTAGGTCAAAATAGTCTAGGAATTTTTTAGTCGTGGCATAAAGTGCTGGTTTACCTGGTACGTCTCTATGGCCTGTAATCTTTATCCATTCCCTCGCCATCAAAGTTTTAATTGTTTGCGTACTCACAGCAACGCCACGAACCTGTTCTATATCCGCTCTTGTAATGGGCTGCCTATAGGCAATAAGCGCCAGCGTTTCTAGTAATGATCTAGAGTATTTTTCTGGACGCTCTTGCAACCACTTGCTGAGAGATGGGACAACATCAACCCTAACTTGAAAACGATACCCACTAGCAACTTCACAAAGTTCTATGCCATGGCCATCGTAGTCTTTTTGCAAGGTGGCAAGTGCCTCTCTGATAATATTAGGCGTAACAGCCTGATCATCTTCAAACAGCTCTAAAAGACGATCTATGGATAGTGGTTCATCCGCTATAAATATAGCTGCCTCTAAAGTAGCTTTGATTGAATTGCTATGCATGTTTGCTCCAGTTCATTTTTGTCAGCCTTCACTGCGTTCAGGAGGATGGCGTAGTAAACACCGGCAGATGTCCTAATGAAATAATATCCGTCCACACCTCTTGATCACCTTCTGTCATAATGGCTGCTTCAGCACAAATGGTGGCATTTGCCTTTTTCATCAAGTCACGCATGCCGTTTAATGTTGAGCCTGTACTCACCACATCATCCAGTAATAATACTTTTTTGCCACTCACCAGCGTTTTATCTTTCTCATCAAGAATCAACTGTTGAAGTTGCCCTGTCGTCATAGAAATAGTCTGAGTTTGCAGCACATCACCCATATAAGATTTATACGATTTTCTTAACACAACAAAAGGCCTATCCATCTTTACTGCCAAAGCATAAGCAAGTGGAATAGATTTGGCTTCTGGCGTCACAATAAAATCAAAGAAAATAGGCGCTAGTTTTTCAGCAAACGCATCCGCGCAGGCCTGAATGAGTGGCACATCACCCATAATATTTAAAACGGCAATTTTAACGCCTGAGGCAACTTCGAATAATGGAAGGTCTCGTGTGAGGCCAGCAATTTGAACCGTGTGGATTAGCATTTGTTTCTTTATCCTTTTTTTGTAACAAGTCAGCCCCTATATTAAAACTTTTTTCTAGATTGCCGCGTCGCTATCGCTCCTCGCAAAGACCAATTTTTTTTAGGTGCTCAAAATCGCACGCACATGCAAAGGCGCATACGCTTGCTGTTGAACAATCTCTACTGCAGATTGCTTCAGCAATTCTAATATTGCAATAAATGTAACCACTACGCCCATTTTCCCTTCTACTTGGGCAAGCAAGCGCTGAAATGGGACAAAATCTGATGTCTGAAGCTTTTCTAATACGCTGGCCATACGCGCGCGCACTGAAATAGGTTCCTGCTCAATTAGGTGCGGATTCCTAAGCTTTGCACGTGAGAGTACTTCTAGAAGTGCGGTCATTAGTTCTTCTAGCTTGACGGTTGGCAGTGGCCTTTCAACTGGAATATTGTCATGCCCAATATGAACCAGTTGAATGTCTCTATCAACCCTAGGAAGGCTGTCTAAATCTTCGGCAGCTTTTTTGAATTGCTCGTATTCTTTCAGACGTTTGATTAATGTCATCCTAGGGTCTTCTTCCGACGTTTCGCTAACGGGACGTGGAAGTAATAACCTGGATTTAATTTCTGCCAACATGGCAGACATCAGCAAATATTCTGCGGCTAATTCTAGTTTAAGGCCTTGCATGAGATTGATATATTCTTGGTACTGCAAGGTGATTTTTGCCATGGGTATGTCGAGTATGTCTAGATTTTGCTTTTTGATAAGATAGAGAAGTAAATCTAATGGACCCTCAAATGCTTCTAGAAAAACTTCCAGGGCATCAGGTGGTATATAAAGATCGTGAGGTAGCTCAGTGGGTAGCCCTTTCACGATAATAGTCAGTGGATTTTTTTCTGTATGTGGTTCGTTCATTGTTGATCAATCATGTTTTGTATGATGGTACAAACTTCTCTTTCCACTAGCTGTATCTCTTGAGCAGCATTAATAATATGGCAGCGAGATGGGTTTTTCTTGGCACGTTCAAGGTAATTTGCTCTCACGCGTTCAAAAAATGCATATTTTTCTTTCTCAATTCTATCTAGCCGGCCTTTGCGCGCCTTAACACGCTGCATTCCCAGGTCCACAGGAAGATCTAACAGTAGCGTACAATCCGGCCTAAGTTCACCCTGTACCCAGCTTTCCATTTGTGCAATACGCTGCTCTAAAATACCGCGCCCTCCCCCTTGATAAGCATAAGTAGCATCAGTAAAGCGATCGCTAACCACCCATTTTCCTGCTCGCAATGCTGGCAATATGACTTGGTGAATATGCTGTGCGCGGCTAGCAAACATCAATAGCAATTCTGTATCTGGTGAAACAAGCTCTTCTGTGGGGGTGAGAAGAATTTGACGAATAGCCTCCGCCAACATCGTCCCACCTGGTTCTCGAGTCTGAATAAAGGGAATTTTTGCCTTTAATAGACTATTTGAGATATATCCAAGCGCGGTACTCTTGCCAGCACCTTCTATGCCCTCTAAGGTAATAAAGTAACCTTTTTTCATGGGTATTTTTTCAATGGACATACAGGCAAACTGCTTGAGTGGATGGGAAAGCAAGTGATGCCCAATACTTTAACATAAGTTCGGGTGATGTCGATTGCTGACGCACATTTGAGTACGCCATCGTCTTGGTATTGGCATTAGTGACCGCTCTATATTCACCTACTGCTTTGTTGTGCCCTTGTAAATCTTTAGAGAAGGTATGCGTACCGTCCCCTTTGGCTACATAGTATATGGCATCAGTAATCTGTGGATGAAGCGCGGCTTGTATGGAGGATATTGATGGCATGCAGATAGGTGCCATCGGCAAGCCGCTTCTAGTATAGGTATTGTAGGCGGTATCCGTACGAAGATCTGTGCGTGTGAGTGGATTTGAATAGTTTTGGTCTCGCCCATAAATAACGGTCGCATCAATTTGCAAACGCATGCCTATTGCTAAACGCTTGAGTATAACACCCGCTATCTGCGGTCTTTCCCTATGAAACAAAGCTTCTTTTTCTACCATAGAAGCGACAATCAACGCTTCTTCTGGTGTCTGATAAGGTAAACCAGGTGCTCGTGTTTCCCAGGCATGATTAAGCTTTCGTTGCATAAGGTCGTAGGTTAGTTTGAGAATTTTAACGTCGGTAGTCCCTCTC
>JAQSWO010000011.1 GCA_029266595.1 Gammaproteobacteria bacterium
GTACCGAAATAGAGAACACAGGAAAGCTACTATTAGGTGGTACGCACAGTATTGCTTTCAAAGAAACAGACCACATACTGTTTCACTTTACTGAAACTTTGCCAAAACACACCAATGGCATGCGATTCACCGCCTACGACAGCAATCGCCAAGTATTAACCAGCGAGATCTATTACTCTGTTGGGGGTGGGTTTATTGTCACTGATGCGCAATTTGGCCAACCTCCCGCAGAGCCCAAGACCATTCCCTTTCCTTTTACAACCGCTGATATGCTTCTAACGCTGTGTCGTGAAAATAATCTCACTATTAGCCAACTCATGCTTGCCAATGAAAGGGTATCTCATGATGATGCTGAAATTAGAAAAGGTCTGCTTCACATTGCCGCCACTATGGAAGATTGTCTACGCAAAGGCTGTCGAACCGAAGGCATACTTCCTGGCGGCTTAAACGTGCGACGCCGTGGTGCGGCACTTTATAAAAAACTGATGGAAGAGGAGCAAAATACTGATACCTCTCGACAAGCTCGTAGTATGAATTGGCTCAATGCCTATGCTATGGCAGTAAATGAAGAAAATGCTGCTGGAGGACGTGTCGTAACCGCTCCCACTAACGGCGCTGCGGGCATTATTCCAGCCGTACTACAGTACTACAAAGAATTTTGCGACTCTCCCACAGATGAAGGCATCATTGATTTTTTGCTAACCGCAGGTGCCATTGCTATCTTATATAAACTACAGGCCTCGATTTCTGGTGCAGAAGTTGGTTGCCAGGGAGAAGTGGGAGTGGCTTGCTCTATGGCAGCAGGCGCCCTAGCTGCTGCTTTAGGGGGGACGTTAGCACAAGTTGAGTGTGCCGCAGAAATCGGTATGGAGCACAACTTAGGTCTAACCTGCGATCCACCCAAAGGATTAGTTCAAATTCCCTGCATCGAGCGAAATGCTATGGGCGCTGTCAAAGCTGTAAATGCTGCTGGGCTTGCGCTGGCGGAAGATGGCTTTCATAAAATCTCCTTAGACACTGTTATTAAAACAATGAGGCAAACCGGCAAAGATATGATGTCCATCTATAAAGAAACGTCGTTAGGCGGTTTAGCCGCGAACATTCCGGAGTGCTAATGATGAAAAATATTCCACACCCAGCCATTGTATTGGCCAGCAATAACCAAGGAAAACTACAAGAATTTCAGGAAATCTTCAGCGGCATTCATGTTAATCTCATTCCTCAATCTAATTTTGGTGCACCTGAAATAGAAGAGACTGGCCTTACGTTTGTCGAAAATGCCATACTCAAAGCACGAAATGCGGCGGCACATACAGGACTACCTGCGCTGGGGGATGATTCTGGTCTTGAGGTCGATATTCTTAATGGCGCGCCGGGTATATTTTCTGCTCGCTATGCGGGCCATCATGGAGATTTTGGTGCGAATTGTAAAAAGCTGCTCAGCGATCTCATCGCTACAGGTCCAGAAGAGCGCTCCGCTCGGTTTCAATGTGTGCTGGCTTTATTGAAACACGAATGTGATCCCAGTCCCCTCATTTGCCATGGTACTTGGGAAGGCTCTATCCTGCTAGATCCAGCAGGAGAAAACGGCTTTGGCTATGATCCTCTGTTTTACGTCCACACACACAAATGTTCTGCAGCTGAGCTCTCTGCCACCATCAAGAATCAAATCAGCCATAGAGCACAAGCCATCCAGTTACTACTTAGAAATTTGGCCGCCAAATTGAACTCGTGTTAATTTGCACTCATTTCACTCAAAATAATTATCTTTAAATCCTACAGCCTTTCATGAACAACCAGCAGCCGGCACAACTATCATTCGACAAAAACACTCACACACTGCATTGTTCAGGAAGCTGGACCGTGTCTGCTATTTCAGATTTTCTCAAACAACCTCCTCTTACCACAAATAAAACCAACCGCATTCAAATAGAAGGTGGTGGTATTTCTCGCATGGACACGACAGGTGCATGGGCTTTGCATCAGCAAGCTAATGCGCTCAAAAAATCAGGAAAAACAATTTCTTTCTCAGGTTTTAGCGAAGAACATACCGCGCTATTTCAGATGGTGGAAGCGGCACTTCCTGAAAAACAGCCTCGTCCCAAGTCTTCTCGTAAGCCCTCTTTTCTTTATGTGTTAGGCAAAAAATCGGTCGATCGCTATTTTTCATTACTCAATGGCTTGGCTTTTTTGGGCGAAGTCATTGTTTTTTTTGGCAGGATTATCATGCGTCCTGCAAGATTACAGTATAAAAGCTTTTTAAATGTGATTGACGAAACAGGATATAGGGCCATCGCTATCGTGGGACTGCTTTCCTTCCTAATTGGAATTGTTCTGGCTTACCAATCTGGCCAGCAATTAAAAACCTACGGCGCTAACATCTATATCATCAGTTTGATAGGAATTGCGATGCTCCAGGAATTTGGACCGCTGATTACTGCTATCATTGTTGCGGGCCGAACGAGCTCTGCGTTTACTGCCCAAATTGGTACTATGCAACTGAACGAGGAAATAGACGCACTACGTACGATGGGTGTATCTCCCGTGATTCGATTGGTGATTCCTAAAATACTGGGGCTTATCATCTCTCTACCCTTACTAATAATCTTGGCAGATATCTGTGGAGTTTTAGGCGGTATGCTAGTTGCCGATAAAATGCTAAATATTAGCTATTACAGCTTTTTATTGAATTTCCCTAATATGATCCAATTACAAACGCTGCTTAATGGTCTCATCAAAGGCCCATTTTTTGCTTGTATTATCGCGGGTGTTGGCTGTTATCAGGGATTTCAGGTAGTTTCATCTGCAGATAGTGTAGGAAGGAAAACGACCAAAAGCGTGGTCCAATCCATTTTTCTGATTATCGTAGCCGATGCCCTTTTTTCTATCATATTGCCTTGGCAAAGTGTGTAGCAGCCTATGCGTAAAAGTACCGCTCCCATTATCAGCATTGCTGATGTGAAAAATGTCTTAGGAAAGCAAGTGGTTCACGAGCATTTGAACCTAGACATCATGAAAGGTGAAATCACAGCCATCGTTGGCGGAAGTGGGTGCGGTAAAACAACTTTGTTGCGCAATATACTCATGTTGCTTCGCCCAAAATCTGGTTCTATTAAGATTTTTGACATTGATATCTTGCATTGTGACATCAAAACATCTCAAAAAATTCGACACAGTTGGGGCGTTTTATTCCAACACGGTGCCTTATTTAGTGCATTGACTGTTTTAGAAAATGTTCAATTCCCCTTGAGAACATTCACCACTCTTCCACCCAAAGTTCAGAAAGAAATTGCCTTACTTAAAATTACCATGTCGGGTTTGCCATTAGAGGCGGCTTTTAAGTATCCCTCAGAGCTAAGTGGCGGCATGCTAAAACGTGCAGCATTGGCTAGGGCCATAGTTATGGACCCTGAGTTGCTGTTTCTCGATGAGCCCACTTCAGGGCTTGACCCACAAAGTGCTGGTGCTTTTGATGAACTGCTTTTAGACTTGAAAGAAGGTTTGGGGTTGACAGTTGTGATGGTGACGCATGACTTGAGTTCTCTTGCGCATGTATCGGATAAAGTAGTCTTCTTAGGTGAGAAAAAGGTGTTGGCTGCCTTGCCCCTACAAGAGTTGTTGAAGCAAAAACATCCTCTCATTCAGGCTTACTTTAGCGGATCTAGAGGGGAATCATATGTTAAATCAGCTTAAGGACTTGCGTTGGTGCCCTTTTGTGTCCTTTTGCGCAAAAGCTTGTCCTAGCCTGCTTAAGCAGGGGCTGGATAACCCACCTAAGCCTCCTATCAATAATAGCCTCTAAAATTTAGTGTAAGAAACTATGGAAACGCGAGCAAATTACATAATAGTCGGCCTATTCGTCATAGGTTTTAGCACGATTCTTGTGTGCCTGCTGTTATGGTTTTTAGCTGGACAGCAGAGAGAGTACAACAAGTACTTGGTGTATATGAGTGAATCTGTCACTGGCCTCACCAAAGAAGCGCCTGTTCGTTTTAATGGAGTTGATGTAGGTTATGTAGCCGATATAGCACTCAATCCCAAAAACCAACAACAAGTGAAACTCCTGCTCAACGTTACTGTTGGAACACCGGTCAATCAAGGAACTATTGCCACGCTAATGACACAAGGCATCACTGGTGTCACTTATGTTGGTCTTAAAGCAAAGACGCCCAAAGCAAAACCACTGATAGTACTTCCGGGCAATCATTACCCCATTATCCCCTCAGAGCCTTCCTTGTTAACGCAGCTCGATACAGTCATTAGAGAACTTACCAGCAATATGAAGCAAATTAGTACAGCTTTTCAAACCTTGCTCAATGAAGAGAACCAAAAAGCAATTCATGACATCTTGGCAAATTCAGCTAAATTCACACAAACCTTGGCCGGTAATAGCGATGAAATAAATAAAAGCTTTAAAGAAATAACCGCCGTTTTAAAGAGCGGACAAAATCTCACACAAACACTTTCTCAACAGGCTGTACCTGGCACTGTTCAAACCCTTAATAACCTATCCCGCGTGCTAAAAGATATCGAGCAATTATCCAGCGCTCTTAAAGAAAATCCCAGTATCCTGGTGAGGGGACAAGCACCTATGGCCCCAGGACCTGGTGAGTAGGGAATGGTGGTTAAAAGTTTGTTTAATCACTCTAGCGGATAATTCACCTCCTACAATTCAAAGAAGGAAAACACATGCTCAAAATTTTATTTCTCATGCCAGCACTATTGGCGTTATCTGCATGCTTAGGGCCCGTTAAAACGCCTACCATCAACACCTATACAATAACAGCGCAACAAGCCAGCACAACTAAAGGGACATCACATAAAGGTGGCGTGATACTTGTTTCAATGCCTGTAGCGAGTCCTGGGCTTGATACGAATCAAATGGTCTACATACAGAAAAAACATCAATTAAATTATTTCGCTCACAACCGCTGGATTGCGCCTCCAGCAGAAATGCTTGCTCCGCTTTTAGTGCAAAGTATCGAAGAAACAGGGTGTTTTGCAGCAGTGGTTTTAGCGCCTTTCGTCGGTAATACAGAATTTAACTTGCAAAGCGGCATCACTCTGTTTCAGCAGATATTTGAAGATGATGGCAGCCAAGTAAGAGTAGGATTGCATGTGACGTTAGTGGATAGTACTTCAGAGAAAGTAAGGCAGAAGTGGATAGAAGTAACAGTTCCTACACAAGAGAACACACCCTACGCAGGTGTTGTGGCTATGAACGAGGCTGTGTCTTCAGCTTTAAGACAAGTGAATCGGTTTGTTTGTAGTTTTAAATAGAAATCTCTACACACGACAAAAATTAGGTGGAGAAAGACTTGCTTGTATCAACGTAAACATAACATGTTGGCAGGAAAATGCTTTCTGAGGGCTCGCATACTATATGTATGCTGCGCTCTGGATCAACTATGTCTTAGATTGCCGCGTCGCTATCGCTCCTCGCAAAGACGGGCTAAAAAATGCTCCAAGAGTGCTCACATACTACGTGTATGCTGTGCTCCTCACAAAGACGATCGGACTCTGACCGTTTACCGTAACATGCCATAAACACTGGGTATATGCTCTATGAAAATATCCATATTTTCAGAGGCTCAGTTAAAAATGCTTTTTGTCGTGTGTAGAGGATAAAAATAGTCTTCTATGGAAAAAGATAGAATGCGATTTTTCCCTCATGTTTACCTCACATTTTTGGCAACCTCCCTGCCTACATAAGCGCCGCCCAATGTGCCGCCAATCGTGCCTAACGTATTTCCACCCGTTAGAGCGCTGCCCACATAGCCGCCTGCAACGCCACCACCAATGGTGCCGACGGTCTCTCTACCACTAGATGTTTGACAGCCAGCTAAAGCTAAACTACCACTTACAACAATTAATAATGTCATAATGAATTTTTTCATATTCGTTCCCTCCCTGTTCAATTACCATTGATTAGCTTATAGCTGAATAAGCGTGCTTTTCAACTGACCTGTTTTTAATTGCATAAAAGTTAAAAGAGAGGCAGACTCCCGCGCCTACTAAGCCTAGTGCAGTTTCAACCTTAGTTTCCCATAAAGGCCCACCCGCCCATGAACCACAAAATTAGCGTACAAGGCTTACACAAATCCTTCGGACAGGATCATATCTTACGAGGCATTTCATTTAGCGCCAATAAAGGTGACGTCATTGCTCTCATGGGTAGTAGTGGTTCGGGTAAAAGTACCTTACTGCGCTGCATTAACCTGCTCACAACACCAGATCACGGCACTATCCAAATAGACCACCAAATACTTACCTTTGATAAACAGCACCCCCAAACCCTCTCTCAAAAAGATATTGTCAAATTACGTATCAAGGTGGGCATGGTTTTTCAGCAATTTAACCTATGGGCACACAAAACTGTTTTGGAAAACCTGATAGAAGCACCCATGCATGTTTTAAAGAAAAGCAAAGTTGACGCGGTGCTGCAAGCGCAAGGTTTATTGGAACGCGTTGGCTTAACGGATAGAAAATCCCAATATCCTGCGCAATTATCAGGTGGCCAACAACAGCGCGCTGCCATTGCACGTGCCTTAATGATGGAGCCTGATGTTATGTTATTTGACGAACCGACCTCTGCGCTTGACCCAGAAATGGTGACAGAGGTGTTAAATGTCATACAATCTCTCGCGGCGACGGGCATCACGATGCTGGTTTCTACTCATGAACTAGGTTTTGCGCACAATGCTACCAACAAGGCGATTTTTCTGGACAAAGGTGTCATTGCCGAGCAAGGCGATACCAAGGAAATGTTTGCGCATCCTCAAACACAACGTTTCCAGGAGTTTTTAAAAGCAGTACAAACCTAATAAATGCAAGAAAGGAAAAGCGCGATTGAACAAAATCAATTCGTAACAGATCAGCTTGTGCTGATCTTGGCAGGCAGGTGGTGTATTACACGTACGAATGAAAAGATAGCCCAATATTATTTTTTACCCAAAGGAGATTCACCATGAAAAAAATACTCATCGGTTGTTTAGCTTTGTTGCTATGTGCCACTATTCAAGCCCAGCCTCAAAAGGTCATTAAATTTGCTTCTGAAGCTACTTATCCTCCGTTTGAATTTGTTCAGCCCTCAGGAGAATTAGCAGGTTTTGATATTGATATTGCCAGAGCTATTTGTGCAAAAGCAGAACTGACATGCACGTTTTCTAATCAACCGTGGGAAAGTTTAATTCCTGCATTAAGATTGGGAAAATTTGATGCTGTTATTAGTTCCATGGATATTACGGACGAGCGAAAAAAGCAGGTGGATTTTTCTGAATCCTATTTTTCTCCTTCGGGCAGTTTTGTTACGCATAAAGATGCTAAATTTTCCCCGACCCTTGCAGGCTTGAAAGGTAAAACCGTCGGTGTGCAAAAGGGCACGACATTTGAAAAATATCTTGGGCAACCTCAATACAAAGATGTTATTAAGCTCAAAACGTATACTAACTTCCAAGGTGTCACCATGGATTTAAAGGCAGGTCGTTCGGATATCATCTTAGCTGATACCCCTATTGTTGAGGACTGGTTAAAGAATAGTGATGAAAGTAAGAATTTCATCATGGTTGGAGATCCCATACACGATCCAAAAATTTTAGGTGTGGGTTTTGGTATCGCGCTTAAAAAAGGGAATACGGAGCTGCTAGAGAAGATTAACCAAGGATTAGCTGAAATTAAAAAGGATGGCACCTATCAAAAAATATTCCAACAATATTTTCCTCATACAAAATTGGATTAAGTAAAGATGTTTGAAGGGTATTTGCCACAAATATTAGCGGGCGCATGGTTAACCATGCAGCTCGCTTTTTTTTCATTGCTGCTTGGATTGGTCTTTGGGCTAATCGGCGCTGCGGGCCAGTTTTCTCGTTACCGTATTATTCGGCGAATTACTATCTTATTCATTACCAGTATCTGTGGCATGCCAGAACTGCTTGTCCTCTTTATTATTTATTTTGGCGGTACGGCACTTGTGACTTACTTGGCGGGGCATTATGTAGATGTCTCCTCTTTTGTATCTGGTGTGTTAGGTTTGGCTTTAATTTTTGGTGCTTATGCCTCGCAAGTTTTCCGCAGTGCATTTTTAGCGGTTCCTTTTGGGCAATCCGAAGCTGCACATGCCTTAGGTTTAAGCCGTTGGCAAATTTTCAAAAATATTCAGCTGCCTCAAGCATGGAGGCATGCCTTGCCCGGATTGGGAAATTTGTGGTTGGTTTTATTAAAAGATACGGCATTAGTTTCATTGATAGGATTAGCTGATTTGATGAATAAAACCCAGGTGGCGATTAGTACGACGCAAAAACCTTTTCTTTTCTATTTTACAGCGGCGCTGATTTATTTAGTGCTTACGTCTTTTTCTCAAATTTGCATGAAGAAGCTAAACATGGGCGCGAATAGGCATTTAGCATGAACGACATTATTCAACATCTACCCGAGCTTATCAGTGGTTTGGGTGTCACATTGGCGCTGATGTTCAGCGCGTTGGTGCCTGCGATCATACTGGCTCTGTTGCTTACACCTGCAGCTAGATCAAAGCATCTATGGCTAAGTCTTCCTGTGGATGGCTTCATATTTTTTATGCGCGGTACGCCGCTGTTAGTCCAGATATTTTTAATTTATTACGGCAGCGCTCAATTTGAATGGGTACGTGCTTCTTTTCTTTGGGTTGCATTGAGAGAACCCTTTGCATGTGCAACCATCGCGTTGGCATTAAATTCTTGCGCTTATACCATCGTATTGCTCAAAGGCGCGATTCAGTCCGTTCCTAGAGAAGAAATTACTGCATGCTATGCCTTGGGTATGTCACAATTTCTAACCTTTTGGCGTATTACTTTGCCACGTGCTATTCGTATTATTCTGCCAGCGTATTCTAATGAAGTCGTCATCATCTTAAAATCAACGTCGTTGGCGAATACTATTACTATTCTCGATTTAATGGGTGTCACCAATAAAATTGCTGGGGAAACTTATGCGGTTATTCCTTTCTTGTTTATCGCAGGCGCCATATATTTAGCGTTGAATTTTGTGATTCTAAGTGCATTTAGATCGCTGGAAAAGAGAGCGAATGTGTATCTTTATCAGGCGTCACAATAAGCTTTTTTGGTTTTAACCAAATGACCCTTGGGAAGTTGGTTCTGATTAAAGCGTCCTCGCGCAACACCATACATCTACTTTCTCCACTCCATTTTTTTTCAGGATCTGCGTTATCTCTGCTACTGTACTTCCTGTTGTGACGACATCATCAAAAATTGCTACATGTTTTGCCTGAATTTTTCCCACTAACGTGAATGCTTTTCGCACATTCTGTTTGCGCTGATTCGCAGATACCATTGCTTGTGGTTGAGTTTCCATCGTGCGCACGCAGTCATGTAACGATAAGGGAATATTCAAGTGTCGAGCGATGGGCCTTACTATTTCTAGCGCTTGATTATATCCGCGTTCCTTTAAACGCTTTTGATGTAAGGGGACAGGTAGAATCAATGTAGGCAACGTCTTATCAAGGTACTCTGTCTGGATTTTTCGGGTCATTATTTCACCTAGCATGTGGGCATAAGCTAAATGCTTTCTGAATTTTACAGACAATAGGACATGATCTATCGGAGGTTCATAACGAAAAAGTGCTACGGTATGGTCATATGGTGGAGAATTTTTTAAGCATGCTCCACAGTTTTGCGCGTTGATAGATAATGTATACCCGCATCGCTTACATGTCTGTTTTAACCAAGGCAGCTCAGACTCACAACTTTGGCAACACTCTCCTTGATAAGCTCGCAGATTGCATAGGGGGCAATGAGTGGGTAATACATTCAGTAGTATATTTTTTGCTGTATTTAATAAATTCATCAGAATATTTCTCATAGAATGATTTTTTTTAATGATTACGTAAATTCTATCGCTTAGTCTACCCGTATGCTTAGAGACCGTGTATCAGATGCGGATAAGTATAAAGAAGAATATGATGGTATAAGGCAGCAAATATTGGTCAATGTTCTGTTAAAGGCAAACGAAAGGACACCAAAATAAAATGAGCTTCTATCTTAAGAAAGACATTCAGGGCGCATTCAATACGGCAGCCCATACCTACGATATGGCGGCTGTGCTATGTCATGAAATCTGTCGGAGAATGGTAGAGCGATTGTTTGTCATGCGTCTAGTTCCAGAAATTATTTTGGATTTGGGCGCTGGCACAGGACAGGGTACGCGGCTTCTGCAAAAACATTATCCTAATGCAAACATCATCTCTATGGATTTAGCCATGATAATGCTTCAGCAATCCTCCTCATTGCCCGCAAAATTATGTGGTGATGCTGAGCAACTCCCTATTCAAAGTAATAGCGTTGACCTTATTTTCTCCAACTTGATGTTGCCTTGGTGCAATGACGCTGAAGTTGTTTTCAGAGAAGCCAAGCGTGTACTTAAAGTCGGAGGACTTTTTTTATTTTCTACCTTTGGGCCAGATACGCTGAAAGAAATACGTTTTAGCTGGGCACGAGTGGATGATCATCCCCATGTGCATTTGTTTTACGATTTGCATGATATTGGTGATGCTCTAGTGAATGCGCGCTTTGCAGATCCTGTAATGGATATTGACCTCATTACACTCACTTATAAGACAGCGAAGCAATCCATGCAGGAATTACGCGCCTGTGGTATGCACAATATTCTAAAGGAGAGAAAAAAAACACTGACGGGCAAGAAATTATTTGAGCAATTTATGATGGCTTACGAAACATTTAGGCAACCGAATGGCCTGCTACCCAATACATATGAGATAGCTTACGGACATGCCTGGAAGGTGGAGGGGCAGAAGAGGGATAATAATGAGGTAGCGATTCCAGTCTCTGCGATTAGTAATAGGTCAGCCCCTAAATAGAAACAGCCATCTTTTGCCGATCTTGATAGGGTCTGACCTGTTAGCTGATATATTGGGGGCCACTCTACGTATATGTAGCTCCAGTGGAATAACGCGATCCTACTTCGCTGCCATATCCTTCTTCTGTTTTATCTCCTCTCTCCTCTACAGGTGAAAGTAATGGTGTCCCTAAAAGAGATTTGACAGGAGATTTAGGAGATCTGTTGAGGGGTCTGGTGTTGGGAGATTTAGGAGACCTATTGAAAGGCGGCGACGGAGTGGGAGCTTTGGATGTGCGGAAAAAATCCGTAGACGCGTCTATTTCGTTTCTCTCGACATTTCCATTGGCAGGTGGGGAAAGGGATAGAGCTGGTATTTCCTCCGCTATTCGCTGGACCGCTTTAGAGGGTGGCAACTCTAATCCATGACGGTGGAAACCTGGACTAGGCAAAAGATCACTACGATTGATCACCATCTTTACATTGTTTCCTTCAAATATAAAATATTTTCTCATTAAATGAGTTACGGTCATCACGTAAATCAAGCGGAGTGGTACTCCCGTGACGCCTGTTTTTGCAAACACGTCTGGGACATTTGCGCCTAATACTTTTCTGATAAAAGGATATGGGAACTGAGCAAACATCTGCATATTATTCAGTACAAGCGAATAATCAATCGCCATACCTCCATTAATAAAAGGATGTGGGAGCATGACAAATCTTTTCATGCTATTGCAGACCTCGGCAATATCGCGCTTTAAAAGCTCCAGTGCGGCAGACTTTTCCATGTCAAGGAGCGTTTGCATACTGCGAAATGCCTTGTGAGCTGCAAATAGGGTACTGTCTTTATATTGCAAATTTCTTTCAAGGCCCTCCGTTGTCAAATATGAAGCAATTATATAACAAAGTTCAAGAGGGAGAATTGGAACTGCATCGGCTAGCCTTCCGAATAATTCACTGTTAGACGCTCTTTGATTGTTAAACCATATTTCAGTCTCAACGGTACGCATTGCTAGTTTAAAGCTATCTTCGGCTCTCCCAAGATTATATTCCATAATTTTCTCTGCCTCTCGCACTGTTGAGCGATGTTTGTGCAGACACCATATCAAGCATGACAGTAGACCTATCCCAGCCAATCCGCCCACAATACCGACGACAATCCCTACTAATTTTGGATCAACACAAATACCACTATCATTTTGGTTTCTAAGGCTGTTGAGAAATGCTCCATCTTCGTCTATCGGTGCGTTCAGAAGTTCACGAACGGCGCCATACCAGCACCCTTCATTGCTAATGGCAAGTTTAAGTATTTCTGTGCCCAATATTGGCGGATAAGAAAAATTCCTGGGCACAATGCCAACACGAGCAGCAAAGCTACTGTTGAACAAGTGGAATGGCGATGGCTTGTCTATTCCCGCCAAGCTGCTAAGTGTCATCGCATAAGCGAAAGTGTCGTTTAATGCGCTCCCAAATATAAAAACACGGGGAGCTGCTTTGGATGTTTCTGCTAAATCTTGGTCTTCATGATTTTTAACTTCTAGCGCGTGGATATTTATCGCGGAAGCTGAGGGAGACGGAGATTCAGCAGGCAAAACGTCTGTTTGTTCCCCAATATTTAGCATGGTCTGAATTTTATTCAACGATAGTGAAAGCGGGTTTTGTGGTGGAGGATCGCTCTGTGGAAGAGATAAAGAGGGGGCAGGCCCAGGTGGCTGGCCTCCATTTCCCCTAAACCTCCTGAACTTGAATTTTCTTAAGCTGGGACTTTGATCATTTTTACCTTTGGACATGGGCATGTTATCTCTCCTTCATTTTGATAACTAAATAAGCGATTTTCTCTCGCTGATCGGTGTGCCACGTATTAAACACTAATGAATTCAGAATAACAAATATTTTTATTTGGCAAATCCCTATTCTGTCAGCCTGAGCGTGTAATGAGGCTTCTTTGGATTGGCAGACAAAATTGGGAATCCTTCGCAAGCTTAGGATGATAGTTTGAGGATGGCGGCTATTGAGCGGATTGATAATCTTCTACGGACGCTTCAAAGTGTGTCAGTTTTCCCTGATCAATAATGTATAGCTCGTCCACCAAGGTGCGCATTAAATAGCGATCGTGAGATACCAGCACCATTGTCCCTTCATAATCCTGCAATGCGAACATCAAGGCTTGACGCATTTCAAGGTCCAAATGATTTGTTGGCTCGTCCAATAATAATAAATTTGGTTTTTGCAGAATAATTTGTGCCAATGCGACACGTGATTTTTCGCCGCCTGAAAAAGTTCTTAAAGGGGTAAGTGCCTGATCACGACTAAAACCAAAACTACCGAGATAGGAGGTCAATTCTTTTTCTGACATTTTTGGATAGAGCGATTTAAATAGAGATAAAGGTGATACATCCATCGGCAAATGATCGACTTGATGTTGTGCAAAATAGCCTATTTTTAGAGAATTTGGGCGTTGTATATTTCCTGCCAAAGGCGCTAGCTCTCCACAGATTCCCTTAATTAAGGTACTTTTTCCAGCACCATTCACACCTAAAAGTCCAATACGTTCTTTAGGCATTAAATGCATATTTGCGTGTTTAATCACGATTTTACCGTCATAACCCAAATCTGTTTTATGCATAGTAAATATAGGATCAGGCATACGTTCAGGAGAAAAAAACCGAAAACTAAAAGGAGAGGTTTCATAAATAGGCTTGGTTAACTCCATTTTCTCCAATGCCTTAAGGCGACTTTGGGCTTGCTTAGCTTTTGTCGCTTTATAACGAAAACGATCTACAAATTTCATGGCGTGCGCGATTTTTATTTGCTGTTTTCTATATTGTGCATTTTGCAGCGCAATTTTTTGTGCACGTTGTATTTCAAACGAAGAATAATCTCCCGTGTATAAAGTTAATCGCTGATTTTCAATATAGATAATGTGTGACACGGTGTTATCTAGGAAATCTCTATCATGCGATACCATTAATATAGCGCCGGGATATTCTTTAATAAATTTTTCTAGCCAAATAATGGCTTCCATATCTAGGTGATTGGTGGGTTCATCCAGTAACAGTAATTCGCTAGGAGAAAATAAACATTTGGCTAAATTAAGTCGCATGCGCCATCCACCCGAAAAATATTTAACGGGGTAATGCATTTCTTCAGGAGAAAAACCCAAGCCTACTAAGATCTTAGCGGCTTTTGCCTCTGCACTATAACCATCCATTTCGTGTAATTCACTATGGCAATGCATGATGGTGTCGTAATCTTCTGATTTTTCAGCAGCAGCTAGTTTATTAAAAATATCTGAAAGTTTTTGATCGCCAGAAATGGTGTATTGGATAGGGGAAATATCAAGAGCTGGTGTTTCTTGTTCTAGAATGTTCATCTGAATATTTTTTTTCAGATTAATTTCTCCCTGCGGAACTTCTATTTTTCCGCGAATGGCAGAAAATAAACTGGTTTTTCCACAACCATTTGGACCAGTGATGCCAATCACATTTTTTTCGAAAATGGCCAAATTAATTTTTTCGATTAGTATTTTTGAATGTTGTGCAATGGTAACGTTTTGTAGTGTAAGCATAGTTATACCTATCCCACTTTAAGATGCTAGTTCAATACCTTAAAGTTGAATTTATTGATGGAGTTTTCAAAGGAGGAGAGCGCAGTTGCCTCTTTAATTAAAATAGTTATATTGTTTGCCATTAAACACGGTAAGCACATTTTTTAAACCCAGCCCCTTCAAAGGCGAGCAATATATTATTCTGTTATGTCTGCCAGTGACTTAATACTTTCTCTTACGGTGTGGATTAATGCTTTTCTGGTTTGGATGCTATATTCGCTAGTATCTATAGGTTCTCCTATATGCACCTCAACATTTGCGTGCAAACAAACATCCAATGTTTTCGCGGGTAAAATATCTCGTGCACCTCTTATGCCCACAGGAATGATGATGGCATTCGTTTGTAAAGCCAGAAAAAAACCGCCCGCTTTAAACGGATTTAATTTTCCATCGCGCGAACGCGTGCCCTCAGGCGAAACCCATGGAATCACACCTTCTTCTTCCATTTGTTTTTGAGCGATTTTGAGGTCTTCGATGGCTTGCGTTGAGTTCTTGCGATCGATGGCGATAAATTTACAAGCTTTCATTGCATGCCCCCATACTGGTATATCAAACAGCTCTTTTTTGGTTACCATGCGAATATTGCCTGGAAGGGCCATGAAAATCAGCGGAATATCATATAAGCTGGAGTGATTGCTCATAATGATCCATGCCCTATGCGCTGTAGGCGTGACATTATGTGGGTTGTACACATGGTAAGAGAGCTTGACGATGGCAAGCATGCTCTGGGCCCAATTTCGGATGGTGCGATTGATATCGGATAAGGGCCTGTGCCGGTAGCATTGGTATATGCAGATAGAAGAAAAATAAAGCGTCGAAATGACGGCTTTAAAGGCGATCCACAAAGAATGAATTTTACGAATGGTTTTCATGCTGCTAAAGCCTGAATTAGGAAAGGTGACACACTGAAACAAATTCCATTATACTGACCGGCGTGTCCGTGTTGCAACGGGCTCAGCTGTTTGATACAAAAAACCACTCTTATCCCAATATTCATAAGGAGATTATCATGAAAAAAGCTATTATCGCTTCCGCTATTGCTACAGTGATTAGTGTTGGATTCAGTGTTAGCGCGGTTGCCGCGGATAAACCTAAGATGGAAAAATGTTATGGTATCGTGAAATCAGGTAAGAATGATTGTGGCATCCCTGGTGCAAACTCCTGCGCAGGCCAGGTCAAAACAGAGAATGATCCCAAGGCTTGGATCTTTGTCCCTAAAGGAACTTGTGAAAAAATTACGGGTGGCAGTACAAAACCGATTAGTGAATAGCAAATGAAACCCATGACAGCGCGGACATTCTCTCCAAATATTAAAGGTACAGGTCTGGGTCTCCGCGCCTGTCATTATGCTCATATTCTAAAAGATCTCCCCGATATTCCTTGGTTTGAAGTGGTAACTGAAAATTATATGGTCTCAGGGGGAATGGTGTTAGAGCGCTTAGCACAGATTCGCGCTCATTATCCCATCGTTTTTCATGGCGTAGGACTGTCTATTGGTGGCACGACACCGTTGAATGCAGCCTATCTCTCTCAATTAAAGGGCATGGTAGACCGCTTTGAACCTGCCTATGTTTCTGATCATCTCTGCTGGACATCCCTTGATGGCCAACAATCACATGAACTACTCCCACTCCCTTATACAGGAGAAGCAATAGGCCACGTTGTAAAACGTATACGGCAAGTACAGGATTTTTTGGGTCAACAAATCTTGATAGAAAATATTTCCAACTATTTAACCTATGTAGATTCGACTTTGCCAGAATGGGAGTTCCTAAATGCGATCGCCGAACAAGCGGATTGTTTTATTTTATTAGATATCAATAACATTTATGTGAATGCATATAACCATCGCTTTAATGCTATGCAATATTTACATGCGATAAACCCAGAACGTGTTAAACAATATCATCTTGCGGGATTTCTTGATTGTGGTACACACTTGATCGATACACATGGTGCAAAGATCAGTAAGCCAGTTTTGCAATTGTATGAAACTGCACTGCAGCAAATAGGTAACCACCCCACTTGTATAGAGTGGGACAATAATATTCCTGAATTTTCTATTTTACTACGCGAGCAGCAAAAAATTAATTCTGTCGTTGCCAGCGTTTTTTGCGAAGCAATCTAGTCAATCTTCTGACTTCGCGAGAGCTTGTGAAGGAGCAACTGCTACCCCCCCAATAGCAGTCATCTTAAGTTTATCTTTGGGAACAAATGAGTATAACCATGCCTAAATTAGCCGTCTTGCAAAAAAAAATATTTTCATCGTTAACGAACAATAATGACGAATTAATCGATACGAATTATTTTGAAAAAAATGGCGTACTTTCAGCTGAAATGGGATTGTCTATTTATAAAAATAGCTTAATCACAACTTTATTAAATTCTATGCGAGATACCTACGATATTTGCGTTAGGCTTACTGGCGACGATTTCTTTAATGCAATGGCGAAAATTTATATGGCACAAACCCCTTCTTACAACGAAAATATTGACCATTACGGTGAAACGTTTTCAGAATTTATTGCTGATTTCCCTCATGCAAAAGAACTCCCATATTTATCTGATGTGGCTCGTTTAGAATGGGCTTGGCACAAGGCATTGCACGCGAAAAATATTGAGCCATTTAATCCTGAAACATTGATACAGTTATCCGAGGAGGATCACCCACGCATCGTGTTTCATTTGCCACCATCCATGACACTTATTGCTTCTGATTATCCTATTAACGATATTTGGCGAGTAAATCAAAAAGAATACGAAGAAGAGCCCGCCGTTAGTCTTGATAAAGGAGGTGTGAAATTATTGGTTTGGCGGCAAAAAATGGATACGCGAATAGAAATATTAGAAGAAAATGAGTGGGCTTTATTGTGTGCGTTGGAACAGGGACTGTCGATGGGAGAGTTGGACGATGCCTTGGATGAGACACAAATGACGGAACTTTCTAATTTATTAGCTAGCTGCGTAAAGCGTGGATGGATTGCTGGGTATGTGTTGGCTTGATGATGAGCTGGCTGGCTTTGGCAGGACATATTGCTCAGCGTCCGCACCAAACTTTATAGATGACGGCGGATTTAAATATTTGGTCAATCACATATTCGCAACCGGCTTCCTCCAAGGCAAAATGCAGACCTTCTGCTCTTGGGTTGGAATTGTTTTCTGAAACATGCGAGTAATGACTCGCAAATATATAGAAAATCTTACCTCGTGGTGCTTCTGAAACCAACGTCCGTCCAGGCCACTTAAAATCCCCAAACATTCGATATTGAACCCAGCGCCCCCATCCTCCTGGAGATAAGCGATGCTTTTCGATTTCCTGCAAATTATCAGGAGACATATTGCCCAAAAATTCGTTTTTTGTAGAGACAGTATTAATAAAATTAAAGTATCTGTGCTTTAGTAGGTCTTTATTATGTCGTTGATAGAACTCTAAAATGGGTTGCCCTCCTACCCAAAGTCCTACATCAGAAGGATTTAGGCTTGATAAATATTTAGTTGCAGCTTCATTTTCAGTGTCAAAACTTTCTCCGAATGGCTTTTTGAGTACATTGTAAGAAAAGAATAGACTGGTGATAAATAGAGTAGTGGCTGCAATCTTATTTAAATATTTATTATTTGCGCTTATATATATTGAGAAAAATATAGCCGTACTGCAAAACGCACAAGCCCAAACTACATGCTTAGCAGCACTTACAGGATAACTGCCAATATAGCTGGCAAAAGAGAATATGCTCACCGTGAAAAAAAGAATCAGAAGAAAGCGGTAAGAAATTTTATCTTTAATGTTGAATAAAAGTAGTAGTATTGCCACAAGGTTTAAAAGAACTCCTGGTTCGCCTCCCAATATTTTTTTTATATTGGTATAGAATACGTCTAAATTTCGGATGCCTCCTAGGTCTCTATAGGCATCAGGGTAATTAAATATTTGGTAGGTTGCCACGTGCCGGATGCAAAAAAAATACGATATCGCAGAAATGATAAATATAAGTGATAAGAAAATTTCTTTTGATTTTGGCTTAAATGCTTTTATTAACCTCTCAAGAAAATATAAAAATAATATCAATAGCGATATGGCAATAGTGGCAATGCCTAGAAACATGCCAATCCAGAGAATAAATAGGTCTCTTATTTCAAAACTCTTTTCACTTTCCTTATTGATATACCATGTGATTAAAACAATAACGCCAAGATACTCAAATCCATAGTGTTTGAATTCTGCAAAATATTGTAAGGGTGCTTGTAGTAAAGTTAATGAAACAGCAGCTAATATAATTGTTGCCCAGTTTGTTCGATTTTTTAGAAGAAGAAAGCTAGATAGAAATACGATCAATGAAAAGGAAAATATTCTTGCGCTTGCTACGTTGAAAATAGAGATAAAGGAGCCGAAAAAATTATAAAGAGGTGTCGCTGCTTGGTCGTAATGTCTTAGTGGGCGAAAGGCATCAAGGAATTGTGAAATGGGGTAGTTTTGGAAAAGCATGGCTTCATCAAGCCACAGTGATCTGTCTAGCGAGGACCAAAAAAAGTATAAGCATATGGTAGTTATTAAAAGCGCGCCTATTGTGCGATATAAGATATCTTTCTTAAGTTTTTTTTCTGCCGGCATGGTTGCTGTACTCATATATGAACTCTTTTTAGGCTGGCGGATGTGGCATCTCCGTGGTAATAATCGCCTCTCTGCCAATGTTGGCAAAAGATGGCCGTTTCTATCTAGGGGCTGATCTGTTACCAGAGAAGTGCTCACATACTACATGCAGCTCAAGGGTTAAACTTCCCCAAACAAGCGCTCACCAAAATTTGTAGAACCTTCAAATTTCCTTTTATTCCGCTTATTTTTGTTGGAACCTCACCTTCTGGATATTTTCGTGAGGTCGGTAATTCCAAACATTTGTATCCAAGCTTTGGTGCGCGATAAGAAAGATAAGCCAGCAACTCGTAAGTCAAAAAAATATCTCTAAAGGGCGATACCTTTGAATCAAGCAGCATTTTTCTACTGTAGGCTCTAAATCCTTGTGTGGTGTCTGTCCATTTAAATCCAGAAGCTAAGCTCAGACAAGGTGCATGTAAGTACCGAATGGCCAAGTATCGTGATGTTGGGGTGTTTTCAGCAACGCCGCCGCCAATAAAGCGAGAAGCTTGTACGAAATCTGAGCCATGTTGTAATGCAGCAATAAACTGTGGTATCGCTTCCGGATCATCTTTGTCATTGCCATCGATCGTGACTATTCCCTCATAACCTTGATCAAGTGCAAAGGCATAAGCGCAGCGTAGTTGTGCGCTTAGCTTTCCCGGCCCCGTTTTGACCAGCAGCCCTCTTACCTTCATGTCCTGCAGTCCACTTAATTCTAGCGAACCGTCTTTGCTACCACCGTCTACGATGATGATATCTGCCATTGTGTAAATTTGTAGAGCATCCATCTTCATGAGTAAACGTTTGATGCGTTCTCCTTCATTAATAACAGGAATAACAACGCAGTAAGGATGTTGTCGACCAAGCCAAAAGGAAATTTCAAAACTAGGGACTTGCCATGTGGCGCGGATTTCTGTGGGAATATCGGACGTCGTATTTATTATCATATCGCTCTAACCGTAATCAGTACTACGCCTGCGATGACTAGCAAAATGCCTGCGCCAGTCGTCCAGTGGAAGGGTTCGCGAAAAATGAGGATTGAAAAGAGCGCGACGGTAGCCACTGCACCAGACGTTAGTACTGGATGTGCAATATTTAGAGGAAGCCTTGCAAGCGCAGCTGCATACAATAGGAAAGCGCTACCATACAAGCCAAGTCCTAACCAGAATGGCCAGTTGGTAAGCGCTGCATTTGGATCAGAGAATGAGGGAAATTTTCGAGGAGGCATCATTGCCATTTTAATTAGAACGCTGGCATAAGCATTAGCGGCAATGCCCAGTAAAAGAATCAGCCATTTCATTCAAAAGTCTCTGAGATTGGTCGGTAGTTTGTAATAGCATTGATCAGCGCGCGTTCGATAGAAGCGAGATGAGGCTCATTTTTTGTAGCCACCATTTCAATGGATACCAGCTGGTGCGGTAGAAATCTCATTAGGGCAGTGTAAACAGCGTGATGATCTGTTCCTCCATCGCCCAGAGGTAGTAAGTCTGGCTCGCTTGCATGGATATGCCCGATCAGTGATGAGTAACTTGCCAAAACCATTTCAGCGTTTTCGCCATTAATCGTTAATGCGCCTGTGTCCAATTGCATCTTGATGGCAGGATGAGCAACACTTTCAACCACGTGAGTGGTTTCAGCAGTGGTTGTCATAAAGTTAGCGCCATAACAAGGGGGATTAGGCTCAAGGCAAATGATGACATTATGCTTTTGAGCGATATCTCCCAAGCGTCGAAAAAAAGGTAAGGCAACGCTCATTGCTTGTGCATCGCCGAGTCCAGATCGATCGCGATTTTTGGGAGAGCCGAATACCAGTCTAGATGCACCTAGGCCGGCTCCGATGCGACAAATTGCAGAGAGATGGTCCAGTAACGCTTTTTGCACATCACTTGAGCCAAATATGTTAAGCCCCACCGTGCCAAACAGTAAGGCTTGCATACCGGTGATCTCGATACCACGATCAGCCCACCAATTTTTAACCTTTGTAATACTGTCATCGCTAGCTGTAGTGGGTTCAGGAAAGTATTTGGCTGGTGCGATATCAATGGCATCTATGCCGTATCGGTTAAGTAGTTGCGCTACTTCGATATCTCCTGTGGTATCCCATGCGATATTTGATATGGCGAGTCTCATAATATTGTCTCAGGCTCAGTTTTCAAGGTGAGAGGCTCGGACTGCGCATAAGCTCGAATTGCCTGGATGGTTTCACGAACGCTGTACTGATATAGACCTTCTATTCCAAATACGGAAGCATAGCGGGTCTGCATATCGTAGTGCGCTGGGGTACCAGCCAATGTCTGTTCAAAAGATCGACCAAACCCCATTCGTGCAACATCAGACACAGTCACCGGAGCGGCGGTAAGATGAACCAATCTTAGGTCCGCCTGTAAAGCCGTGCAAATGTCGTACCAAAGATTCACCATGGGATAAAACTGAAAAATGCCTCGGCTTTCAATAGAATGTAAATTATTGTTATTTAAGAAATCAAAAATAACATTTTTGCGTAAACCTGGCCCCGCTAAACCAGGTAAGCGTACGATG
>JAQSWO010000012.1 GCA_029266595.1 Gammaproteobacteria bacterium
GACAGGTTAGAGTTAAAATTCATCCGCCAGATAGTTCAACATCCCATCACCATATCCATATCTATAATAAAAGCCATCAACCATTGAATACAAACCTAAGCAATGTGTCTAGGCGTTCACCAGAAGCTCATATTGAAATTCAGCCATTACGAGTACCACAAAATATTTGGAGACCATAATGATAATAATGAACTTTTATAAAAATTTTGACAATTTGTGCTTTTCTGACTTTGATGTTCTTAAAATTGAAATTGATGCAAAGAAAAAGAAAATTAAAATACATCTAGAAGGAGTTTGGCTAGTAAAAAACAAAAATAATATAGAAGAACTTAGTCAAGGATACGTACAAATTAACAACTATCATAATTTTACTTCTACATTTTCAAATAGCATATCAGGGATCGAAGGAAAGGCTACAATTGCACAAATAAAAGAGCTAAAAGAAATTGCATATCATGAAAATGGAAATGATTTTCTAGAATTTGGTGGATTTATAAACGATGGTTCTTGGCTTGAATGTACGGTTCAGGGAGGCGAGGTAGAAGTCCACTTTACTGAAAAATAACAATCAACCTAAAAAAAAATGATACTCTTAAGCGAAACCACTCCAGCTTTGAGAGCAGCTGAAGCAACAGCAACCTTAACTTCGCAAAGTGCTAGCGGTTTGTGGCAGACGCCGCCACACCTCTAGCTAATGCTAAATTTATGAGAAGATGGTTAAAAACTACTTTTTTAACATGGGCACGTGATGACATTGGCTTGCTGGGTAGACTGAATCTGGAACTGATCTTGCGACCATTTAGTGAGCACATCAAAGAACTAATAGAGTTAGGAGTTAGGACAAAGAGATAAAAAAAGTCGGGTGTTGAAGGCTGTAACCAGGACAGCAGGCTCTATTACCCTTTCAGGCTATTCAAGCCTCCCCCGACTGGATTCAATTCTATCCTAATTAATGGGTAATATTCTAGAAGTTTTGTTAATTATTATTCCAAGCACTAACAAACCCCATAGGCACTTATCCCCACTCGCCATATCAGGGGTAAAGATCCAGCTAAGCTCATACAAAGCCTAGACCACAATACTTTGTAGACGTATTGAGAATGAGTTGGAGATTTTTGGAATGAAAGGAAATACGTATGGTGGCTCAGACTTGATCTGGCATTCTCTGATTTTCTACAAGTAAATCATCAAACTAAATTTAATTGATGAACTTATAGGAGTTTAAGAGTTAGGGCAAAGAGCTAAAAAAGTCGGGTGTTGAAGGCTGTAACCAGGACAGCAGGCTGTATTATCTTTTCAGACTATTCAAGCCTCACCCTACGGCGTCGATTCTATCCTAATTAATGCGCAATATTCTAGAAGTTTTGTTAATTATTATTCCAAGCACTAACAAACCCGGTAGGCATTTATCCTTACACGCCATGTTTGGAGGTAGATCCTCTCGCCATATTAAAAGTAAAGATCCAGCTAAGCTCGCACAGAACCTAGACTACAATACTTTTAGACATAATGAGTGAGAATGAGTTGGAGATTTGGGATGGAAGGAAATACGTATGACGGCTCAGGCTTGACCGGGCATCCTCTGATTTTCTACAAGCAAATCATCAAGCTAAATTTAATTGATGAACTTATAAGAGTTTAAGAGTTAAGACAAAGAGATAAAAAAAAGTCGGGTGTTGAAGGCTGCAACCAGGACAGCAGGCTCTATTATCTTTTCAGACTATTCAAGCCTCACCCGACGGCGTCGATTCTATCCTAATTAATGGGTAATATTCTAGAAGTTTTGTTAATTATTATTCCAATATATTTTGTCCTTACAATCTCTTCGTCCTGTAGAAAATTAATTAAATTACAAGTATGTTAAACGTATTTTTCATGATAGATTAAGTTTACTTATCACCACTGGCAACATCAAAAAATTATTATAAAGCATGTACGTTTGCTTTTTTTGACGATGGAATACTCGAGAATTAAGTTATCCATCATATCGTAAAATCTCACCATTCTTGAAGGGACTTAATCCGACCCCATTGACACTTCACTAAGGAAGCAAAATTCTGTAACTTTAGGTGTGCGATTTACAAATGAAGCGTTGAACTTATTCAAAAAACAGCTTGGAGGCTGAAAAAATAAAATTACTAACACCGACTGAAATTCAAAAATTATCTTCTCCTGATTGCAATATTGAGGATATGGAAATTAATATTCCTAATAAAGAGATAAAAATTAAAACAAGCAGTGCTATTTTATCCATTGACAATGGCACTCAATTAAAAACCTGCAAAATAACTATAAAGAACTGGGAATCAATAAAACTAGCCTTTTATTACATGGAAATAAAACGCTGGATAAATTCAGACATAAACGAGATTGAAAAATTAACTGGTATTGGTGAATTTGAATTTGGAGAGGAAATTATATTTTGGGGATTTGGCGCGAAAACAGATCAATGGACTCAAATAACAATTTCAGATGCCTTTCTTATAGTCGAGTGCGATTACACTGAAGATTTTTTGAATACAAAAGAATTTTACTGTAACTACCAATAAAAACATTATTCAAAATCACCTTTTTAAAAACGGACATGCAAGACAGGGTAGCTTTAATTTTTTCCTTACCCGCATTCGCTGAACTAGAAAGTTTAGCCGGCCTGAACAAAACTCTTAACCTTATAATTAAAAGATTTTCCGCTCAAAGCCTCTCATTTAAAATCACCAGAAATATAAATACTTCCTTCAATTTGCAAAAGATGTTGTCGGTAGGCATTAAAACAAAAACATTGAAATTGCGCGAGATGATAATAGTGACGACGTAGCGTGTTGGGAAGAAAAGCCTGGAAAAATTATTGTAATACATGATTTTTCGTCACAAGGTTATAAGAATAAAATTGAATTTGAAACATCTGAAAAATGGTATTTTTACTATACAAATAATTGCTAATGCAGTTTGCGAACAACATGCCTTTTGAAACATTTGCATATCCCCTGCATGTATTTACTCCTCCCAGATACTTAATGCGAGTAGATTGCTGCAACCCTGTCAATTTGGTCGATTTCTAGTGAAATGAGCGCTCTTTAGGTTGGCTTCACAAAAAAAGTTCGGAATGACGAGCCAAGGACTATGTAGCGGAGCGGCTACACCAAACTTGACTATTTCATCAATCTTGCTCTCTCCCTCTCCCAATCACGCTTCTTTTCTGTCTCTCGCTTGTCATAGAGGTGTTTACCTTTGGCGACACCAAACTCCAACTTCACTCGATTTTTTTTCCAATAGAGGGCAAGAGGGATGAGCGTATAACCTTCACGTTGAACAGCACCAATTAAAAAATTGAGCTCTTTTGCATGTAATAAAAGCTTTCGACTGCGTTCGGGTTCTGCCTTGGTATGAGTGGATGTGGTCTTCAACGTAGAGATATGGCTATTGAGCAGCCAAGCCTCGCCATTTCGCATCACCACATAGCTATCTTTTAATTGCGCGCGTCCTGCACGCAGGCTTTTGACTTCCCAGCCTTCTAGTACTAGTCCAGCTTCAAAACGCTCTTCTATGAAGTAGCTATGGTGCGCTTTTTTGTTCAAAGCGATGGTGGTGTTGGGAGTTGTTTTCTGTTTCTTCATCGCGTACATTACCGGGTATGACTATCATTAAACGAGACCTAGTGGTTCCTTACACGCCTGGCGAGATGTTTGATCTCGTCAACGGGGTAGAGGATTATCCGCATTTTATCCCATGGTGTAAATCCGCAGAAATACTTAAGTCTGAGGGGGATGAACTTCACGTGCAACTTTCCTTTGCTCGTGGATCCTTTCAAAAGTCTTTCATTACCCGCAATCTAATCCAGAAGGACAAGATTATAGAAATGCGGCTGCTGGATGGCCCCTTTCACCATCTTGAGGGCTTTTGGCGTTTTGATGCGGTTAAAGAAGGCTGTCACGTGCTTTTTGATATGGAGTTTGAATTCTCCAACAAATTGGTGGGAATGGCATTTTCGCCCGTATTCACCCCCATTGTTAATAGTTTGATAGATGTCTTTCAGAAGCGCGCAGCCGAAGTGTATGGATAAGGCATGACCACCGCTATATCACCGCACATTGCCATTCAATTGGCTTATACCACCCCTAACCATCAGCATGTAATCCCCATAAAAGTGCCGACAGGTGCGACAATTGAGTCAGCTATCCTTGCGTCTGGTATTTGTCAGATCTGTCCAGAAATAGATTTGGCCAAAAATAAGGTGGGCATTTTTGGCTGTGTACTACCACTATCACATGGCTTGCTGGAAGGAGATAGAGTCGAAATATATAGGCCATTATTGATAGACCCAAAAACTGCCAGGAGATTGCGTCATAGCCGCAACCCTAATTAAAGGCATCAGGAGGAAACCTATGATATTCGATAACGTTCTTCAAATGATTGGCAAAACGCCCATCGTCAAACTCAACCGCATAGGTAAAGATTTACCCTGCGAACTATATGCCAAGTGTGAATTTTTTAATCCAGGAGGATCCGTCAAAGACCGCATTGCCTACCAAATGATCACAGAAGCCGAAAAAGAAGGGAAAATCAAACCAGGCGATACCCTCATAGAACCCACCTCAGGCAATACAGGGATAGGCATTGCTCTGGTTGGAGCTATAAAAGGCTACCGCGTTATCATCACTATGCCAGAGAAAATGAGCCGCGAGAAGCAAGTCACGCTAGAAGCGCTAGGCGCTAAGATTTATCGCACACCAACAGAAGCTCCTTCACACTCACCTGAGAGTCATATTTCACTCGCAAAACGTCTACAGCAAGAAATCCCTAACTCACACATTCTTGACCAGTATGGAAACCCCAATAATCCAGGTGCGCACTATCATTTCACCGCACAAGAAATCCTGGATGATATGGACGGCAAACTGGATATGATCGTGATGACGATGGGGACAGGTGGGACTATTACCGGCATTGCCAAACGACTCAAAGAAGCGAACCCTAATATTCAGGTAATAGGCGTCGATCCGACTGGCTCTGTTCTAGCTGGGCCCGGAGAAGTAAAATCTTATTTAGTGGAAGGAATAGGCTATGACTTTATTCCAGATGTGCTAGACAACTCCTTAATAGACCACTATATCAAAAGCGAAGACGAAGCTTCCTTTCGAATGGCCAGGCGGTTGATTCGCGAGGAAGGGTTATTAGCAGGTGGCTCTTCGGGCGCTGCTGTCTGGGCGATGTTGGAAGCAGCAAAATCCTTAAAAGCAGGACAGCGATGTCTAACCATCCTGCCCGACTCCATCAGAAACTATATGACGAAATTTGTGGATGAAAAGTGGATGAATGAACAGCATTTTCTATAAGCAAATTTGCATTCACCGTACAAAGTACTACAGTGGTGGTCTTCCCTGTGTAAATGGTTTCGATAATTCTGCCTAAATGGCATTAACATCGCCCTGAACATAGCGAAGAAATAAACAAAAATTGAGTTTGACAAGGGTTGGAGGAGCTCACCTTGAAACGAGTTACACTTTATCTTATTACGCTTTACGCCGTTCTAGCCATCGCTGCTTATTTTCTTGTAGATATGCATGCATTCTACCCTCCGCCTACCAGCTATGGTGATGATGAAAACATCATTAAACTAACTACCGACGACAACGCACGCATTTCTGCTATCTATCTCCCAAATCAGCAAGCCAAATACACCATACTGGTGAGCCATGGAAACGCTGAAGATCTAGGGAACATCAAACCATTTCTTCAAAAACTGCATGATGAAAAATTTTCTGTGCTCGCTTACGACTACCAGGGTTACGGCACTAGCGAAAACAAACCTTCTGAACACCGTGTCTACGAAGATATCCAAGCAGCCTATAATTATTTGGTAAACATACAAAAAGTCCCTGCTGACCGAATTGTGCTATACGGACGCTCTCTAGGCGCTGCTGCAGCCATTGATTTAGCTGCCCAAAAGCCCGTGGCAGGATTGATTATAGAAAGCGCCTTCCTTAGCGGATTACGCGTAGTCACACAATATCCCATTTTTCCTTTTGATCGTTTTGACAATATCGATAAAATCAAAAAAGTCACTGCGCCTGTACTGGTCATGCATGGCAAAAAAGATAGCGTCGTTCCCTTTGCGCATGCCGAAAAATTATATGAAGCAGCGAACTGCCCTAAAGATTTTCTATGGATTGATGATGCAGGACATAACGATGTTGGATGGAAGGGCCGCGATGCTTATTGGCAGAAACTACAAGATATATCTTTAATGGTAAGCTTGATTGACCAGGTTAAACAGCAGCTGAAGACTTTGAGCACTTAGGACTTAGGGCCTGGCTCGTTACTCTAACTTGTCGTAAATCATTTGTATCTGTTTTTGTAGTATAGGCAGCTCTTTTTCTAATGTTTGCCAAATAATCTCAAGATCAACAGTAAAATAACCATGCGAAATGCGATTACGCATCCAATACATTTCCTCCCAAGGAACTTCAGGATATTGAGCTATAAAATTAGCATGATAACGGGTTAAATTTTTAGCTGCTTCACCGAGAATTTCCAAATTACGGAGAACAGCATTCTTGTATTAATGCATCTTTTAAAAACCCTAATTGATCTATATTTTCAGTGTATTCAAGAATACGCCTTAAAACTTCCAAAATGTGGGTTAAATAATCCGGAATACGCACATCACTTGTTTTTGTCATACAGGCACAGCTTCTTGCAAAATTTGCTAGCGAAAATTCTCAGGCAATCCTTTTGGCGTCAACACATCCACAGAAACATATAACAGTTTTTGTAGTTGGTTCTGAATTCTTGCAATATCAAGCAGGGTAGTTTGTGGGGTTGGTTCTACCAATAGGTCCAAATCACTGTCTTCTGTATCTTCACCTACTATAACAGAGCCAAAAACCTTTGGGTTCTTCGCATGATGTTGCTCAACAATCCGGCGGATGTCTACTCGATATAACTGGAGGGCTTCAGAGGGTTTCATAAGGCATTGTCCATCTTAGCATGTAAAATTAAAGTTTATGACCTTGCTATGGGAATATCAATGAATAATGCAATTCATACCGATGTGTGTTTGAGGCAGATTCTAAGCAAGCCCTAAACATGGGCCTAATGTTTTCATAGCATACGGGGATTTTTTATTATTTTTGTTTGGTAGGATGCACGTAAATGTCAGTGAACGCAAAATTTCAGAACTGGCATTAGACTTCTTTCGAAACCCAGTATTTTGTTCGAATGCAAGGCGTGCGAAGGACCCGAAGCGCAGTTTACTTGGTTGTAAATGAGCATCGGAAGCCTGAGCACAACGCCGCAGTCGGGCAAAAGACGAAGGTTTCGAAAGAAGTCTATTGAATAACATCGCGCGCATGGATAGAAACGCACATTTCTCACAGGAAGAGACCAACAATAATCAGGAGAGGTGTATGATGGCTATTGAAGCAAAAGAAAAGGGTGCTGAAGAATATAAGCTTGACGAGGCGTTTGAAGATACCGCCATATATGATTCAGTTACAGAAAAGCTTATGCAAAATCCTGTCACGAACACATGTGGGCATATTTTTGATAAAACAACTGCCGAAAAAATTGCGGCACAATCAAAGGAAATGGGAGGACAGTGCTGTTCTTTTTGCCGGGCAGAGCTAACCCATAATACATTTAAACCAAATGCACAGCTAAAACAATTAATTGATAAGCTGAGAAAATATTCTGCTGAAACAGAGTCCACTATTACGCAACTACATGAGCGAATCATTGAACTCGAAAAACAAGATGAGCGTGGGCTTCAAACTGAGATTGCCCTATTAAAACAGTCCTTGGAAAATTCAAAAGATTTCTTGGCAGAAAAAGAGGGAGCGTTGATAGAATTAAGAGAACAGCTGCAAGCACTACAGAGTGGTTTCGCAGAATTAAATAAAAAAAATATTCAATTGCAGAATACTTTAACTTTAGAAAAACACGAACACATTCGTTCACTGGCTACTATCAATTTATTAAAAGAAAATGAAGTTTCTCAATTAACACAGCAGACGAGAGAACTACACGAACAGCTATTATGGGAACAAAAAAATCGCAAAGGCTTGCAGCTTGAATTACAGAACTTGAAGAGCTCAATCTCCACAAGAAATCAACAAATTGAGCAATTAAAGCAACAGATAAAAGAATTCCAAACAGAGACTATATGTTTAAATCGAGAACTAGCAAAATTAAATAGAAATGATGCACAAAAAAAGATAGGAGAGCTATCCGAAAAACTGACTAATAAGAGTAGAGAGATGAGCAGGCTAAATCAGGAGATAAATGACCTGAAGGACAAATGGCAAAAGATCTCTGACAGTGAAGAAAACTTGCGTGGCTGTTTAGAAAAAAAATCAGCGGAGTTTTCTGCATTGGCACTACAATTGGCTAAATTAAATGCTGAAAAAGAACAATTAATGTTAAACATGCAAGCCCTAAAAAAAAATGACCAAACGCCAGAAAGAGCAAATGAGACAAAAGTGGTAATGAATCCAAATGAGCTTCCGCGACCAAGATCAAAGAAAAATGAACTGCAGAAATTAAAAGACGAATTAGCGTTATCACAAGATGAATGTGAAAAAGCAAGAGCTTCATTTGTTTCCACGAATAGAAAATTCAAAATATTTGCGTTACCAATGATAATAGTGTCAGTACTCTACGGTCGCGAGTTATGGAATGATTCTTTATCAGGCAGAGTAGATGTGATGATGCCTAAACTGACTGTTCGCGAAGAAGTGTTTAAAGAAATTTCTTCAGCGGATGCAGGAGAAATCGAACGTTTCTGGAAGAGTGGTATTGAATCTTCTGAGAATCATGATCCGTTGCAGGCAATTCTCGCATACGATCATTTACTCATTGAGTACAGCCCGGTATTGCCGAAAATATTTTTGGAAGATATTTATGCTAGGCGAGCACAGGAGCTTTTAAATTATTCTAAAAAATCACCGAGTAGAGTATCAGTGGCTTTAGAATCGGAAATAGAAAACGATTCACAAACTACATTATTGACAGAGCGTGGTTTTTTTCGCGAAGGGAGTCAGCGGCTAACCATATCAGGTGTTCAAAATAATGAGCCCGCTTTGAGCCGCTAAGAGTCTGTGCCCGGAAAATTGTTGGCGCGTCATCCTAAAATTTACTTTCATCGTCATTTCAGGTCCAGAAATTAAAAACTGAAGTGAAACTAGGCGCGGAGAGGATGATCAGTTTCGGACACAGAAAAGCAGCGACACGCCCAGTAGAATTGTAAAAACCCCTAGGGCCTGACGATTTCCCCTGTCACCCCATCCAAAATTCTACTAGGTTGCGCTAATCCACCTGTATCACCTGCAACAATATAGACCTCCTTCCCACCAAATACTTGCTTTACCTCTTCTGCGGTCCTAGCTGGTGGGCTAGCCTCAACATTTGCACTGGTTGAAACTATCGCTGAGCCAAATGCCTTGCACAATTCTTTGGCAATGGGATGGTCCGTGACCCTGACGGCAATGGTGTCGTGTGCACCTTTAATCCATACTGGCACATGTAACGAGGCAGGCAGTAACCATGTGACAGGACCAGGCCAGGTGGGTAAGATGCGGTTGAGTATTTCATGGGAAAGCGGAGCAACATAATTAGCAAGCTGAGCCCAATCTGCAGCGATCAAGATAAGCCCTTTGTTGATACTGCGATGCTTAAATTCGAGTAAGCGATGAACAGCTGTTTCGTTGAGCGGATCGCATCCCAAACCATAAACGGCTTCGGTAGGATAGGCGATGATACCGCCCTTGATAAGAACTTGTGTGGCAATAGCAAATTGAAACATGGCTAGTATAATTTCTTAAAAAGCATAGGACGTCGCCGCTCATAATTAGTGTCAAACACGGTACAGATATTTTACAGAAGCTTAACATACTTAAAAACCTTGTTGGACCTAAAATACGGAGAATAGTAATCATGATAAAACACATATGGCTAAGAGCAGAAACAAAACCATTTGAAAAGAGAGCACCCATACTGCCAGAACATGCAGGCGTATTAATAGAAAATGGTTATAAAGTGAGCGTTGAAAAATCTGACACCAGAGTATTTCATGATTATGAATACGAAGAAGCGGGCTGCCGAATGGTAGAATCTGGTAGTTGGCCAGACGCACCATTGGATGCATACATTTTGGGCATCAAAGAACTGCCAGAAGATAATTTTCCAATTAGACATAAACATATATATTTTCCATATGCTTATGAAGATTATGAAAAATCCAAACAAGTTTTAAATAGATTTTGTGCTGGTGGCGGTATACCGTTGGATTTAGAACAGCTAACTGGTTTTAGGAACGCTCAATTGGTCACCACAAGTGCAGGGTTTTGGGCGGGAATTTGTGGTACCGCTATCAGTATCTTTATTTGGCAACAAAAACATCTTGGTCAAAAGCCACCATTTACTATCCCAACGTATTATCCAGACTATCAATCCTTAATCCATGATATGGTACAAAAAATAGAGCCCTTAAATAAGCCAAACATACTTATCATTGGACCAAATGGTATGTTAGGTTCTGGTGCAAGATTTTTCTTGGAGGAAATCGGAGTGGGTTATGTCGGGTGGACAAGAGCAACCACGATGCACGGAGTTCCGTCAGATATTTTAAATTACGATATAATGCTCAACTGTATCAGAATCGATGAAAAAACTCCTATACTTTTAACGCACCAAAGCTTAAAGGAAAACAAAAAATTGTCAGTAATTGGTGATCTCACTTGTCATCCAGAAAGGCAATACACTCCTCTTCCTCTATATGAATATCCAACAAGTTTTTCAAGCCCAACTGTTAGAGTAAATCCTGAAGGTACCCCCGTAGACATTATGGCAATTGATCACGTTACGACCCTATTGCCCAGAGAATCCAGCTACGGATTGGCAGAACAATTATTCCCCTATTTATGCCAATTATTGGTGATACAAGATAGTTATCAATACACTCCTTGGGAGAAAGTAATCACAAAATTTCAGGAACATAACAGCTGATAGCATTTGGAAATTGCATGGAACTCACCTCCAGCCTTAAACAATTGGGGCAGCGTTATCGCTTCCCCGAAGACTGGCTACAAGCACGACCCTATCTTTTTTCGGCAGCGAAAGTACAGTTACCAGCCAAAACTCAAGCAGAAATTAGTGCTGTCATCGAAGCCATAGAGTCTGTGATTAAACTCCCAGCCTACCAAGAAGAAGTACTGTCCTGGGCGCCAGACATTGCGCGATTTGATCCTGGCATATCTGGCGTATTTTTTGGCTACGATTTTCACCTATCACCAGAAGGCATCAAACTCATTGAAATCAACAGCAATGCTGGTTCTGCTGCTCTGGCCGCCTTACTTAATATGGCTCAAGCAAAAGAGCAGCCACTTCTCACCCAACAACACGAGCATTGGGAAACGAATTTTGCCGAAATGTTTTTAAACGAGTGGCGAACAAAGCGAGGAGACCAAGCCCTTTCCTGTGTTGCGATTGTGGATGAAAACCCAACAGAGCAATATCTATACCCAGATTTCTTGTTATTCCAATTCGCTTTACAGCAACAAGGCATCAAAACCGTCATCGTAGATCCTAAGGAGTTATCTCTAAAATGTGGTCAGTTGTATCACCACGAGACCTTGATTTCTTTAGTTTACAACCGCCTCACAGATTTTTCGTTGGGTGAGCCTGCACACCAAGCATTAAAAGAAGCCTATCTACTAGATGCCATTGTTTTAACACCGCATCCAAGATCTCATGCTTGCTACGCAGATAAAAGAAATCTGACAGTGCTCAGTAACACAACCCTATTACGCAGTTGGGGGGTAAGTGAATCACAATTGGCGTTGCTCACTCATAGCATTCCACGCGTCTACAACGTAGATCCTAGTCATGCCGAGGAACTATGGGAAATGCGCAAACAATTATTTTTTAAACCTGTGGCAGGTTATGGTGGCAAAGGTGCTTACCGTGGGGCAAAAATGAGCCGCCGTGTGTTTAATGACATATTGCAAGCAAATTACGTTGCGCAAACGTTTATTCCGGCCAGCGAACAGACGGTTAATGTCGCAGGAGAAGCACAAACATTTAAGTTGGATGTTAGGTGTTATGTGTATGAATCAAAGCCAATTGGAATGATCGCTAGGTTATACCAGGGGCAAGTTACCAATATGCGCACGCCAGGCGGGGGCTTTGCGGTGGTGGAGTTTGAAGTACCTTAACGTCATCTCGAAAATTATTTTCATTTTGACTGTTGATTTCTGCGTCGTAGATACTAACCTTTTAATTTTAGGTCTCAGGTGCTCATTCTCGATAAGCCCCTAAAAGCGAAGTAGTAAGGTGAGAATAAGTTCCGGGATGGCAATGAAAGTTAGTAGCCAGGACTCAAACAAAACACCTATGCTACTAAAGCGCTCAAAATCTTGTCTCAGCCTGCCTTAAGCCTCACCCAGCAAATTGTTTATAGCCTCTAGAAAGAGTTATGAGTTTTTTGATATATATTTACGCAAGATTTTGGTATGCTCGCGCAACTAATTTACACCTATACCAAAATAAAATAATAAGACTATAGTTCCCGGCCCTCGCCAGGGACTGTTAAACAAATGGGGGAACAAATGATGGCAAACGATCAAATAATTGAATCATCAAATGATTCAAGCAACACAGAGCACGATGATTCAAGCAAAGAGGTAGAGCAAGCACTCAGAGATCTCAACAAGAGAAATAGATTCTGGCTACGAGAGGCCTTTCTGGGATTGATGAGTGGTCCTGGCCTGGCTGCTTGTTTTGGACTTGGGGCTTTACCATTTTTTCTGGTGCCGCTGCCTATTTTGGGCGCTATCGCTGCAGCAGTAACACTGGGGTATTGGTTAAGCAGTGCGGTTAAACATGACCTTCTCCCCCTATATGTAGCAGCTATTTTTGGGGTTGTGCTTATGGGCGGGCTTGTATTGGCGCTCTCATTTGTGGCTCCTGTTCTCCCCTTTCTGATAAGTATTAACATTGGGCTTAACTTATTGACATTGTCTTCTGCTTTTGCAGTTGGTTTTGTCTTTCAATACCTGGTTTCGTTTTTAGATGAATATACCAAGCGCTCTTTCCAGAGCAATCCAGAACCAGCACCGGCGCAGCCTCCGTCTCAGAACAGAAAAAGCAGCGATGACAGCAAGGATGATGAGCACAAACTCGATAATGATTATAAGGATGATGGACAGGTGCAGGAAATTGTTGAGCTAGTAAAAAAGGAACTACAAAGTGAACAGAATAACTTAGCTGACAGGAAACTGGCTAATAATGCTCTCAGCTATCAATATGAGCTTCCTGGTTTAAGTTATAAACAGGTTGAAATAATAAGACTGGAAATAGAGAATGCTTTTCGCAACTTGATCGTTTTTTCTATATCTCCTAATAATCCTCTTAGTGGGACGTATCTATTGTGCGCCAGGAACTTAACCAAATATTGGACTGATGCAATCGAACAGATACAGATAAATCAAAATCAAATCCACAAGATTCCGCTTGTAGGTTTGCGTGGCCTGAAGCAGATTGAGGAAGTACTAAAGGCAGTGCGAGATAAGTTCTCAGACCTTGTCATTTACGATTTCGAGGAAGCTGACGGTAGCTATTCGCTCCATTCCATGACTGTAGACCAATATTGTAAGCAGTTGGAGGACCGCATAAAACCTATGGTAAAACCGCAATTACCACTGAACCTTTTATCGCCTTCTCCTAATGCAAATCCCAGAATGGCAGAACACGAATTCTCGCTTGTTGATGGACTCAATCCAGACCAGCTTTCCGCTGTAGTAGCGAACGTTCAAGCAGATTTTAAAGACTTTGTTGTTTTTTATCACAAGAATGAGGATAAGCTGCGGGTCATGGGCGTAGGTGCTTATTACATGTACCTAGGTCAGCAGATAGTAGCTTGCCAAGAGAGGCTACAAGGGAAGCTACCTGAGCAGCAGCGTGAGGTTATGTCATTTCCTATGCCTCCTCAACAGGCTAATGAGATCTTGAAACTTCTAGGAAACCAAAACAATCTACCCAAAGGCTTTTTTCTTTCTTATAAACAGGTTGATAATAATATACAGCTTCGGGTCATGAGCGTAGATGCATATTGCAACCGCTTAGGTCAGAAGATAGAAGCTTGCCGAAAGAGACTATGTGAGGGCCAGAGTCAGGTTATATCATTTACTGTACTTGCTGAACAAGCTGAGGAAATTGCGAAAAAAATAGAAGCAAAATATAATGACGTAGATCCATCGCCTATTGAGCTCGCCATCGAGGATAACCATGGGAGTAATAATTCTAGCAAGTTGTTGCGGATTACTTGTAAGTGCCCTCAGGTGGCACCGGTTAGATCAGCAGGAGCTTTTCCTTTTAATGCTCAGGAAGCAGTTGTTGTTGGTAATCAACAACAGCATCAGCAAAACCAAGGAGGAGATGTACAACCACATCAGCAAAACCAAATGGGCTCTATTTAGTAACCGTTGGCCCTTCTAACTAACTGCCGATAAATTATCGGCAGTTCTTTCGTAATTTCCTCAACCCATTGAAGATACTCTGGAACCTGCTGAGGCTATGCTTGGATTGAAGGCAAACCTTCGATCACATGGATGTGATCGCAGAGCCTGCAGGGATGATTGAGGAAAACCGTCCTTGGTTTTCACCCTGCGGGTGTTTGATGAAAACATTCAAACGTCCAAATCTGTTCCAGACAGATTTGTCTACGGCGTGCTTGCCTTCAATCTGTGCATAGTCTCACAAAAACACGCTGCAATGTAGCGTTATAAGAGCTGATCTATTACATTCGTAGGGATAGATTAGCTCGCAAGGCGGCCGATCGGACTCTGACCAGTTATACCAAATTCAACGGAGGGGGTGACCTATTCCCGTATCTCATTCTCCTAATTGCAAAATCCAAAAGATCTGCACTCGTCATTTTCGAATTTTTTAGAGTGTATCTTCAAGAAAACTCAGGCTCCTTAGCACACATCGGCAAATCTCCGGACAGTCCCATCGCTCGTTCGATAAAGTAATTTTTCACAAAAGGCAATTTATCCGTTAGAAGAAAACCTAGCGATCTGGCATGAATATGCAATGCAGACGTGCTGCCGAATAACTGTTTAAATCCACTCATCGCTTTGAGCATCAGCTCATTGTCACCTTTCCGCCATCGCTCATAACGTCTCAATATAGCTAACTTTCCAGGATCTTGCGCATCCATTAATACCTGCGCCAATGCAGCAGCATCCAGCAAACCTAAATTCATACCTTGCCCTGCTAACGGATGAATGGTATGTGCTGCATCGCCAATCAGCGCGATTCGGGATCGCGTGTACTCTATGGCACGATGTTCTGTCAGCGGAAAAACAATACGCTGATCTTGCACACTAACTTCACCGAGCTGATACTCAAATGCCCGAGCGATGGTTTCGTTAAAATCAATCTCGGGTAACGTAGCCAAATGGCTAGTATGTTCGGATGCTGTTGACCAAACGACAGAGATTTGATGTGTGCCGGCAAGCGGCAAAAAAGCTAAGGGTCCTTGAGTCAAAAAGCGTTGCCAGGCTGTGTGTTTATGGGACTTTTCCGTCTTGAGTGTCGTGACGAGCGCACTATGCTGATAAGGCTTAGAGCGAGTGATCAAACCTGCTTCTTGCGCAACCCAAGAATTTCCACCATCTGCACCAACCAGTAATTTTGTATGCAGATATTCCCCATTTTCTAGCGTTAATACCATACCATCCTGTATTTCTTGTAATGCGATAGGCTTAGTTTCATAACATAAATGGATGTTTTTGTGGCCGGCAAGATACTGATACAGCACTTGCCTAATCACGCTGTACTCTATGATATGGCCTAGGTGGTTTCTGCCCACATCCGCACAATCAAAGCCAATGCGTGCTGGGCTATTTTCATCCCAAACATGCATTTTTTGGTAGGCGCTAACACGGAGGGCAGTAATGGCGTCCCAAACACCCAATGACTTAAAAATGCATTCAGAGGCATGGTTGATGGCGGCAACACGAAGATCATAGGGGATTTTTAAGCCAGCAGTCGGAGGGTGGCCGTGATCGATCAAGGTAATATGGCGGCCCGTATTTGCCAGCAAGCCAGCAAGCGCAAGTCCAACAATACCGCCGCCAATGATGGTGATGTGTGTGTGTGGCATGGAGATTCCCCAGTGCTCTTTCTAATCGCGTTTTTTAAGCCCTAATGCCTCTAGCCGCTTTTCGACGCTCGGATGGGTAGAAAACATATCATTAGTTGTGCTTGAAGCTCTTAGCCCAGCTTGCGAAGGATCAAAGAGATAGGCTTGACGCCTAATTGATTCATGATTGGTATTTTCGGCAAACTGACTATAGGCCGCCTGGTTTTGCTCATAATCTCCTTGAATCTTTAGCAGCGCTCTCCCCATAGGTTCGTTACTACGCGTTAGTTCCACAGAACCGGCATCTGCCATAAATTCACGCGTACGACTTAGATAAAGCACTAATAATACGGTGATAAGCGGTAGCACCCAACGTAGAATTAGGACGATAAACACCAGCTTGTTATCACCACGAGAACGTCGACCAAGCAACATGTTGTAGAACAGCATATCTATCATAATGAGCATCAAATTACTGAGTACAGAAGCCATCAATGTTAGCTTGATGTCCATATGCCTAATATGACTGAGTTCGTGAGCCATAACGGCTTGCAGCTCATCTCTCTCTAGCTTTTCTAGTAGCCCTCTAGTAATCGCCACCATGGCAGATTTTTCGCTATAACCACTGGCGAAGGCGTTCATGTAAGGCGCTTCTATGATAAATACCTTGGGCATATATCGGAGCCCTGCTGCAACTTTCATCTCTTCTACAACATTATACAGTTGAGATTCTTGCACGCTTTTAGTATCAGTTGGCGTAATTTCCCTATACTCCGTACCCAACAACATCAGCTTATCGTGAAAGGCAAATGTGATGATCAACGAGACAATGGCAACTGCACCAGTAATACAAGTTATAGTTGGGAAAACTTTAAACGTGAGCAGTGCCAGAAAGACCTGAGACAAAGGCGCTGCGGGATAATGGCTAGATAGCAAGGCTGCATCCATTAGTAAACCAATGAGCAAATAAATCAGGATGAAGCTGGCAATAACGAAGCGTGTACGACGCTTGTTGGTTCGGATCTGGCCGCGCCAGTCAGCAGCTGAAGCGGCATAGGGGTCTAAGGGTGATGCTTTTTTGGTCATTTATAATTTCACCGTATAGTCTTCGTGTTCTTTTACTTTTTCGAGGCTTAACTGCCAGTAAGCAAAATCAAAATCTAATTTGCTTTTAAAAAAATTGACAATCATGGATGCGAAAAAAGATTTTTTGTCGGCATTATAGCGCTCAATACTGTCGTTCAGTGCCTGCTTAGCAAAAGCAAGCTTGTTTTCTGTGCTGACAATTTCTTCCTGTAGCTGTAGCGCATTTTGATTAGCTTTAAGATCAGGATATTGTTCGAAGACAAGGTTGAGACCGCCTAGTGCCTGAGAGATTTGGTTCTCTGCACTAATACGCGCCTGTTCGTCACCTTGTGCATGGGCAACCTGCGCTTGATTTCTAAGAGCGACTACATCTTTGAGTGTGCTCTTCTCGTAATCCATATAGTTCTTGACCACATTGATCAGGGATTCAAAGACCTTGAATCGACGATCTAGTTGCACATCGATCTGCTTTTGGTTGTTTTTAACAGACTCGATTAAACCAATGAGGCGGTTGTAAGTGGCTATGATGAAACCAAAAATAAGTACGGCGAGTACAATGATAATAATTGTAGTGGTCATGGGTAAGATTCTCCTAAAACGATCGATATATGGTACGGAGAAATATAGCCTTTTGCTTGCAGGCATGCCAGTAGAAGCTGTGTTGACGCGCTATGTTGCCGGCTTAAGCTGGGGTCTTCTACCCACCCCCTCTACAAGTGAATTTTCAACAGACCTCTAATTTTTTAAACTGAAAAAAGTGGTGTTTTCGTGTCTTCGCGCTATACTCCCGCGTTCCACTCACTTAACTCTGGAAGTTCGTGTGCCTCGTTCAATTATTCCTTTTCTACTTCTACTCTTTCCGGTGATGGCTATGTCAAATATGGCAAATGATGTGCAATCTTATGAATTACCTAATGGGCTGAAAATCTTTGTGCAAGAAGATCATCGTGCACCAGTTGTTGTGTCTCAGGTGTGGTACAAAGTGGGCTCTAGTTATGAGCCTAACGGCATTACTGGTATCTCTCATGCCCTTGAACATATGATGTTTAAGGGCACTGCCAAACATGGCCCCGGCGAATTTTCCCGTATCATTGCTGAAAACGGCGGCGAGGAAAATGCGTTTACCAGTACAGATTACACCGCCTACTATCAAATCATGGATGCCAGTAAATTGGCGATTAGCTTTGAGATGGAAGCTGATCGTATGCGCAATCTGATTGTTGACCAAAAAGAATTTGAGAAAGAAATACAAGTCGTGATGGAAGAACGGCGCATGCGTATTGAGGACAGTCCACAGCATGTGGCCTACGAGCGTTTTATAGCAGCAGCAAATGTTTCTACAGGCTATCATCATTTAACGATTGGCTGGATGAACGATATAAGGAATATGACGGCTAAAGATCTGCAAAAATGGTATGAAAACTGGTATGGGCCTAACAATGCCCTGCTGGTTGTCGTGGGGGATGTAAAGCCTGATGAAGTATACAAGCTAGCAGAAAAATATTTTGGTGAGCTAAAACCCATCGAACTACCAGTCATTAAACCCCAAGTAGAACTAAAGCCTCTAGGTAAACAACAACTGGTAGTCAAGCAGCCTGCTCAGCTGCCATGGTTTATCATGGGATATAACGTACCAGTCATTAAAACAGACACCAAAAACAACGACCCTTATGTACTTTCAATGATCTCCGCGATTCTGAGTGATGGAAATAGTGGTCGCTTAGACAAGCACCTTGTGCGTAATCAGCAGGTGGCCGCAAGCATTTCTGCAAGCTACGATCCCACAGATCGATTAAGTGGACTATTTAAGTTTCAAGGTACACCCGCGCAATATCACTCAGTCGCTGATGTGCAAAAAGCTGTTTTTGAGCAAATCAACGCATTAAAGGAAAAACCTGTCGCAGCGAATGAACTGGAAAAGGTGAAAGCAGGCGTTGTTGCAGCAAAAATATATGACAAAGATGCCATCTCTAATCAAGCAACGGAGATTGGTAGCCTAGAATCCGTAGGACTTTCTTGGAAATTACGTGACGAGTTTATCAAGCATATTTCGGCCGTCACTCCTGCTCAAATCCAAGAAGTTGCGCGACGTTACTTCATTGATGACAATTTAACGGTTACGGAACTAGAACCACTCCCACTTTCATCAAAAAAGAGTAAAGGGAAAGGCTCTCCTCCTGCTGAACCCATAGGGACGGAGGATAAGCATACGCGTGTTCACTAGACTTCTCTCGAAATCTGCTGTTGGCAGACACACGATCGCTCACCTTCCCCACTTAATTAAGAGGAGCCTACAATTGACCCTATCTTTAAGTTTGTTTTCAGCAATGTCTTTGACGGCGCATGCTGCATCTTCCTCATCCTCTGGCAACGGCCAAGTGCTTGACATTCAATACTGGAAAACCACCCAAAGTGCCGTGCCTGTGTACTTTGTGCGCACCCCTGAACTTCCTATGGTAGATTTTGATATTGTCTTTGACGCCGGCTCAGCGCGTGATGGTGAGAAATTTGGCGTGGCTCAGCTAACTGCTAGTTTTCTTGACGAAGGCGCAGGAAAGTGGGATGCAGATCAAATTGCGGAGCGATTTGATGATGTGGGTGCTGTATACAGTGTCAGTGTTACCCAAGATATGGCTGCTATTGGCTTCCGCAGTCTAACGGAGAAAGACAAGCTGGAGCAGACACTTGAAACGTTTACGACCATCATTACTGATCCTAAGTTTCCTCAAGACCCCTTTAAGCGTCTACAAAAACAGACGCTGGTTGCATTAGAGCAGATACGCCAGTCTCCAACAGCACTTGCCAAAAAAGCATTCGCTGAAACACTTTATGGTAAGCAACACCCTTATGGTCATTTATCTATTGGGACGCAAAAAACCGCGGCAGCATTGACGCGAGACGACGCACAAGCATTTTATAAAACTTACTATATTGCCCAAAATGCTCGCATTTTGATGGTTGGTGACCTCACTCGCGAAGCTGCTGAAGTGATGGCTGAAAAAATCGTCGCAGCACTTCCCCAAGGAACAGCTCCTAAGCCACTTGCGCAAACAAAACCTCGAAAGTCTGCTGCCACTCGCAAGAATATTGATTTTCCTGCCCAACAAACAGCTATTTTGATGGGACAACTGGGTATTCGTGGAGATGATCCAGACCTATTTCCACTCATGGTTGGCAATCATATTCTTGGAGGCGGCGGATTGGTGTCTCGTTTATTTGATGAAGTGCGCGAACAGCGCGGATTAGTCTATGGAATCAGCTCTAAGTTTTCTCCTTTAGCTGCAAAAGGTCCTTTCTTTATCTTCCTACAGACCAGGAAGGAAGAGGCTGAAAATGCCATTGACCTCACACAACGTATTCTTAAAGATTTTGTGTCAAAAGGGCCGAGCCAAAAGGAGTTAGACGCCGCGAAGAAAAATATTATTGGGAGCTTTCCATTACAGATTAGCAGTAATAGCGACATCCTAGAACAGCTATTGTTTATTAGCTCTTATAACCTACCTTTGGATTTTCTAAATAACTATCGCAAAAACGTCGAGAAGGTGACCGCTGATCAGATGCGAGAGGCATTTCAGAAACATATTAAGCCAGATGAGATGACTATTATTACGGTGGGCGAGCAACAGCAGGGCCTATAAAATTTGCGTAACAGGTTAGCTCCTAGATAAAAACGGCCACCTTTTGCTGATCTTGAAGCGAAAATCTGCCTGGAACAGATTTAGACGTAAAGCGCCCGAAGGGTGAGATAGGGATGTATTTTAGTCAGGAATTCTCTCAGAGCCCTCACATACTACGTCAGGCTTCAGTAAAAGATGCATAAAAAACAAACCAATCAACTCCGCATCATCGGCGGAAAATGGCGTGGTCGAAAGCTAACTTTCCCCGATGCTGAAGGCCTACGACCCACGCCTGATCGTGTTCGCGAGACACTCTTCAATTGGTTATCCCCTCATATTGTCGGTGCACGGTGCCTTGATCTCTTTGCCGGCAGCGGCGCTCTTGGTTTTGAAGCATTATCGCGTGGTGCGCATTCGGTCTACATGATAGATAGCGCGCCTACGGTGGTTGAACATCTTAAAAAGAATGCAGCGTGGTTATCTATACCTTCAACTGATCTGCAAATATATTGTGCAGATGTCTTGAATGAGAAAAATCTCCCTCCAGGACCATTCGATATTGTCTTTTTAGATCCTCCTTTTCATCGCAATATGGCAACACGTTGTTGCACTTATTTAAAAGCGTTAAACATGCTATCAAATCATGCGTTAGTATATTTGGAGGCAGAAAGTGAACTCAGCCAATTACCACCAACTGAGGAGTGGGAGGTGGTGCGCCATAAAACTGCTGGACAGGTGGGAAGTTGGTTATACCGATCGCCTTTATAGGTATTTAAAAAATGAAAACGCCGGGCACGTGTTACATAGTCGCCACACCGATAGGTCATTTAGATGACATGACATATCGTGCAGTGCGCATACTCCAAGAAGTTGATTTAATTGCTGCAGAGGACACGCGGCATAGCAAGATATTACTGCAGCATTATGGCATTAAAACAAAGTTAATTTCTGCACATGCATTTAACGAGACTGAAAGGGTCACAACTTTTTTAGAACGTTTAAAAAATGGCGAGTCAATTGCGTTGATCAGTGATGCGGGCACACCATTAATTAGCGATCCCGGCGCGCTATTAGTTAAGAAAATGCGTGAAGCCGATATTAAAGTTGTGCCCATACCCGGCGCTTGTGCATTAATTGCAGCATTATGTGCATCAGGTCTTTCGACCGAGCGATTTATATTTGAAGGGTTTTTGTCTACCAAGTCAGCAAAGCGTTTGGAGAGATTAAAAATATTATCGGAGGAACATCGCACCATAATTTTTTATGAAGCACCCCATCGTATTTTAAAACTCATGACTGAAATGGCGTCCCTATTTGATGGTGGGAGACAGGTTGTTTTAGCCAAAGAATTAACCAAAAAATTTGAAACATTCTTTTCAGGGACAGCAAAAGAGGCTTGTGATTGGCTACGGGAAAATGAAGTGCGACAGAAAGGCGAATTTGTTGTTTTGGTCAGCGGCATCTGCACCGATAAAGAAGAGATCTTACCTAAAGAAACTTTGCACATATTAGAGGTTTTATTGACGGAATTATCGGTTAAACAAGCCTCAGAATTAACTGCTAAAATTACGGGCCATAAGAAGAATTTAATTTATAGCATTGCATTAAAGCAGGAACATTAACCATGCAAAAATCCATACTTATCACAGGCTGCTCATCTGGCATCGGTTACTGCGCTGCCAAAACTCTACACGATCGCGGTTATCATGTGATTGCTGCTGTGCGAAAAGAAAAAGACAAAGCACGATTAATTGCAGAAGGGTTAGAAAGTATTCTACTCGATGTTAGCGACAGCCAGTCCATTATGTCGGGTGTAAAAGAAACCCTCAATAAAACCAATGGCCAATTGTACGCGCTCTTCAATAATGCGGGCTATGGTGAGCTTGGAGCGGTGGAAGATGTTTCCAGAGAAAATCTTAGACTACAGTTTGAAACCAATGTATTTGGTTTACAAGAACTGACCCATACTATTTTACCTATCATGCGCGCCCAAGGTTATGGACGCATCATTAATGTGAGTTCGGTGCTGGGAATAGTTTCCATGGCA
>JAQSWO010000013.1 GCA_029266595.1 Gammaproteobacteria bacterium
ATTTTAGGCGTACATTTTTTCGTGGTTGAACCTATTTACTATATCTACCATCGCTTATTACACAGACGTTGGTTTTACAAAAAGCACCATGTACAGCATCACTTAAGCCGTATTACGAACCCCAATACATCCTTCACTTTTACTGTCCTAGAACGCTTGAGCTACACGCTATTATTTGCATTACCTCTGCTTGTGGCTAACTTTCTAGACTGTTTAACTATCCCTGGATTTGTGATTTATCTACTGGTATTTGATTTCGTCAATTCGTTGGGACACTTTAACTTTGAAATTTTTCCCCGCTGGTATCAGAACAGCTTCTTACGATACTTGTTTTATACGCCCACTTTTCATTCGAAACATCATACAAAGTTCAACATGAATTTTGCGCTGTTTGTGCCATTATGGGATGTATTATTTAAAACAGATAAGTGTGACTGATTTATTTTTTTCAGAAACTTGCCAAAAGCAACAGTCGCAGGAAAATAGTAATAGGCATCCTTGGATTAATTGATCAATCGCCAAGTCGTTGCACCTGCACCATCCTCAATCACCACTCCCATGCGGGATAACTCATCTCTCAGGCGATCCGCCTCTGCCCACTGCCGATTGCCTCTAGCCTCGTCCCTTGCTGCAATTAACTGCTCTATTTTATGCACTTGATCATCCGCCACACCACTGCGTAAAAATGCCTCAGGATCCTCTTCAAGCAAGCCTAACACGTTTGCTAATGCTTTAAGCCTTGCACCCAACTCTCTGGCTTCCATCACTGCTCCCCCATCACGCAATCGATTGATCTCTCTAGCCAAATCGAATAATACTGAAATTGCCAATGGCGTATTAAAGTCATCATCCATTGCAGCAATAAACTGCTGAGCGAAAGACTCACCCTCCTCTGATACATTATTCGGCAAATCCAACTCGCGAATACTGATATATAGGCGCGCTAAAGCTTCTTTTGCACTGACTAAATTTTCGTGGCTGTAGTTGATGGGGCTGCGATAGTGACTGGCCAACATAAAATATCTAACTGTTTCTCGGTGATATTGAGCTAATACTTCTCTAATGGTGAAAAAGTTGTTCAGTGATTTCGACATTTTCTCCTTGTTAATCTGCACATAACCCAAATGCATCCATGTGTTTACAAACGGTTTGCCCATGGCACCCTCAGATTGCGCCACTTCATTTTGGTGATGTGGAAACACAAGATCCAGTCCACCCCCATGTATATCGATATGTTTTCCCATGCATCGATGAATCATCGCAGAGCATTCAATATGCCAGCCAGGCCTACCCTTACCCCAAGGCGAATCCCACGCAGGCTCGCCAGGCTTGGCAGATTTCCAAAGAACAAAATCTAGCGGATCATGCTTATCATCGAGAATATCTACACGTGCACCACGATGGAGGTTACTAAGTGTTTGATGCGAAAATTTCCCATAGTCCTCAAATTTGCTCACCTCATAATAAACATCGCCATTTTCAGCCAAATAGGCGAGGCCCTTTTCCATCAAAGTGTTTATCATAGCAATCATATCGGATACATGATGCGTTGCACGAGGGCGGTGATCAGGTGGCAAAACGCCTAAAGCAGCCTCGTCCTCTTCAGTAGCTTCGATAAAACGCTGAGCTAATTCGTTGGCATCCTCACCATTTTCTTTAGCGCGTTTAATGATTTTATCATCAACATCTGTGAAATTACGCACGTAATTGAGCTCATATCCAGCAAATCGCAAATAACGTGCTACCATATCAAACACGACAAACAAACGTCCGTGCCCAATATGGCAATAATCATAGACAGTCATGCCGCAGACATACATGCTTACCTTTCCAGGAACGATAGGTTTGAATAGTTCTTTTTCTTTAGTTGCACTATTGTGAATAACAAGCATGGTGTCTCCTAGTGTAGGTAACAGAGGTGATATGATTTAATACCACTCACTTTTGAAGGTACTGGGTTTTAAAAAATGGACCTGTTGTGTTTGATGGCAGGCGTTAACCTAGCCAATACAAGAGGAAACTGCACTCTCCACTTTGAAATCTCATTGATAAAGTCCAGTTCAAGATACTAAAAACCAGCATCTTGAAGTGAGGGGGTATATACTTCGCATAGGCATTAAAAGCCACAAACAGCCGCTAAAATCTCCCGGCATCCTACGACTACCTATGAAGAAGAACGAAGATGATAAAACAAATCACCAAACTCTCAAAGCTACAGAAAACAGACATTCGCCACATCAAACGGCTGATCGATATCTGTAAAGATCAAGATGGTTATCGCATGAAGGTCTATTGGCATATCATTCCCCAAAGACTCACGCAAGAATTCAACGACTTTCTGTATTTCATCGATGGCAACCTTATTGGTTATCTTGCCTTGTTTAGCTTTAATATGACTGAGGTCGAACTCACTGCCTGCGTTCACCCTAAGTATCGGCGTCAAGGCATTTTCAAAAAAATGCTCTCCGAAGCATTATTGGAAATGCGGCAGCGCCATATTCCCAACTGCTTGTGGATGTGTCCACAAAACTCAGTGATTGGTGAAGAACAAATGAAGGCATTGCATGCGAAATATACTTTTTCCCAAGTTGAAATGATCGCTAAACATCCTCCCATGCAAAAATCTAAGCCTGTCGTGATATTAAGAGAAGCCAATAAAGCAGACCTACCCTTACTCTCTCAGCTAGGCGCTACAGCATTCAATGCTTCGCTCACAGAAACCTACACACGATTCTCAGAAAATATGAACGAAAAAAATCGAATAGCTTGGTTAGTTTCTAGTGAGCATGAAGAAAATATAGGAAAAATACACGTGCGATTTGATGACCATCAAACCGCATTTATCCACGATTTGTGCATCCAATCCAAACTCCAAGGACGGGGTTATGGCTTTGCCATGATCATTCAAGTGATGGAAATGCTCTATAAAAAGGGATGGAAGCGATTAGTACTAGACGTGGAGTGCGACAATAAAGGAGCATTAAAACTTTATGAGCAATGCGGCTTTGAAGTGACCGATGGCTATGATTTTTGGCGCGTGCCAACCAAACATATGCTAGAAAAATGGCACGCGTTTTAATAATACTGATCACTACGTAACTTAACAATACGCATTTAACTTTGGCTTTTCATGACTCCCACCGCTGTTGAGGTCGCTTGCGCCTTGTTCCAAAGTAATAACAGGTAAATGTGGCTGCTGTGAAACTGGTCCAGCAGGGCGAGGAAGAATACCATGTTGCCCTAAAGATTGAGCAGCGTTCGGAGCCACAGGAATCTCTACTGCAGAAATAGGATGCCTGATGCTACTAAGACGTTCTACACAGTCTTGTTTTTTATCTTCCATTTTTAGCGTGCTATACACCTTGATCAGCGTATCAAGAATTGATGCTACTAATATATCATTTTCACCTAATTTTTGAGTGGCTACTTCTAATATATTCTCAAAATGTATTTTTGCTTTCGTCTGCGTCCCTGGATCAGAAAAATTAACATATACAGTATGTAATAGGCTCAATAAAGATTCTAAAGCCACTAAATCGGCTTTACTATTAGCTGCTTTGATATATTCTAGGAAGCAAATTCCAATAGCATCTAAATGTGTTGAGAGTTCTTTTTCGCATAGATTGAAGAAAGGACTTTTGATAATCATGAGAAATGTATCCAGCATCGTTTTAAGATGCATTCGCTGATCCTGAAGAGAACACCGCCTACGTAAATTTTTCACACCAGGCTTGATCTTTATGGAGCCAGTCTCTTCTTCTAATAACAAATATGCATTTTTTCCTTGCGCTAATGCCTTAACTGCATCTTGAATATGTTGATTAGAAATACTTAAACCTGGTATTAGCAATGGAAGCAGAATAAGTGAAATTTTTTCTGCAGTGTGACCACAAGAAATAAGGATAGCGTAGATAGCAGGATTTTTATGTTTTTTAAAATAATTTAAATTAAGGTGTGGTTTAGAATTAGCTGGCTCGGGTTTTTTAAGCTCTTCTTTTGATTCGAGAGAGATAAGGGATGATTGAGCGAGTGAATTAGGAATAGCCGCTGCAGCATTAACAATAGGCGCCGTTATAACAACCTCTTCTTTGCCACCAGAATTATCTTCTTTTTTGTCTATCGTGTGATTGTTAGTGTTCTGTGTTAAAGATAAAGGAGTCGCTGCAACGTACGACTGAGGTTTTTCTACACTAAGTATTCTTTCGTAGAGTAATTGAGCTCCATCATTCGTGCCACTTATACAGTCTTGTGGCATTTCAGATAATAGCTCATCTATTGTTTTTGAAATACCTAGGGCATGCAGAACTTTTTTAAGAAATTGGCCTGCGTAATCTATAAAGTCTTTTTGTATTTGAGATAGGGAGCCACTCATTGTTTTCGAAATACCTAAAATACGTAAAACTATTTTTAAAGCAGACAAATTATCTTTCAAATTAATATAAGCATCCACTATAAATCTAAGGGTAAGTATTAACTGTGGATTATTCTGTCCGTAAAGTGTCTCTTGGATGGTAAGCGCACGTAGTAAATGTTTTTGCTTTTCTTTTAAATCGTTACACATGGCGGAAAGAGTTTGTAAGAAAAATACAAATTCTTCAGTATTTTGAAGAGCATTTTCCTCCATCACTCTTATTGCTAAAAGGTAATAATTATAACATTCTTGCTGTTTATCAGGATAGTCCTGGTAAAACTTAGCCAAGTTAGCTGACAATACAGCTAAAGGGAATGGAAATAATTTAGGGTTAATCTGTTGATGGTGATGAATGATATTTTTGAGGTGTGGCTCGAGTCGGAGAGTGAGAATTTTCTCTGTAACAGTATCATCATCACCCTTCTCTTTTTTGAAAAGAATATTAAACATAACTTTTGCATCTAAGATATCAGCCAATTTTCTTAATACTTGTAAACAAACTTCTTTTTGATCATTAATCTGTAAGGATTGTCTTATATTCTTTTGCACAAGTGGGCTTATACTGATAGTTGAATTATTTATTTTTAACAATCCGCGCTTCTTTAAAGACTTAAGTGCTTTATCAATTTTTTGTGAAGCATCCCTAAAATTATCCGGCATTAATTGATGAAATAAGGAGATTGAAATTTCTGGTGCGAGGTAGGCGCAAATAGCAAGACATTGATCAGCAATGCCGCGTTCATTTGCTCTGTATGCTTGTTTTTCATCTCGCCCTTCTTCTTTATCTCGTTCTTCTTTCTCTGCTTTAAAAGATACATTGCCTAAAGCTAGTTGCAGTAGAGTAAAAGAAGGTTTATAAAACTGAACAGGTTTTCCTTCTAAATCATCCTTTTCTATTTGCGCACCTTGCACACCTTTTTCTTCAACAGGCCCTTCCTGTTTAGGAGGATGTGGCGGCCATTTTTTTAGCTTTTCTTGATGAAAAAACTCCAGCAAATTAGGACGATCATAATCCTGAGCAATTGCTTCTAGCTTCTGTAATAGCAAGATATCTTTATCCAAATTAAGTAGTTTGCTAACGGTTTTTACATCATCTGCCTCACAACAAATTTTCAGAATATAGTTTTGGCGCATAGCCTCCAAGCGTTTTTCTCTTTCACTAATATTCCGAGCATAATTGGCATCACCATTACCGATCTCACAAAACGCCCACATTTTTTCAATAAGCGCTATGTTTCTTTGATATAATTTAATAGAGAACCCACTTTGAATATCTCTATCAAAATCATCTTTAAGCTGAGCCTGGTTTTGTTTTCGTATCTCTGAAGCTGAACTCTCTACTTTATTTCTATTTACTCTTCCTTTTTTCTTTCGAAGAGCTGTTTTTGACTGGCCGTTATTCTTATGGGGTGAATTTTGTTTTGTTATTGATTGCGCAGAATTATCCTCTAACTGCTTAGGGAATACCTCACTAGCTTGAAGACGCGCTTGTATTTTCTCTTGTAATTCTCTTAAACACTTCTCCAAGCCAATATCTGAATTAAAAAATATTTGATTTTTTTCACTGACTAAGCAAATAGCTTGTTTTAAAAGAACAAGATACGCAGGCTGGGTTATTCCTTTTTTACTAAGTTCATCAAGGTCTATAAGTAATTTTTCAATCGATTCAGTATAACCTCTTTCCTCTTTTCTCAATTCTTCAACCATTTGATGGATGATACCTTTAACATAAAGCTCACTATCTCTTCTAATACGATATGATTCATCATCTTCTAGCTTTATAAATCCATCTTGATTATGGATTGCACGATGCCTGCAATAATTTCCATCCTCGTCATAATAGACACGTACCTTGAGCCCATTATTATATTGCAGAGTATGATGCAATGGACCTAAAGTAGGTTCATTTGGCTTAATTTTTTCATAAGCTGATAAATGATGCTCTTCCACAAAAAATGGCTCCGGAAAATTTTTTAATACTAATGCTTCTCGGGGCTTACCACCTAATCTGACGACTCGACACTTTCTTCCCTTTTCAGCTTTATAACCACCAAAAGAAGTTTTATTTTTGAGTAGGCGGAAGAAATGATTAGGGCGTAGAACATTAGACGCATTAGAATTTTCGAGCATTTTTTAGGACCTGATTTTTTACACCGTTCTTTAAATTCAGAGCAAAACTTAAGCTAAATATATAAATAATCTGTTAGGGGCAAAAGTTCCACCATTTAAATAATTGATTTTAATTGGAATAGCTTTATACAGATTTAAGCTTAAAGAAATATTAAAAAACGCAGAAAAATTTTAGGATCTTAAAAAGGTTGAGCTTACTGTTTCTTAGTCAAATGCCTTATTCGTGTAATATCAATAGGTTTTCATCTATTTCAGCCTTTGGCGCAATCGACTAAACATTGCTACAATAATAAACATAGCATTTTGCCAACCTTCTAGAATAAAGCACGAATATACTGTTTACTACCCATGGAACCGAATCCCTTGCAAAACAAAAAGCCTATATCCATTATTTACTTAGCTGCCCTGGCTGGAATTGGCCCCTTTTCAACGGATATCTATCTGTCGTCTATGCCAACCATCAAACACAACTTTCAGGCATCGGCAGCTGAAATACAACTCACCCTCTCTCTATTCTTGGTTGGCCTTGCAATTGCCCAACTTTTTTGGGGACCCTTATGCGATAAAATTGGCAGAAAATCCACAAACCTAATCGGCATTATCATTTTTATTATCAGCTCTTTAGTATGTGCTTTCAGTGAAAATATTACCGCACTTATCCTCGGGCGTGTTTTTCAAGCACTGGGAACCTGCGCTTGTTCAGTGTCCTCAATGGCTATGGTAAGGGACGTCTTTTCCGAAAGTGGGGCAATGTCAAAAGTGCTTAGTCAATTGATGGGTATCGTCATCATCGCACCCATGATTGCACCCACTATAGGTGGATATTTATTGGTACATATTAACTGGCAATCGAACTTTTATTTCCTGACCTTCTACGGCTTGGCGCTACTTATCACTACCCTTTTTGTGCCAGAAACCCACCCCAAAGCGTCAAGAAGGCCATTACCCGCCCGGCAAATACTACAAGCATATTGGCAACAAACAGCTTTCGCCCCCTTTCTACTAGCAATATTAGCGGCTAGCACCAACTTTTCCGTATTATTTGCTTTTATTTCTTCTTCACCCTTCATCTACATCAGCCACTATCACTTGGAGCCAGAACTATTCGGATATTTTTATTTTATAAACGGCTGCGCTCTAATCTTGGGAACACAATCACTAACCCAATTAAAGAAACGTGTTTCGGACATTCGTGTTATCCAAATTGCATTAACTATTTCATTTACTGGCATCGCTATGATGTTTATCGCACTTTTGCTATTTCCAGAAACGATTTGGAGCATTGCACTGCCAATGTTGTTTATTACTTATGGCACGGGAATTTTGTTTCCTGAACTTACAGGCCATGCTTTAACACAAGTGATTCATTACAGTGGCTTGGCCTCTGCATTAGCGGGAACCATGCGGTTTGTATTGGCCGGTATCGTTAGCTTTCTTTTAGCCGATATACTGATATATTCGACATTTTCAATGGTATTCGCCATGCTAATGTTAAATATCATCACAGGCGGATTGATGTATTCATATTTCAAAAAGAAGGCTACTCATTTAACAGGCGCATAAATATGCTCATAGACTCACACTGCCACCTTAATCGTCTTGACCTTACTAACCACAATGGTGATTTAACAGCCGCACTCGCATTTGCGAGGGAGCAAGGTGTTTCTCACATGCTCTGCGTCTCTGTCATCCTAGAAGATCTGCCTGAGATGATGGCCATCGCGCGCGCACATGAAAACATCTACGTCAGCACAGGCTTGCACCCCACAGAAGCCACATCACAAGAGCCCAACGTTGAGAAATTGACCAGCTTAGCCTCTGATCCCTTAGTCATCGCCATCGGAGAAACGGGGTTAGATTACTATCGATGCGAAGGTGACATCACCTGGCAACAAAAAAGATTTAGAACACATATACAAGCCGCCAAAGCCATAGATAAACCACTCATCATCCATACCCGTGAAGCTAGAGAAGATACTATCCGTATCATGCAAGAAGAAAACGCTCAAGACCCCAAAGGCGTCATGCACTGCTTTACAGAAACTTGGGAAATGGCTAAACAAGCCATGGACCTTAATTTTTACATCTCTTTTTCTGGTATTGTGACCTTCAAAAATGCCAAGGAATTACAAGACATAGCAAAAAAGATTCCATTGGACAGGATGCTTATAGAAACAGATGCGCCTTACCTAGCACCTGTCCCCTATAGAGGCAAGCCAAATGAACCGGCATATGTGCGCCATGTAGCCGAGTTTATCGCACAGTTAAGGGGTATTTCATTTGAGGAAGTCGCTGAAAAAACGACAGAGAATTTTGAGCGATTATTTCTTAAGCGTTGATAGGCAACATGTTAAATTCTATTGAATATAATCAATATTTTTTACATCTACTCATTTTATGCGTCCTTTTTATCATGATTTATGCAAATTAGAAGTTGAACTTCTAATTTGCATAAACTAACCTTCACATCAAAGCTATTTATAAGTGGAGGAAATTACGTTTGCTAACTCGAAAACTAGCATCTGAACTCAAAACGATGGCCGACGCTTATCCAGTAGTAACGGTGATCGGACCAAGGCAATCAGGCAAAACAACTTTGGTTCGCGCGTTGTTTCCAGACAAACCTTATGTTTCCCTAGAAAATCCAGATGAAAGGGCATTTGCTTTGGCAGATGCTAAAGGCTTCTTAGCCCGTTATTCTAACGGAGCTATTTTGGATGAAATTCAGCGCCAGCCAGAATTATTGTCCTATATTCAAACAATTGTTGACTCACGAAAATCAAAAGGCATGTTTATCCTAACAGGCAGCCATCAATTGCTATTACATGAATCGATCACACAATCACTTGCAGGTCGTACAGCTATTTTAAAACTCATGCCATTAAGTCTCTCTGAGCTACCTTCTCTCAAAACTAACGACATAAATGAATTAATGTATCAAGGCATGTATCCACGGCTCTATGATGATCCCATCAACCCAACAAAATATTACCGAGATTACGTGCAAACATATGTAGAACGTGATGTAAGGCAAATGTTGCGTGTTAAAGATTTAAAACAATTCCAGCACTTTCTAAGGCTATGTGCTGGACGTATTGGTCAAGTTTTTAATGCGAGCAATTTAGGTCATGATTTAGGCATTTCTTATCATACAGTAGAAAATTGGATATCTATTCTCGAAGCTTCATTTATTCTATTTCGCCTACAACCTTACTATGAAAATTTAGGCAAAAGATTGAGTAAATCTCCCAAACTCTATTTCACAGATGTTGGCTTAGCTGCTTATTTATTGGGCATTTTAAATGTTCAACACTTATCAAGAGATCCATTACGAGGAAATTTATTTGAAAATTTTGTGGTGATGGAATGCATCAAAGAAACCCTCAACCGAGGCCAAGAACCAGATTTTTACTATTACCGTGACAGTAATCAAAATGAGGTCGATCTCCTTGTGAAGCATGGACATGACTTGATCCAGATTGAAATAAAATCATCCAAGACGTTTCATCCAGAATTTATGAATGGCTTACATTACTTTAAAAATTTACTTCAAGAACGTTGCCCTAAAGGGTACTTAATCTATGATGGCGATATCGCTCAAGCAGTCGCACCATTCGATGTTGTTAATTTGGACCATATCCAGACGATTATCTCAGAGCTTTATTAGGGGCTGCAAAACTCCGCTTTAGCGAGTCTAACTGTCTCTAAGCATCTCCGCTACCGCATCAACCCAATCTTTCTGAGCGTTCAGACAAGGAATCAATGTTAATTTTTCTCCTCCCAACGCCAACCATTGTGCCCTAGTCCGCAAGCCAATTTCTTCCAATGTCTCCAAGCAATCCGCAACAAAAGAAGGACAGGCAATGGCGATATGTTTGACTCCCGCTTTTGCTAGCGTAATCAGTATTTGATCCGTGTATGGTTGTATCCAAGGCGTTCTCCCCAAGCGAGACTGGAACGCTACATGATAATCGCTTTCTGACAACGCTAATGCGTTGGCTAGTAATCGAGAGGTTTGATAACACTGTGCGCGATAACAATTCTCATTGACTACGCTAATCTCAGGGCATGCCTTCAAGTCACACATTACTTCACAACCACTTTTCTTAATATGCCGTTGTGGTAATCCGTGATAACTGAATAAGAATACATCAGGCTTTTCATGCCCCAACGTGCGCTGAATCAAATTCGCATAAGCTGAAATGAATCCTGGATGATCGTAAAAAGCATGAATGATAGAAATACTAGGGACATTCCACTGCTTAGCAAAGGTGTCCAATACCTTCTCCAGCGCTGACCCTGTCGATGCAGATGCATACTGCGGGAATAGCGGAAGCACATTGATATGCTGACAATCTCTAAGTGCTTCAATCGCTGCGGGGATACTAGGATTACCATAACGCATTCCCAAAGCGACGGTATAAGCATCTCCCACTTTTTCACCAAGCGCTTTTGTAAATTTTTGGCTATTCACCAGCAATGGAGAACCTAGCTCTGTCCAAATTTGCCGATAAGCTTCACTAGAGGACCGAGATCTAAACGGTAGAATAAATGCGTTGACTAAAATCCAACGTAGGGGGAGGGGTAAATCAATGACGCGAGGATCGCTTAAAAACTGTTTAAGGTAACGTTTTACAGATGCTATGTCCGGTTGGTCGGGCGTGCCAAGGTTGACTAGCAAAATGCCATTTTTTTGCAAAACGTTACCCCTCTTCATTTAAGAAATACGGCATTCTATGCTATTTCCACCATCTCAAAATCACTCTTCATAGCCCCACATTCTGGGCAAAACCAATCATCGGACACGTCTTGCCAAAACGTTCCTGGTGCAATACCGTCTTCAGGCCAGCCTTTCTCTTCATCATAGATAAAGCCACACAGCACACACATATATTTTTTATACATCACTAGAATCTCTACATTTAGTATTTGGAATAACAGGTTCGCGCAGTATACTACCACTTTTGTAACGGCCCAAAATGTAACTTTTCAAAAATTTAGAGCACATGCATAAAGATTATCGCTCGTATCATCAGCAAGCGGAACTTCTGAAATACAGTAAGGCGCCCCAGCACGTGATAAGTGCTTATTTACTAAGTATTCATGCTGAGATGCATGAATAATTTTTCAGTTCACCAAGCTTTGCGTATCTCCTAAAACTCCTGACTACACTTAAGGACAATCATGATCAACTCTAACCAACTATTTGAACAAGCTCAGCGTTACATTCCTGGTGGGGTTAATTCTCCTGTCAGAGCATTTAAAGGTGTGGGCGGCACTCCCTTATTCATCAAACGCGCCCATGGTGCTTATTTGATAGACGAAGATAACAAACAGTATGTTGATTATATGGGTTCCTGGGGAACAGCGATGTTAGGGCATGCTCATCCCAGAGTGATTGAAGCTGTACAAAAAGCAGCAACACTTGGGCTGAGTTTCGGCGCACCTACAACTGCTGAAACACAACTCGCCATCAAAATTATCGAACACATGCCCTCTATTCAAAGCGTGCGCTTCGTCAATTCAGGCACGGAAGCCACCATGAGTGCCATTCGTCTTGCACGTGCTTTTACCAAGCGCGACAAAATGCTTAAGTTCGAAGGATGCTATCATGGTCACTCAGACAGTCTGCTCGTGAAGGCAGGTTCTGGCCCACTGACTTTGGGCGTTCCCAGTTCACCTGGCGTTCCTTCAGATCTGACCCAACATACCCTCGTCGCCACGTTCAATGATCTTGACTCTGTGGCTGCGTGCTTCGAAAAAGAAGGGCAAAACATTGCCTGTATCATCGTAGAACCCGTGCCCGGCAATATGAACTGCATCCTACCTAATCCTGGCTTTTTAGAAGGTTTAAGGGATATCTGCGATTATTATCAAAGTCTTTTGATTTTCGATGAGGTAATGACAGGCTTTAGAGTAGCTCTAGGTGGCGCGCAAACCAGATTTGGCATCACACCTGATTTAACAACCTTGGGCAAAATCATTGGCGGCGGGATGCCTGTAGGCGCATTTGGCGGTAGGGAAGACATCATGGCTCAAATGGCGCCTCTGGGCCCAGTCTACCAAGCAGGCACACTATCTGGTAACCCCATCGCCATGGCAGCAGGATTGGTGAATATGGAAGAGATAGAAAAACCAGGATTCTACGAGGCCATAGAACAAAAGACATTAACCCTCACAAGAGAACTCACAAAAATCGCGATAACTGCAGGTGTCCCGTTTAAAACCAATGCAATAGGCGGTATGTTCGGTGTATTTTTCCACGAAGGTGATGAACCTATTCGCCTCTTCTCTCAAGTGCAAGCTTGCGATATGGAACGGTTTAAACAGTTCTTTCATCAAATGCTGGCAGAAGGCGTGTATCTTGCACCGTCAGGTTATGAGGCGGGATTTCTGTCACTAGCACATAATGAAGTAACGCTCTCTCACACACTAAACGCTGCTGCAAAAGTTCTATAACAAACCAGCCTTTCACGGAAACCACTATGCCTGCCAATCTACTAGACGGAAAAGCCCTCGCTAATCACATTACCCAAGAACTTGGTGAGAAAATCAAAGCACGTACTGATCAAGGTCTCAGAGCACCCAGTCTTGCTGTTATTTTAATAGGCAACGACCCAGCCTCAGAAGTTTATGTGGGCCATAAACGTCGAGCTTGTGAAAAAGCAGGTATTACCTCCATTGCCTACGACCTTCCCACTACAACTACTCAATCTGGCCTACTTGATCTCATTGACCAGCTCAACGCAGACGACCAAGTCGATGGCATACTCGTACAACTTCCTTTGCCTGACCATATCAACAGCGACAACATACTAGATCGCATTAATCCTTATAAAGATGTCGATGGCTTTCATGCTTGTAACCTAGGCAGGCTTGCGCAGAGACGCCCTACATTAAGACCTTGCACACCTTATGGGATTATCAGGCTGCTGGAACACTACAACATAGAATTAGCTGGCTTGAATGCAACCATTGTAGGGGCTTCTAATATTGTTGGGCGCCCCATGGCTTTAGAGCTTTTACTCGCTAAATGCACCACCACAGTCTGCCACCGATTTACTAAAAACCTATCCGAACAAGTTAAACTTGCAGATTTGTTGGTTGTTGCTACAGGAAAAAGAGATGTCATCAATAGTGAGTGGATTAGACCAGGCGCAATTGTAGTAGATGTTGGCATGCATAGATTGGAAAATGGTCGCTTAGCGGGTGATGTGGATTTTGAATCAGCAAAAGAAAGAGCAAGCTGGATCACGCCTGTACCCGGCGGAGTTGGGCCGATGACAGTCGCGACGTTATTACAAAATACCTTATATGCTTACTCTATTGATTCTGAGAAGTGAGAGATCATTTATGGCCTATTGCAGAGACCGCAATTAGTCATTAGATAACAGATCAGCCACTAGATAGAAACGGCCATCTTTTGCCAATCTTGGGCGAAAAATGCCCTCAGAGTGATCACATACTACGTGTATGCTGCGCTTTTTCTGGATTCCCACGTCGTCGCTCGCTGCGCTCCTCGCAAAGACGGTCTAAAACCTGGCCATTTGTGCCAATCGTGGTAAGGGGTGAGCTATTACGTCATTAGCAGAATGCTTCATGTTCTGTTTTACTTCTTACTAGCAAACTGTATCTTTGGCTTTCTCTATGATTTTCGATGTGGAATATCCAGGCTTAAAGGAGAGTATTTTAACTTTCCCATTTTTAGATAAAACATGGTCTGCACCGGCGATTTCTGGAATTTTGTAATCGCCCCCTTTGACCAATATATCGGGTGATACTGCTTTGATGAGACGTTCTGGAGTATCTTCAGAGAAGGGCACCACCCAATCAACTACGCGCAAGGCAGACAAGAGCGTCATGCGCGATTCCAAACTATTGATAGGCCTAGTGTCTCCTTTGAGTCTTTTGACAGAGAGGTCATCGTTCACGGCAATCACCAGACGTTGACCTAGCTCTTTTGCTTGTTCCAAATATTGCACGTGGCCCGCATGTAGGATATCGAAACAACCATTGGTCATGACGATAGCTTCTCCTTGTTTTCTGGCATCTGCAACCGCTTCAAGTAAGTCCTCCTCACTAAGTATGCCTGAACTAGAAGTTTCCTGACGTTGAATCGAACGTCGAAGTTCTGGAATGGATACAGTGCTTGCCCCTAGTTTTTTGATGACAATACCTGCAGCCATATTAGCAAGAACAGCAGCTTTATGTAGGGGTTCTTTAGTAGCTATTGCCGCCGCGATGACAGAAATGACAGTATCACCTGCGCCGGTCACGTCATAAACTTCTCTCACACGTGTTGGCAAGTGTAGTGGATCTACACCTTCTTGTAGAAGGGTCATCCCGTGTTCGCTCTGAGTGATAAGCAAGGCATGTATCTCATGCGAACGCATCAGTTGGTGGCCTTTGACGATGAGTTCAGATTGATTAGCACAAGGCCCAACAACCGCTTCAAATTCTTTTTGATTGGGGGTAACAACAGTTGCACCACGATAAAGATTAAAATCGTTACTCTTAGGATCGACAAGTACAGGTATTCCCGTTTTTCTGGCGATTTTAATAAACGTTTGAGCATGATGCGTCACAACACCTTTACCATAATCGGATAGGATGAGCACATCCGCCTGCGCGATATTTTGTTTAAAAGAAGGAACCAACGCTTCTGCGTCTGTAACTGAAAAAGGTTCTTCGAAGTCCAACCGTATCAGCTGTTGGTTACGGCCAATGACACGAAGTTTTGTGATGGTGTGCGCATTGTTTACTGTGTGAAATTGACAATTTATGTTCAGCGCATGAAATTGCTTTTTAAGCGTATCAGCAGGATCATCTTTCCCTGTTAGACCAAGCAGGGTTGTACTTTGACAGCCTAAAGATTGAAGATTTAGTGCTACGTTTCCTGCACCACCTGGGCGCTCCTCTAATTTTTTAACGTTGAGAATGGGAACAGGCGCTTCTGGAGAAATACGTGCCGCACTACCATGCCAATACCGATCTAACATGATGTCGCCAACGACTAAGGCGCGCACAGTGTCGAATGGGGGAATATGGATCATCATTGTTTCTTTGCCTCACATCAGAGTTTCAAGCAGGGACTGGGTGGTGTTTTAAAAGCCGTTTATAACGCCTTTCTAATAATTCAGGGAGAGAGAGCTTTTTCAGTTCCGTTAACTCCGTATACAAGGTGTTTCTAAGTGTCTCCGCCATTTTGACTGGATCTCTATGTGCACCACCCAAAGGCTCTTGCACCACTTTGTCATTTAGTCCTAATTGGTTAAGTCTATCTGCTGTAACACCCATCGCTGCCGCAGCATCCGACGCTTTTTCAGGATTTTTCCATAGGATAGATGCACAGCCTTCGGGAGAAATAACAGAGTAAATGCTGTATTGCAGCATTAAGACACGATCTCCCACTGCTATGGCTAATGCGCCGCCTGAACCACCCTCACCCGTAATAACTGAAATAATGGGGGTTTTAAGCTGGGACATTACAAAAAGATTTCTTGCGATAGCCTCGCTCTGATTACGCGCCTCAGCATCTATACCAGGATAAGCACCTGGCGTATCGACTAACGTAATGATGGGAAGTTTGAAACGCTCTGCCATTTCCATTAATCGCAGTGCTTTTCGATAATCTTCTGGCTTAGGCATACCGAAGTTACGCTCAACTTTTTCTTTAGTCGAACGACCCTTCTGTATGCCTATCGCCATAACGGGTACACCATTTAGACGGGCAGGACCTCCCATGATGGTGAAGCCCTTAGAAAAGTGCCTATCACCCTGTAGTTCGACAAAATCAGTGAAAATATTGGCGACATAATCCACGAAATTAGGACGTAAGGGGTGACGAGCCATTTGTACCGTTTGCGCAGGTGTAAGCGAAGCAAAAATATGGCGCGTAAGCTCCTTGCTTTTGTGCTCCAGACGCTGTATTTCCTCAAATAGGTTGAGTTCTGTATCTACACCCACACGTCTTAGCTCTTCAATTTTATCTTCTAGTTCCGCTATGGGACGTTCAAAATCGAGAAAATTGAGATTCATTGTTTATTTATTCCTTTAATAAGCCAAGCGCTTTCACCGCTTCCATTTCTTCTCTCAATTCATTCAGCGTTATCTCAAATTTTTGCTTGCCAAAATCATTGTGGGATATTCCTTCAATGATTTGATGCTGGCCTTTCACCGTGCGTGAAGGGAAGGAGAAGATCAGTCCTTCATCCACACCATATTCACCTTTAGAGCAAGCAGCAACAGAGTAACTCTGATCATCTGGCGTATCATGAACAAGATGATATACCGTACCAATAGCCGCATTTGCAGCAGAAGCAGCGGAAGAAGCTCCTCTTGCATTAATCACGGCCGCACCACGTTTTTGCACGATAGGAATGAAATCATTCTCTAACCAGTGCTCATCAGTAATCACACTAGTAGCTGGCTGACCATCGATGGTTGCATGGTAGAAGTCAGGATATTGCGTAGCAGAGTGATTGCCCCAAATGGTAAGATTTTGTACTACATCTACACCAACACCAGCTTTTTGTGCCAATTGAGTACGAGCACGATATTCGTCTAAAAGTGTCATCGCATAAAAGCGATCATTGGGAACATCAGGGGCATTATTCATAGCGATTAAGCAGTTGGTGTTGCAAGGATTACCTACCACAAACACACGCACATCACTTGCTGCGTGGTCATTGATGGCACGACCTTGTTTATTAAAGATGCCGCCATTGATTTGCAATAAGTCAGAACGCTCCATGCCAGCCTTACGAGGCACTGAGCCAACGAGGATAGCCCAGTTAACGTCTTTCATGGCTACATTTACATCATCTGTGGCAATAACACTTTTGAGCAGAGGGAATGCGCAGTCTTCAAGCTCCATAATGACACCTTGAAGCGCGGGTAAAGCAGCGGGTAACTCAAGTAACTGAAGCTCGACAGCAGTGTTCTTACCAAACATATCGCCATTAGCAATACGAAATAGCATTGCATAGCCAATTTGGCCAGCAGCGCCAGTAATGGCAACTTTAACGCGATTTGACATGTTAACTCCTGAAATGGTGGGATGGACACAAATGGCAGACAGGGTGTCAAATTGATGAGGGTTTTTCAACCATTTTTTTCCAGCACTCTCCCATTTGGGATGCTAACTGTTATTTGGCAATGGACTTATTTAGCGCACCCGCCATAGCCTGCAACGACACCATCATATCGCTAAATTGCGGCAGGGTCAGTGATTGGGGTCCATCGGAAAGCGCTTGCTCAGGATTAGGATGTACTTCCACAATAATACCGTGTGCACCCGCAGCAACACTGGCACAAGCTAGTGCAGGCACAAATTGTCGAATACCTACACCATGACTGGGATCTACCACCACAGGCAAATGAGACAGAGACTGCAGTACGGGTACAGCGGCAATATCTAATGTATTTCTGGTATAAGGCTCAAAAGTGCGTATACCACGTTCGCATAAAATGACCTGAGAATTTCCTGTGCTTAAAATATATTCAGCCGCTAATAAAAGTTCATGGTAAGTCGCAGATAATCCGCGTTTCAGCAAAATAGGTTTTTGTGTTTCTCCCATTGCCTTTAATAAATTGAAATTTTGCATATTGCGCGCGCCTATTTGCAAAATATCTATGTGGGATGCGGTGACATCAATTTGGTCGATACTCATTACTTCTGAAATAGTCAGCAAACCATATTTTTTAGCCACAACTTGCATATAGCGCAAACCGATTTCGCCTAACCCTTGGAAATCATAAGGAGAGGTACGCGGCTTAAATGCACCGCCCCGCAAAACTGTTGCACCTGCAGATGCAACATGTTTTGCAGTGATATCCATTTGTTCTTCTGACTCAACTGCGCAAGGGCCAGCCATGACCATAACCTGATGATCCGCACCTATCGATTGGTTACCTATTTGAATAACAGTACGTTGTTTTTTTACCTCGCTACTCGTGAGTTTATATTTTTGTGTCAAAGGTAGTACTTGATCTACACCGGGGAGTTGAATAAATTGCTCTGCTTGTACTTGTTTATCTGTACCGTGAACAATAGTTAAGACGTAACGCCCTTCTTCCTGACTAGGCACTGCATGCAAACCCATCCAGGCAAGTTTCTCTTCCAACCGTTTAACCTCTACAGGCGTAATATCAGATTTTAAGACGAGTATCATATGCGTTCCTCAAGAAAACCACGTGCTATTTGAGTCAATTCTTTTAAGCTCGCCCCATCTTCTAAGGCCTTCATAAAAAACGAACCCACCACGAATCCATCAGCATGCTTTAAAATTTCTTGGGCATCTTTGTGACCAGAAATACCAAATCCCGCCAATATAGGTAAATGCGTGGCTGATTGAATGGCCGCTATTTTTTCTGAGAAGTCTGCAGGCAATCCAGATCGAACCCCTGTTGTACCTTTGTGGTTGGCATAATATAAAAATCCTTTGGCATACCGGGTAATTATTTTAAGCCGTGATGTAGAAGTGACTGGCGTAATAACGGGAATGGGTAAAATATCATGTGCAAGACAGGTTCGATAAAAATTCTTTCCTTCTTCATAGGGTAGATCTACAACCAGAATACCGTCAATGCCAGATGATTTTGCCTGCGGCAACCAGGCCGCAGGGTCAGCATGTAGAAATGGGTTAAAATAGCCAAATAACACCAAAGGGATGGAAGAATCTGCGCGTATTTTTTTCGCGACCTCTAACACATCAAACAAAGTTGTGTGATTTTCTAAGGCACGTTGCGCAGCACGCTGAATGACTGGGCCATCGGCAACAGGATCAGAGAAAGGCACACCTAGCTCTAACATATTAACGCCTCCCTGAATCAGCGCTTTTGCAATAGCTACACTGTCACCATCTCCTACCGTTATGTATCCTGCAAATACTTTGTGGTCTTTAAATGATGCTGAAATGCGATTTGGCATTTTTTATCCTTGTTATAAGGTGAATTTTTTTACTTATTTTTGAGAAGAATTCGCTATTTGTAAGCAATCCATAGAATTTGTCTTACGAGCGGTTTTTGCGAAGCAATCCAGCTCTTCGTCTTTGCGAGGAGCGATAGCGACGCGGCAATCCAGGAGAATAATATAATCACAAATTCATGATGGCGGAACCTACGCTAATAATTAATTACGACTTCTCGATAATAGTTCCCAGGTCTTTATCACCTCGTCCTGATAAATTAATAATCACAATATTCTCTTTAGGCAGTTCATGCGCTATTTTCATCACATGAGCCACTGCATGCGCCGATTCCAATGCACATAAAATACCTTCCGTCTCCGCTAATAATTTTAATGCAGCTAACGCTTCTTGGTCATTTGCAGCAACATATGTGGCGCGCTTAGCTGCAAATAAAGCTGCATGTTGAGGACCAATAGCAGGATAATCTAAACCCGCTGAAATAGAATGCGTTGGCATAATTTGTCCATCAGCATTCTGCAACAAATAAGTGTAGCAACCGTGCAGCACACCAACGTCATCCGCAAAAAAACGCGCCGCATGCTCGCCAGGTTTATTTCCTTTGCCACCTGCTTCCACACCAATTAATTCAACGGAAGGCTGATCGATAAAAGCTGAAAAAATACCAATGGCATTAGAACCGCCGCCTATACAGGCAACAACTTGGTGGGGCAAACCGCCTAGCTGTTTTAAACATTGTGCCTTTGTTTCCTTGCCAATCACTGCTTGAAATGAGGCAACCATTTCGGGATAGGGATGAGGTCCCAGCGCTGACCCTAAACAATAATAAGTTTCCTCAAAAGAAGCAGACCAATCACGTAAGGCTTCGTTTACCGCATCTTTTAACGTTTGCGTACCGTTATTAACCGAAATTACTTTTGCGCCAAATAATGTCATGCGCTGAACATTTAATGCTTGACGCTGCATATCAACAGCACCCATATATACTTCACAAGGCAAACCCAAATGTGCACAAGCAGCGGCTGTTGCAACTCCATGTTGGCCTGCTCCTGTTTCTGCGATGACTCTTTTTTTACCTGATAATTTTGCTAATAAACATTGTCCTAAGGCATTGTTAATTTTATGCGCGCCTGTATGTAACAGATCTTCGCGCTTTAAAAAAATTCTAGGGCCTTTTACAGCTTCAGCAAAACGCGGAATTTCAGTCAATGGCGTAGGACGGCCTGCAAATTCAGAAAGACTTTTTTTAAATTGTGCCTTAAAGGCAGCACTCCGACGATAGTACTTCCAATCTGCTATTAGTTGTTGTAGCGCAGGCATTAGTATTTCTGGCACGAAAATACCGCCAAATTTATCGTAATAATTATTTTTTGCGATGAGAAAGTTCATGGTTAATCTCTTTTTGTTTTTTCACCTAGTTAGTTGACAAAAAGCTGCCAACAATTTATCGCCTTCTGGTGTTAAGATAGATTCCGGATGAAACTGTACACCAAAAGTAGGATGCTTTTTATGGCGCATACCCATAATTAAACCAGTACTTGTCTCTGCCTCAATCAAAAACTCAGCAGGCAAACTGTCACGTGCCACCGTTAATGAATGATAGCGAGCTGCTACAAATGGCAATGGCATATCGCGGTATAAATTTTGTCTGTAGTGAAAAATAGTTTCTGGTTTTCCATGGATAATTTCATCCGCAGAAATAACGCTACCACCAAAAGCAATAGCAAGTGCTTGGTGGCCTAAACACACACCAAGAATAGGTATT
>JAQSWO010000103.1 GCA_029266595.1 Gammaproteobacteria bacterium
GAAATGTACTTTTATCGAGTTTTGGCACTTCTGCCAACACGCGTACAGTAGAAAAACGGTGGAGTACCTCAGCTAAATTTGGATAAGGATCACCTGAGAGCACAATACCCTTAACAGCGATACCCGCATTTAACGCAGACTCTACCGTCAATAATGTATGGTTCATGGTACCCAGTCTCGTCGAAGCAACAATGAGTATAGGAATATTTAGCGCTTTAATGAGATCGCGGATCAGCATTTTTTCAGACAAAGGAACCAATAGTCCCCCAGCTCCTTCTACAATACATCTGTCAAATGAAATTTCTTGGAAGCGTCGGCAAATTTTTTGAGAGTCTACTTCTTTATTTTCAACACGTGCAGCAAGATAAGGCGTCGCCGGAAGAGCAAAAGAGTAAACAGGCTGAATAATATTTCTATCTTCTCCATTCGTGAGCAACTTCACCTCATTACAGTCTGAGTCATCACCTGTTTGCACAGGTTTAAAATAGCAGACATCCATCTGGTGCAATTTCGCCGCCAAAAACATCATAGATGCAATAAATGTCTTGCCTATATTGGTATCTGTACCTGTAATAAAAATGCTTTGATTCACTGAAGCTACCTGCACAATAAAGAGCTGACTTGAAAGTAGTATTGGATATGCTATAGATGTGTATGTGAAATGTCTTAAGAAGATATCTCACCTGAACCGTTATTTACAGAAGATGAGGAACCGAGTTCACGACATGGTGAGCAAATCTACAGAGTAGAGTAGGAAGCCTAAAGTGTCTTGACCATTTCCATATTTGCAAAGCTTAGGGCTCAGTTACGATATTTTCTTGAAACATTGCATGATATAAACCCGCGATTCACATAAAAAGGTGTTTCACGGGTTTTTTTATTCCTGAGGGAGTTATTTAAGAACAGAGGGATAGTTATTTTGCCCCCTTCCTGGAGTCTAACTTTCATAGGCTATACTCGCGAATGAACAGGGGACCCCCACCTAATCTAACAATCACCAGAGCAAAATAAAAGTAAACCCAGAGATGACGGAGAGATTATAAAGTTCTCTGTAACAGGTCAGCCTCTAGATAGAAACGGCCGTCTTTTGCCGATCTTGAAGCGGAAATCTGCCGGGAACAGATTTGGACATAAAGCGCCCGAAGACTGAAATCTAAAGATGTATTTCATTCAAAAATTCCTTCAGGGTGCTCACATACTACGTAGATTGGTAAAAACAGACGCTAGATAAGACTATCTATAATGCCTAATGATAGGTGCTGCACTGACTAAAACAGCGTCGTAAATCACAGGTTTTTTGACTTGTGTATCCATATTGGTACAAACAAGCGTATGTTTGCCTTGTACGCTTCCACGCTTGATACGTCGCACTAAAATTTCTCCTTCACCTGTCTCAACGATACAGCATTCTCCCACATACTGCTCAATATCTCTGCCATATTTTTTTACGCCGGCAACAACATCACCTGGCCTATACCAAGGTGCCAAACCATCATCTTCAACCGTGGTTGTTAACACATGAGAAAAATATCGCTTAAATAACTCAATTTCTTCTAAAAATGATACTCCTCGAGCACCATCTTCAGATGAGAGCTCTACCGACCCCGCCGAAGGCATTACATAAGGTCCAGCGCCTTGACCGTGAAGTAGCCACTCTAATGTAACAACAACGTGCTCGTGGGCAACACGCCTAATAACCCTTTCTGCCCCATCGACAGGCAAGCCGCCATAACGAGCAATTTCCCATCCTTTATAGGTATTAATATTTAAACCTTCACTGCTACACATCTTTTCACGAGACAAGTTGGCCATGTTGCGAACGCGGCGCAAGCGGCCAGCACGTGCCTCTGCCGAAGAAGCCTCTCCAATCTGAATGACTTTCTTCGTATAATTTTTTTTCACAAGCACGTTTGTATTTTTTACGGGGATATTCATGTTACACACACCATAATGATTATGGAAAAACTATGCAAATACGCACGTCCGAAGTTCGTATCTGCTCCTTTTTAGACTAAAAAAATGACGACCAGCAAGGCCGCTGTTCCGAAATGTATCTCCGTCTTACCAAACACCAAACTGGGTCACAAATGCGATCCGACTCACATCCGGCGCAATCATACTTCAATCCACGCACAAAAATGAAGAAAAAAATGCCAATCCCTGCAAAATGCCTACAAAATCTCCAGATCATTGGTTCTTCACGAGAAGAAACAGGTCACTTAATACTATTCAAGATTTTACACTTGTTCTTAAGTATACCCGTAGACTAGAATCCGACCACTCATCATTTAGTAGTCTGATGCCAAATTTTGCAAAGCCTCTCCAAGCCTGCTAATCTCGTAGATGAGTACTAGGAGTTTTTGTATATCTATTCGCCTTTTGAAGATATTCGGTTTTTTTCATATCAGCGAGGTTATCCGCACACTCCTATTATTAACGTATCTCATTGAGAAGGTGCCAAAATTTGCATGTTTGAGGTGGGATAAGTACATTTATGACAAATATACGCTACGTGCACAAGGTGCTCTAATGAGATTGTTATTAGTAGAAGATGATGAATTATTAGGCGATGGTGTCTGCATGGGCCTAACGCAATATGGTTACGTAGTTGACTGGGTCAAAGATGGTCAGAGCGCACTGCAGGCTATTCTGCTAGAAAGTTTTGACACAATCGTTTTAGATCTTGAATTACCTAAAAAATCTGGGCTGGAAGTCCTACGGGCAGCTCGTGCTCAAAATATCACTACACCTGTACTTATTCTAACTGCCAACGACCTTGTTGAAGATAGAGTTAAAGGCCTTGACGGTGGTGCCGATGACTACTTAGTTAAGCCTTTCGATCTTGAAGAGCTCTCTGCCAGGATACGCGCACTACAACGTCGTACTACTGCCCGAGCAGAACCCATTATTGTATTCGGCAACATCAGCATTGATCCTGCCTCAAGACAAGCATATTTGAACAATGAAATCCTCGTACTCTCTAGGCGCGAATTTGCACTGCTTCAGAAACTACTTGAGAATTCGGGCAAGGTAATCTCTAAAGAACAGCTTGTACAAACCCTTTATGGTTGGGGAGATGACATCGACAGCAACGCTCTTGAAGTTCACATACACAACCTACGCAAAAAACTAGGAAAAGAATTTATACGCACCATTAGAGGTGTGGGTTACATTGTTGAAAGTAAATCATGATCAAATCCATAAAGATTTTTTTACTGACTAATTTGCTTCTGTGCATTATTTTCGTTACTTCTTTGGCGCTACTCACATGTTTTCTCTTGGAAAATAGGGACCTTCAGACACACCTCGACAATAAACTTATTCAATCTACCCTTTCCATACAAGCTTTTATGACTCAAAACCCAACTCCCGAAGAGCTTCAGCGAATACAGAGCAGTATCGATGCTGTTGCTACTATTGAACACCCTATTTCCTTTCAAAAAAACACTAAGTCTTTTTTATCCTCTTACGAAGCCTTTCAATTCCAAATTTTAGATGCTAATAATCATTCTTTGCTTGAATCAAACACTCCTATTCCTCCTACTTTCTTAAATGCACCTCTTGGCCTATCCAAAGCCAATTATCAAAATAAAAGGTGGAGAATTTTCGTCACTATCGATCCCGTTACCCGGACCAAGATCATTGCCACAGAACCAGTTAATTTCCAAAACTTACTTAGAGGTCATATCGCACAAGAATCGATTTTCATTATGCTCATCAGCTATCCTTTTCTTGGCATTTTAATTTGGACAGTGATTAATCGAGGGCTAAAAAGTCTCAAAAAAATCTCCTATGAAATACAACAACGTGCGGCAAACCGCTTAGACCCGATTGATAGCGAAAATGTACCGCTCGAAATTAAAATCATCGTATCTGAGTGGAACAAGTTATTTGACCGTCTAAAAAAAGCCTTTGATAGAGAACAATCTTTTGCAGCAGACGCCGCACATGAGCTAAAAACTCCTTTAGCCGCACTAAAGGCACACGCTCAAGTGGCAATGCATGCAAAAACTGAACAAGAACTCAAAGCAGCACTACAAAAAATCTTAACCAGCGTTGACAGAAGCGCGCACTCTGTCCAACAATTATTGATCATGAGTCGGATGGAATACAATTTACCTGATCAACAAGCCACATCTGTTAACCTGGTTCAACAAGCAAAGGAAGTTATTGCAGAACTAGTCCCACAGGCGCTGGAAAAAAATAGCGAAATCGAACTCATTGCACCAGATGGAGAACTTGTCATTTCGGGATATGTCACAGCTATTGCCATTTTGATCCGGAATCTTATTGACAATGCTATACGCTACACCCCCGAACATAGCTTAGTCAGAGTCATTTTAAAAGACACCCCTGACGCAGTGCTATTAATAGTAACAGACAACGGCAATGGCATACCTGAACATCTCAGAGAACAAGTTTTTGAACGATTCTTTAGAGTGTTAGGAAATAAAGGCTCAGGAACTGGACTTGGTCTTGGCATTGTGAAACAAATTATTGATTTGCATGAAGCGTCTATTAAATTAGATACCCCTCCAGAAGGAAAAGGTTTACAAGCAACCGTCTCATTTCCCAAAACAGTCCATGATACAAAATCTTGATAGTCACACACTTGTTCTGACAGCTAATTCCCGCTTATCAACCTATCTAAAAAAAAAATATGATATGGTGCAAAGCCACACTGGGAAAAAAACTTGGCAGACACTTAACTGCCTCCCATTTGATCAATGGATATATAAAGTTGTGGAAAACGCCACCACGACACATACCATTTTAAATGATGCCCAAGAACTTGCATTATGGGAAAACATCATTTCTCAAGCAAACTGCCATAACGCTATTTACCACCCTTTCAAAATCGCAGAAATTGCACAACAGGCCTGGCACCTAATAAAACAGTGGCGCGTCTCTCTTGACGAAATTTCAACAAGTTTTTCATCCGATGATGCTCGCCTGTTTCATCAATGGGCCACCACATTCGCAACGATATGTAAAAAACAACGATGGCTTATTCAAGATGATTGCACTGACTTACTCATCCAAGCACTGCAAACATCGACTATGGATTTACCTAAAAATATTGTGATTGCAGGATTTGATGAATTCACTTCGCAAAAAAAGTACCTAATTAGTCTATTAGAAAAATATACCCACGTTAATTTCTATAAAACACAAAAAAAGACAAACACTATACCATCGCGCATCAAAGCCACAGACGAAAACCAAGAAATTCTATACATGGCTCGCTGGGCAAAAAAAACATTATTTCAATATCCTAATGCAAGCATTGCTTGCGTCGCACCGCATTTAAATCAAATCCATGGTAAAATCATCTCTGTTTTTACAGAAGTTTTCAGTGATAATCCCACTGATATTTTAAATGAGCGAACATTGCCTTTTAATATATCTTCAAGTCACACCTTTTATGAAAAC
>JAQSWO010000104.1 GCA_029266595.1 Gammaproteobacteria bacterium
AGACCTTCTTTATCAACTTTCGACTAGAAACAAGATGATTGAGGCGCGTATTACCAAGGATCTGGTTACCGTAGGAGAGCTTAATAAACAAGGACAAACAGCTGCTGAGCTAGCTGCTAAGCGGAAGAACTGGGAAGCATTAAAAGAGATCATTGAAGCCATGGAGCAGAAGGTCTGGGGGTTTGTTCACGAAGAACAAGCTATGAAGAAAAAAGATTTAGCGCGTGAAGCGCGTCTCGAACGTACCCTTTTACCTGCAATTGAAGCAAAGAAAGACGACGTGATTGCTGCCTTGCTTAAGGCTGGTGTGTATGTTTCTGATGAGGCTTTAGCGCATGTTATAAGGGAAAGCAACACAAAAACAATTGTTAGATTTGCTTTAGCCGGTGTTGATTTAAATAGAATTATTTCAGCCTGTATTTCGCCACGTGCATCTACGCAAGTATTAGAAGTAGTTAATCTTCTTCAGGCAGTTAAAAGTGGAAAGCCAGAGGACTTTAAAACAGTAGAACAGTTAGCTAAAAAAATCTCCTTGGGATATTTTCATGAACTGGGCTAGTAATTTTTGGAAACCCAAGCAAGAAAATGCTACTAAGTTCAACCCTAATACTGTTAATAATCCTGCTGTGGTAGGCCAAATGCAATTTTCATCTACTGTATCTCCTAACGGAACAACACAAGTGACAGCAGTAAAGAATGGAATGGGTGATGCTACACCTAGCCAAAGTAAGGAGTTTTCGCCTGTATCTGATCTAAATGAATCTAAAGTAACGAATGAGGTTCAGCAAGCACAGCAAGAGGCTGCTGATACAAATCAGCAGGAACAGCCTAACCAACAACATGTCCCTGCTAAAACAGACTTGAACTCTACACAACAGCAACCACTTCGAGCGATGAGTCCAGAACCTCAACTACCAATCGAGCAGCAGTCAACTGCTGCTACCACAGCAGCATCTGAAAAAGAATCACCTGCTACTATTGTCGGCTTGAAGAGTTGGGCCAGTAGTTTTGGGAAATCTGAACTCAGATTAAGGTCAGAGTCGTCTACATCTAGTGAAGAGCAGGAATGGGCCCTACCACCAAGCGATGGATCGATCCAACAAACACATACCAAGGCTACATTCGATTGTTAGGCTACAGAAATATTTACGGCGTGTTTGCATCTGATATAGCTCATCATCATCTTTGGACTTTTTAAGATAGGAGCCTTAATAAAGATAAAACATGCCGTAGCATATTTTCAAACATCTGCGTACAATGCGCCCCTCAACCACATGGGTGGCCGATCAGTCCCCTGGCAATAATGCTTTGTGAACCCCGCTAGGCCCGGAAGGGAGCAACGGCAGCAATGTCATTATGTGCCAGTTCAAGACTGATCGGGTGCCCACCTTGTAATAAATCAGCCTCTAGATGCGAACAGTCATCGTTACCTATCTTGGGACACAAAATATTTTCAGGACGTTCATATACTAGGTGTATGCTAGGCTTCTCCTGGATTGCTTCGCAAAAAGCGCTCGCAAAGACGATTGAGGAGTCTGTTTGAGGTAATTCAATAAAATGGTGGATTATGCCGATCAGCCGTCTTTGCGAGGAGCGATAGCGACGCGGCAATCTAGGAAAAAACCTAACACCCTGTAGGACCAAGCCTTCGAGGCTATATATTTCCTGGATTGCTTCGCAAAAACATGCTCGCAAAGACGATCGAACCCTGACCGTTTGTGATCAATCTATTGCTGAGTGATTTATTACCTCACCTTACCCTGTAATAAATATGTCAACCCATCAAGCACTTGCACGAAAATGGCGTCCACGCAGCTTCGAACAAATCGTCGGTCAAGCCCCTGTTGTTCAAGCACTATTTAACTCGCTCACACAAAACCGCCTCCATCACGCTTATTTGTTCACTGGTACTCGCGGCGTAGGAAAGACTAGCATCGCTCGATTATTTGCCAAATGCCTCAATTGCGAACAAGGCGTTAATGCCCACCCTTGCGGCAAATGCTCATCCTGTCAATCTGTAGACCAAGGACGATCTCTGGACCTCATTGAAATCGATGCTGCCTCTCGCACAAAAGTAGAAGATACTCGCGAGCTGCTTGAAAATACGCAATACACACCTACACAAGGGCAGTACAAAATCTACTTGATTGACGAAGTGCATATGCTCTCCAATCACAGCTTTAATGCACTACTCAAAACCCTGGAAGAACCGCCCGAACACGTTAAATTCTTACTTGCTACAACAGACCCACAAAAACTCCCTGTCACTGTGCTATCACGCTGCCTTCAACTGCATCTGAAAAATTTATCTGCCGAACAAATCACAACACAACTTAAATACATCCTAGAACAAGAGCAATTTACCTATGAAACACCTGCACTAGATTACATCGCCCACGCTGCCCAAGGTAGTATGCGAGATGCTTTGAGCCTACTAGATCAAGCGATTGGATACGGCAATGGGAATGTGAATACTGAAGACGTCAAAAACATGCTAGGCGCAACTGCACCTGAACTATTGCTCACTTTACTCTCCAGCTTGCTAGAAAAAGATGCAGTACAAATACTATCCACCATAGAAATGTTATCCGCATCAGGCGTTGACTTTCATTATGTACTCGAAGAATTTCTCTCTCTCCTCCACCAAATCGCACTACTTCAAGCTGTACCCGGGTTAGCACAAACACCTGCGCCATTACGCAAAGAAGCCGCAACACTAGCTACGCGCATCAGTGGAGAAGATCTACAACTTTATTACCAAATTGGATTAATTGGCCGAAGAGACCTACCCCTCGCCCCAACACCACGCAGCGGATTTGAAATGATCTTATTGAGAATGCTGTCATTCCACCCTGAATCCATAAAAACAACTCATGCTCAACAAACCCAAAGTACGCTCCGCCCTACCGCACCTCCACTTCAACCTCCGGCTCAAGATACTGCAACAGTCACACAACCACGTGCTAAACTACCTGCTGACGAAGCCATACCCCCAGGCCATGAAAGCTGGTCTGACCTACTTCCCAAACTCAACCTTCGCGGTATTGCACTTGTTGTTGCCTCACACTGCACTTGCACTCAACAAACCAGCGATGAAATTCACCTATTGCTGGATAAGAACTACACAGCCATGTTAAACCAAGACATCAAGCAACGCATCGCAAGTGCACTAAATACCTATTACAACAAACCCATACAACTGACCATTAACACGGGAGAGCCCATCACTGAAACTGCGGTACAAACCCATCAGCGAAAAGCGCAGGAAGCCCAATCACAAGCCATTACCCAGATTGAAGAAGATGCCTACTTAAACGAACTCATAAATGCTTTTGATGCACAGATTTTGCCCAACTCCATTCAGCCCAAAGATAGCTAACAGTTTTTTCTTCTTCACAAAAACCTAATGAAAAAAATCATGAGGGATATGATCATTCTTTTAAAATCCCACTTTAAAATTACGAAAACATCCCCACTTAGAAAGCCGTACACGTTTTTATACTTAATAGCTATAATCGCGTCAGTTTTTTCTCCATCATCGAAAACTGGCAGAGCTTAATCAATATTCACTATAGAGAAAGAGGAGCCCAACATGGGAATTGATAAAAAAAGCCCAGGAATTGACAACAAGGTTAAAGAGTTTCTAGACACCAAAAGCCAAGACATGGCCAAAGAATTTCAGAAAATGCAAGATACACTCGTTAACATAGAAATCACTGGCATTGGCGGTATAAAAGATGACGACCAAATTTATGTTGAAGTTGCATTCAATGGCCTGCAAGAAGTTAAAAGAATTGTGATTGGTGAAGGTGCCATGAACAGTGGCCCGAAAGTAGTCGCTGATCTCGCAAAGGCAGCTTTTAATACTGCCCTGGACAAACTAAAAACTATTATGCAGAAAGAAATTATGACCGCCTATAAAAATGCAGGAATCCCAACAGGTAGCGGTGATAGTGACGTAACTTAATAGAGAAAGCCCTATACTTAATATGTTCACTCCACTCGTACAAGAACTGATCAACAGCCTTCGCTGTCTTGCCGGCGTTGGCCAAAAATCCGCTCAACGCATGGCATTTCAGCTACTGCAAAAAGACCGCGATGCCGGTTTTGCTTTGGCTGAAACGCTACGGACTGCCCTCACTAAAGTTGGGCATTGCCAACGCTGCCAAACCTTCTCTGAATTCCCACTCTGCAGTATCTGCACCAATCCCTCTCGAGACCCTTCTCAACTCTGTATTGTAGAAATTCCCACCGACGTCTTTGCTCTCGAACAGACTCGCAGCTATAACGGCCTCTACTTCGTATTAATGGGGCACCTATCCCCTATTGACGGTATTGGCCCAGATGAAATCCACATCGCGGAACTGAAACAACGGCTAGAGACAGAAAACATTACTGAGATCATACTCGCTACTGGCGCAACTGTTGAAGGCGAAGCAACTGCACACTACATCGCCTCTTTAGTTCAAAATACTGATACACGCTGCAGCCGCCTCGCACACGGCATACCGTTGGATGGAGAACTGGGATATTTAGACACAGGCACGTTATCTCGCGCTATTACTGCAAGGACAACGTTGGTATAAGGCCCATCATCTTGCGAATAGATTTCGTGTTTCAGCTTTCTGCAGCCGGAAAATATGGCCATTTCTATTTAGGGGCTGATCTCTTACGAGAATACCATCCATGACCCACTTACCAAGCGATCAAATCCTAGAGTCCCTCTCCACCCAGCTCGGTGAGCTGCTACTAGCAAAAGGCCTAAAACTCGCGACTGCTGAATCCTGCACTGGCGGAGGAATTGCCCAAATCATCACTGAAATTCCTGGCAGTTCAGCGTGGTTCGATCGAGGATTTATCCCATACAGCAACCTTGCAAAGCAACAAATGCTGGACGTAAAGGCAGTAACGCTCGCTCAACATGGCGCAGTCAGTGAAGCCGTTGCTCGAGAACTGGCTCAAGGTGCACTGCGCAACAGCCAAGCACATATAAGCGTTTCTATCACAGGCATTGCAGGACCCAGCGGTGGATCACCTGAAAAGCCAGTTGGCACTGTTTGGATTGGATATGCGACTAAAGATACAGTAGCTGCGGATTGCTACCACTTTTCCGGAAATAGACACGCTGTTAGAAAACAAACCATTTTAACCACACTAGAAACTTTGATTTCAGTTGCTCAATCTTCCACATGGATCAATAGCTATTAAACTTCTCCAAAATCTGTAGATTTCCCTCATAACACAAAAATTTTTGTAATAAACCGTCTAAGAACGAGAAAAAATTTATCTTTATACCACTCCCGTCACACAAGGAAATAGATGACTCTGCACACGACAAAATTTCTCATAAAAAGCCTGGAGGCCTAGTTACAGCAAGCATTTGAAGGCATTGTTTCCATTCTTTCTTATGGCATTTCCC
>JAQSWO010000105.1 GCA_029266595.1 Gammaproteobacteria bacterium
CCCTGATACTTCTTCTCTTCTTGCATGCTGCACAGCCACTAATGATTCTTGTAATTTCCATTTGGGACGCATTAGAAAATAATCTATCCGGCTCGATGGTAAATCTTGTTTAATTTTTGGTTCTTTTAAAGCTAATAAATGTCGACGAGCCCAGCTATAACAATTATCTCCTGTAGCAAAAAAAGATTGATTGCCTGTTATCGCATAAGGCAATAAACCTTTTGCTTGGTCTGCCATGACCGCTTTATATAAGTCTAATATTTTTTCCCGTTTTAATTGCCATACATGACCTACTAAACTCTCTAAGCCGCGACCTTGAATTTCATGGGGATTAAGAAAAACTTGTAAAATGCCTTCTCGCTCTGATAGCAATAAATCGTTATAACGCTGAGCAGTCACTTTGGCGAATCCTTTTTTTACTACTTCATCTCCGACTCTAGTCACCAAATCAAATCGCCAAAAGAAACTGCGGCCAAATGCGTCCATGCCTTCTACGACTATAAACGTATGCTCACTATTGCTTTTAGATTGTGCATCACGCACTAATGCTACTTGCCATAAGCCATAGTTCAATCCCGCACGTGGGTTTAAAAAACTATTTACATCATCGCGTCTTACAACAGCGCAATCAAAACTAAATTCCTTAGCAATATCTATACGTTCATCTTGTGCAGACTCCTTATCTTCAGGTACGGCAGCAACTGGTGCTGGTGTACCATATGCATGGTTTTGCTCTAGCAATAATTGGTTTTCTTTAGATAAACCACGAGTAGCTTCCATGTTAATTTCACCACATACTAAATTTAATTCCATAGTGTTGTTAATGAGCCACAATGCAAATTTGCCCTTCTTTTGAATAACGCGAAAAATTAATGTCCCATTTGTTTTGCCGAAAGCAATTAAGAACAGAGAATCAGGGGTTATATGCAATGGTCGAATCACAATGGGAAGCCCACTTAAATAAAATAAACGCTGTTTTGTATTTATATCGAATATAGATAGGCAATGATTAAAATCGGCTACTGCTAACCAGTCTTTATTAGAACTCAATGCTAAAGCTGACACTAAAGCTTCCATAGTAAATTTCATAAGCTTCTTGCCATCTGCTAGGCGATGAATAAAGATCTCTTTAGAGGCACTTACCAACCATTGTCCATCAGCACTGAATAAGTAACACAAATTCCTATAGGAATGCTTGACCGTAAAATGCGAGCAGTACCGCTGTAAATCCCACACATGTAGTACAGGGTTAAATTTTATGTTTTGGGCCGTTAAAAACATGAGGAGTGCCTGCCCTGTTTTCATTTTCATTTCAAATGGCAAGGGATTTGACTCTAGAAAGTCTTCTATAGTCTCTCCATAAGCCATAGACACTGCACTAACCAAATACGTTTGGTCAGCGTTGATAGATAATTTTGGTACTCCTGCAAGAGCAGTAGAGGGATCTTTATAGGATAATTTTCGAGTCTCTTTTGTTAGGGTGTTGCAAATCTGTAATGTGACCATTCCACCCTCTTGACTGCTATCAATTGATAGCACTGATGTAGTTAATTTTGCAGAGGGACGAGTTTCTGTTAATGGCATTACAGTTAATGAACTTGTCGGATGATGTGGATAGCGAATACCAGCCGCCGCACGCCCTAAAGGCCAGACGTAAATAGTACCCTGTGCTGAAACCAGCACATCTAGCGCATTGAGACCTGTGAGAAAATGTAATAATTTTCCATCTGCCAAACCCTCATTTTCAGGTACTGGTAAGGCGTATAAGTACTGCCCTGATGATAAATCCCAGATATGCAGTTGAGTGAATGATCTGCCTGCTAACAGATTTCCCTGCTCATTAAAGGCAAGCGCTGTGCATTGTCCTTCTTTTAAGCTAATAACATGCAGAAAGGGCTCCCAAAGATGAGTTTGATACAGTTGAATGCAATTTTTTTGTGATACTGCTAATAATTGTTCATCTCGGCTCAAGGCAAAATGATCGCCATGACTTAGTGTTCGTGCTGGCATTAATGGTCCCCCGCTATAGTCCAAGATAGAAAACAGCAGGATATTGTGAGCCATCATGATTAAAATATAGCCATCGTGACATGTGGAAAGTTGATCGGGGTATACAATAACCTCCTCTTCAAGTCTGTACTCACCTAAAAAACGGTGTTGCCTAATATCCCAGATTTGTAAGGAGTGTCCTTTATCTTTAGCCTTTTTAAGACCACCATCATAGCTAGCTCTGACACCACTTACTTCTGCAAACATGGCATGCGTATTGAATGCCAAATATTGGCCTTGTGTATGACAAAAAGTAATACAAGTGCAGCCGCTCATGCTCATTTGTGAAAGTGTATGCTTCTCAATAATAATAGGCGGAATAAAACGAGCACCTAGTTTACCTCCTTCAATGTCAACTAACTGAACGCTATCCCCCCAACGACCACAAGCAGCTAATTTTCCGTCAGGGCGTAAAGCCAATAACACTGGATTGAACCCTTTGGCTATCAATGAAACAAGCAAGCTATCTGGTTTCATATACCATTGCTGTAACTGCCGCCCTTTAGGATAGCTGTATTGTGTTATGTACCCTTCCATATCTCCCACCAATAGCCATTCACTATTTGGTGCCAAGCATAGACTTGCAATCATAGCGCCATGTTTAATCCGCGGGGATTCCTGAAAATTCAAACCAGAAACTTGCGCATGCCTGAGATTAGCCTTTTGCAACCAGGCATTATGTGCTGTGACATCACGCAAATCTGCACCTTCAAAATCAGTCTGATCACATAGGGCTCCATTAAGTATGGCGCCCCGAATATGAATACCTCGAAAATCTCGTCCAGCAAATGATTCACCTGCAGCGTTTAAAATAGTCATCGCATTGGCTGCAGCTTTTTCAACCGCGGGTTCCCCCTTAGACAATTCGACAATTTGATAGAGAAGATACTTAAAATCCATATCATGACGTGCCTGATCCGCTAACAAATAAATAATGTTAGGTTCCGACGTCAGTAACTGTTCGTTCAAACTCAAATTCCTACCCAGGCTGTGCTCCACATTGAAATGTCTTAAATAATGATCAGCTGCTGTATGCGCCCCCGAAAATAAAGTTTTTGCTGCAAAAAACTCTACTAAAGATTTATGCAGGAATTTAAATGTGTTTCCTAGATTTTGTAGTAAGCAACCAGATCGAATGAGCCGCCGCTTTTTTATGTCGATGTGTTCTTTTTCAAAGTATGGCTTTTGACCAGGTTCAGGCATCATTAAGTTAGGATTCAGCGTATCTTCATCACTGAGATTTACTTCCACTTTACCGCCGCCTAAATTCAAAGCAAGACGCGCTAAATTTTCCGAATAAGTGAATAAACAGGCTTTCAGTTTTGCAATGCTCTGCGCTTCACTATCCATTCTAAAATCGATCAAATCCAATTGCTTTTGTGGATCACGCCATAAACGTTTAGCTTGGGTCGTTAGCCAATAATCCACAAAATATTGATAGATGGTATAACGCGTAACAGCTTGTTTGGATTGTCTATCTTGTTGAGCATGATGCATCACAATACTGGGTAGTACTTGTACAACTGCGCTGAGCACAAAAGGCGTTTGGACTAACTGGCCTAACCCTGGAATACATTGAAGATGGTGGTGGTAGGTCTTGGCACTTTGCCAATCCATGGGCATGGCCTGTTGTTCATTTGGTGACAAATCAACAGCTGCTGCAAACTCTGCTTTCTTCTCATCAGTAGATTCATCGACATGCTCTGCAGCTTTAGGTGCATCTTCATCAACAACAAGCCAATCATTTGCTGTTAGAAAATCAACAGGCTCAATTTTGGGTGTCACAGAATAATCCGCTTCATAGTCAGCTACCCAAGCTGCTTTGGCTTTATCTAAGGCTTTGTTCTGTTTAATTCCTGCAGCTGCTACAGGCTCTGAAATAGGTGGTTGGTAATCTGCAGGTAGCATGGACACATAACTGTGCACATATGCATCAATATGGCGGTACTCAAAAGGTAACAAGTTTAGGATTGTGTATGTCCCAGCACTCTGCCTTGGGTGAAAAATGGATTTATAGCCTCCATGCTTTTCATAGTGAACAAAAGCTTCAGGTCGGCATGTGCTGAGTACTTTCAAATAAGGCCAATGTTCTTCTTCCCAAAATCCGCTGAGTAAATAAAGATTTTCTTTAACAGGAGGTAATTCATCCCAGCCATCCATGATAGGTAATATTCGTAAGGAACATTGCTGAGAAGCTCGTTTTAATAACGCTATATCTGCTGGAAGCAGTCCACTTTGTTTAAGATGCGCTTCTAGCAACTGTCGTTCCCAATCCTTTTCTGTACGAAGAAAAGGCATCCATAGCCATAGGGGCAAACTAAATGTCCCATCTATAGCTAGTACTTCGGGTTCTTCATCGGGTTCTTCATCAACTTTCTCATCTGCTACGGCGAATAATGGAGCAACAATTTGAGAGATTCCTCTCTTTACCCACATAGACAGACTAAAAGATTTTTCCGAGGCAGCCGGAATAAATTGTTCGGATTTTTCTTCAGGTATCGGTGGCACGATTTGTGCAGGTCTCTGCCTCTCATACACAGCTAATACATCAATCCAATATAAATCCTTCAGCAAGGTACCTTTATTGGCTCGAATAAAGAGGTACCAAGCACGCTGAGCGATCTGCAAGCTCAATAAAGTTTTCCCCATACCTGGATCACCAGCTATCAATATTGATGCCGCATCAGCTTGCACCATAAAATCTTCCAGGCGCTTAAATGCCGCAAATTCTGCACCTGTATCGCGATCTTTTACTTGAGGCTCTATATATAAGTCGAAGGCTTTAGGATCAAAGCTATTGATAAATAATTGATGTAATCGTTTGATTAGATTTTCTAGTGATTGTAGTGTTTGTCTATCATCGAGTAATCTTCTATTTTCTTGCGCATGATACATATTTTTGCTCCTTGCCTTTGATTATACCTTTACATATACGTCTACCATTTTATCTATATTTCTGAATGTTGATGATTCCGGCGTTGCGAGGAGCGAAGGGAGGGGGCAATCCAGGAAAATTCATAACGTTCCGAAGGATTCTATTCATTCATCACATAGGCCGACATGGCCCTGATGCTGCTTCTCTTTTCGCATGCTGCGCAGCTACTAATGATTCTTGTAATTTCCATTTAGGACGCATCACAAAATAATCAGCTGAAGTAGAGGGTAACTCTTTTTGAATTTTGGGTTCTTTTAATGCTAATAAATGCCGACGTGCCCAACTATAACAATTATCGCCTGCGCTAAAAAAAGATTGATTACCTGTGATAGCGTAAGGCAATAAACCTTTTGCTTGGTCTGCCATGATTGCCTTATACAAGTCCAATACTTTTTCCCGTTTCAGCTGCCAAACAA
>JAQSWO010000106.1 GCA_029266595.1 Gammaproteobacteria bacterium
ACAGGGCAAACGCATCATAAAGCTATATAAGTGTTGATCTTACAGGGTATCTTCTACGCTTTTTCAAGCGATAAGGAGACCTAGTGATGAACATAGATGGCTTTTTGAACTATTTTGATGAAGTAAAGGATCCACGGATTGATCGAAGCAAAAAGCACTTGCTGTCAGATATTCTAGTTATTTCAGTGCTAAGTTTTATTTGTGGCGCAGAGACTTGGAATGACATTGAGGATTTTGGTAACGCAAATATAGATTGGCTCCAAGAACATTTGGAATTAAACGAGGGAATTCCGTCGCATGATACTTTTGCAAGGATATTTGCACGAATAAATCCCAAGCTTTTTCAAGAATGTTTTGTACGTCTCATGAGAAGCTGGATGGATCAAACAGATGGTGAATTAATAGCGATAGATGGCAAGACGCTGAGAAGGAGTCATGATCGAAAAAATGGTCAAGGCCCTTTGCATTTGGTGAGTGCTTGGGCAACAAAAAATCGTTTAAGTTTAGGTCAAATGCGCACAAAGAATAAATCTAATGAAATTAGTGCAATGAAAGAATTGCTATCACTCATAGATGTGAAAGATTGCACGGTTACAATTGATGCGATGGGCTGTCAAAGAGAAATAGCCAAGCAAATTAAAGCTTCGGGAGGAGATTATGTTTTAGCGGTAAAGGGAAATCAGGGGAATTTATATACGGGGTTGATCAGGCTTTTTGAGCAAGCGAAAGAGCTAAAGTATAAAGCGATGGTGTTTTCAAAAAAAGAAACTGTTGATGGTGATCATGGAAGAATAGAGACGCGAAATTATACGGTTTTGCCATTGATGTATAAGTTTGAATATAAGAAATATTGGTTGGGTTTGGAATGTTTCATTAAGGTAGAAAGTAAACGAGAGGTTGGGGAAAGAGTGAGTATAGAAAGTCGCTACTACATTAGCTCTTTGAAGGCAGATGCTGAGAAATTAGGGGAAGCGATTAGAGGGCATTGGCGTATTGAAAATTCTCTGCATTGGTGTTTGGATGTTGTATTTCATGAAGATAACTCGCGCATTCGGACGGGACATGCGCCTGAAAATATCGCTCTTTTGCGACGATTTGCTTTATCTCTATTGGGCGCAGAAAAAACATTTAAAGGTGGATTACGAAGAAAGCAACGAAAAGCTTTGATGGATAAAACTTATTTAAACCTAGTGTTGGCGGGCATTTAGATGCGTTTGCCCTGTACCTATTCAGTGAATTCAGTAATTTATGTAGATCAATAATCTAATCAAAAGCTTGGTCATTTATCTATTTTAATAACGGCAGTAATTTTAACCAAATATTTTCAAAAATCAGGGGCTGTCCTTTTTTATTAGGATGCAAGCCATCTGCTTGCATAAGATCTGGGTACTCATCCACATTGCGCAACATATTTGCTACTAATGCAATATGATACTCTTTCGATAAGCTAGTATAGACACGCTCAAATCCTTGTGTGTATTTTGATCCGTAATTAGGTGGCAAGCGAACCCCTGCGAGCAACACTTTTGCCTGATTTTTTTCAATCAATACAATCATTTGTGCTATATTTGATTTCATAGCATTCAAATCAAGGCCTCTTAACCCATCATTACCACCGTAAGCAATGATCACGATATCTGGGTGATATTTCTCCAGCATGCTCGGTAGTTTGAATAAGCCATTACTGGTCGTTTCCCCACTGATACTCTCGTTGACCAGTTGATAGCCGAGGTGTTTTTCAGATAACCTAGCTTGTAACAAGGCTGGCCATCCATCTGTCACCTTTTCTAGTCCATAACCTGCGCTTAAACTATCACCTAACAGCAAAATAGTTTTTCCTACAGCCAGCATGGGGAAAATCAACAATAGAGCCAACAAACATGAACGAAACATCACAACCTCCTATCATTAGAACAGAGCAGATTACTAAAAAAGTTACATCTGGCCAAACCATACTCACAATCCTATCTGACGTCAATTTGGAGATTCAAGCCGCTGAAACACTAGCGATTGTCGGCGCTTCTGGTGCGGGAAAATCAACCTTACTCAGCCTGCTAGCAGGTTTAGATTTACCGACCAGTGGTGGTGTCTATTTAAATAATCAAAACTTAAATCGATTGGATGAAGATGGTCGAGCTAGGTTACGTTCACAAATGGTAGGATTTATTTTCCAAAATTTTCAATTACTTCCAAGCCTAACAGCACTAGAAAACGTGATGCTTCCCCTTGAACTAAAACAAACTCCTCAATCGCATCAAGTCGCTAAATCCTGGTTGTCACGCGTAGGATTAGCTGAAAGAGGGCACCATTATCCACATCAATTATCTGGTGGAGAGCAACAACGTGTGGCCATTGCCAGAGCATTTGCCACAGAGCCTAAACTATTATTTGCTGATGAGCCTACAGGAAATTTAGATCAACAAACTGGACAAAATATCATTGATCTATTATTCGAGTTAAATAAAAACCAACAAACGACGTTGGTAGTTGTGACGCACGATAAAAAATTAGCGGAACGCTGTGAACGTCGTATAACGTTGGTAGCAGGTTGTGTAGCGAGCCATTTATGAAAACACTAACACTTGCATGCAAGTTACTCAAACGCGAATGGTACGCTGGCGAAATGCGTCTACTCATGATTGCTATGTTTATAGCGATTGCCTGTATGACATCCGTTAATTTATTTAGCGACCGGATTGAAAAAGTCATGCTAAACCAAGCTGCTGATCTGCTTGGTGGTGATATGGCTTTAACCAGTCCAAGCCCCATACCTACTGACTGGTTAGCGCAAGCTGAAAAATACTCTCTTAAAACCAGTCGTTCGCTTATATTTTTTAGTATGTTATCAGTCCAAGATAAATTTCAATTAACCAGCATCAAAGCCGTAGAAAAACCTTACCCTTTAAGGGGTCAATTGAAAACCGCCGACCAACCCTTCACCGCTGGCATCGTCACTCAAGATATTCCATCACCAGGAACACTTTGGATACAATCCAATTTATTTCCACTTTTAGATGCAAAAATAAATGAAGCTATCGCAATCGGTGATATTAAATTAAATGTTACACAAGTGCTTACCTACCAACCTGATCCACCAGGCAACCTCTTTTCCCTTTCTCCCTTCGCCATGATGAATATGCAAGATGTGGCGCGTACGGGTGTGATTCAACCAGGATCACGTGCGCAATATACACTTCTACTTTCTGGCGATGAACAATCACTGAATGCTTACAAAGGTTGGTTAACACCAAGGTTAGCGCCCGGGCAAAAAATAGTCGGCAAAAACAACAGCCGCCTCAGCGTACAAAATACCTTAGAACGTGTGCAACATTATTTGGGTTTGGGAAGTTTGATCAGTGTGATATTGGCTGGCGTTGCTTTGATCGTTTCACTCAAACGATTCACACGCAGACATTACGATATGGTCGCCTTAATGCGATGTTATGGGGCAAGCGCAAAAGAAGTCTTATTAATTTATTTTTGGATATTGGTGGGCGTAGGAATCATCGGCATTTTTTTAGGTTGTTTAGTAGGGTATTTCGCGCAATATCTTTTAGAAAAAATATTGGCCTCACTGGTACAACTTGAGTTGCCGACAGCTTCATACTTTGGTTTATGGTTTAGCGCGCTTACGGGTATTTTGGTTTTATTTGCTTTTGGTTTACCACCGCTGTGGCAGCTAACACGAGTAACACCATTAAAAGTACTACGCCGTGATTTAATGCCTATGCCTATCTCAAGTGTTTGGTTTTACATCAGTGGTATAGTTTTGATTTCAGGGCTTATGTTCTGGTATACCAAAGATATCCACTTAGCAGTGATTATTTTGCACGGTTGTATAATGGCTTGCGTATTGTTTTTATTAGGCGGCTGGGGATTAATTTATCTTACCGGCCATTTACGAAAAAAGGTGGGTATTTCATGGCGCTATGGCTTAGCCAATTTACATAGGCACTGGCAAAATAGCCTGTTACAAATTACTGCTTTTGGTTTCACCTTAATGGTCTTACTTTTATTAATCATAGTGAAAAATGATTTAATCACTACTTGGCAAAATGAATTACCCAAAGATGCACCCAATTATTTTGTAATTAACATCTCTCCAGAACAAGTACCTGCTGTTCAAGAGGAATTGTCAAAAGGTGTCGGAGTAAAAACAGAACAGATATTCCCCATGATAAGGGGGCGTTTATATTTATTAAATGGGCAAGACATTTTACAAGCTTTGAACGAAAATCAGAGAAAAGATGAAATTTTTCAACGAGAAATTAATTTATCTTATACAGATATTTTGCCACATAATAATCTATTAGTTAAAGGCCGATGGTTTAAGCCTGGAGACCAGCAGGTCATCTCTATTGAAAAAGGCCTATCTGAAAGATTAGGCTTAAACATAGGCGATACTCTAGGGTTTCGCATAGGCGCACAAACCATAGAAGGCAAAATTATCAGCATACGCGAATTGAATTGGGGATCACTGCAACCCAATTTTTACGTATTGTTTCCGCCAGGCGTATTAGAAACTTTTCCTAGCACATTTATCACTAGCATGTATTTGCCTAATAATTCAAGCTCAATCATCGCGCAATTAATTGCTCAATTTCCCAATATCACCGTGATCAATATGGCCGAAATATTGGCACAGGTGCAAGGTCTTTTAACTCAATCTAGCAATGCCATTCAATACTTGTTACTGTTCGCTTTTTTGTCAGGATTTGTTGTGCTCTATGCCACTGTCTATGCCAGCTTAGATGAGCGTCGCTATGAGGCAAATATACTTCGCGCGCTAGGCGCTACCTCTCGCCAACTAAAGGCAGGACTTATGGCAGAATTTCTAACTCTAGGCGCCTTAGCAGGTTTTCTAGCTGGCCTAGTTGCAAATGCAACAGGTATGGCGTTAGGGTATTGGGTATTCAATCTCAGCTTAAGTTTTAATATGGCATTAGTGCTATTAGGCATGCTGGCAGGTAGCGTAATGGTATGTGGAATAGGATATTTCTGCATGCTCTGTGCAAATAGCAACAAATGAACTATCACAAAATTTCTTATGTCCGCATTTAGGATATATTATATTTAAAACTTTAGTGCTCCATATAACAATTATGATTCCATAGAAGGCCCCCAAATGTTGCTTGGAAGTAAGAAAAAAAACAAAAATTGCCTAAAGATACATGGACAAGAGAGCATACACTTTTATTGATGAGTCAGATCTTTGACCCTTTGTCAAAAATAAATGTAAAGCCTGGCACCAGCTTAGAGCTTTCTCGTATGATTTCTAAAGAATATGGAAAAGAATTTATAGATATATCCATACAAGATGAAAATTTTCTTTTTGGGCAATTTGTAGGTGGGTTCACTAGGATAACCCTTATGGCGATGCTTTTT
>JAQSWO010000107.1 GCA_029266595.1 Gammaproteobacteria bacterium
TCATAAAGGGTCTACCATCGCCGCTTTTATTACTTTAGGGGGGGTATGCGCATGCACAAAGTGATGGAGGCAGAAAAACTATATGGTGCACAGAATTATAATCCTTTGCCAGTAGTGCTTGTTAAAGGTGAAGGCGTTCACGTGTGGGACGACAACGGTAAACAGTACATAGATATGATGAGCGCCTATTCTGCTGTGAGTTATGGTCATTCTAATCCGAAACTGGTGGATGCTTTAGCAAAACAGGCTGGAACGCTTGCCGTCGTTTCTCGAGCCTTTTATAGCGATAAGCTAGCTGCGTTTTTAGAATACGCTTGTAAACTAGTTGGACAAGATAAGGCGCTAGCCATGAATAGTGGCGCAGAGGCAGTAGAAACTGCTGTTAAAGCTGCTAGAAAATGGGCGTATACGGTTAAAGGTGTTCCCAGTGATCAAGCGGAAATCATCGTATGTGAAGGTAACTTCCATGGTCGTACGACAACCATCGTCAGCTTTTCTTCAGAAGAGCAGTACAAAGCGGGATTTGGTCCGTTAACGCCAGGATTTAAAATGATTCCTTACGGAGATATAGACGCATTAGAAAAAGCTATTACGCCTAATACGGCAGCTTTTTTAATGGAGCCCATTCAAGGTGAATCTGGTATTCATACGCCACCGGAGGGTTATCTTAAGCAATGTGCGGAAATCTGTAAGCAGAACGACGTATTATTATTGTGCGATGAAATTCAAACGGGTTTGGGTCGAACAGGGAAAATACTTGCCTGTGATCATGAAGGTGTAAAGCCCGATGGGTTAATGCTGGGTAAGGCATTAGGTGGAGGTTTGTTGCCTGTGTCATTGTTCTTGAGTAAGGCTGAAGTGATGAACGTTTTCACTCCAGGTGACCACGGCAGTACGTTTGGTGGCAGTCCGCTCGCTGCGTCTGTAGGCTTGGCTGCACTTCAGTTGCTGGTGGATGAGAGTTTAGATGTCCACGCCAGAGACATGGGTGAGTACTTCATGGACCAGTTGCGCGCATTAAATAGCCCGTTGATCACAGATATTAGAGGTAAAGGATTGTTTATTGGATTAGAGATCGATCCTAAGCAAGCTAGCGCACGTGATGTTTCTTTGCAATTATTAGAAGATGGGCTGCTGACTAAAGATACGCATTATACGGTAATTCGACTTTGTCCTCCGCTGACTATTACCAAAGCACAGATCGACGAAGCAATAAACATTATCAAGCATAGTTTGAAGAAAATTGAGAAAACGTTAGCTGCTTAACAGGCGGTTGTCTTTTCTGTTAGCTTCAGTACGCAAGTGATACAACGCTTATTACCACACCCCTTAAGGAGGGACATTATGTCTAAAAAGAATATAGCAATATCGACTGTTTTGAGTTTTGTTTCATTGGGTGTAGTGGCATCTGCTCTGGCAAATTATAACGATAATTACTACACGCAAGCGCCTGTGCCTATTGCCACTCCTTCTCCTTATGCTTATGACCAATCAGGTGCTGGCTTTGTTATTGGGGCAGAAGCGGGTTATGCGAATACCCATTGGGATAATGCTAATATAAATAGTTCCAATCTTTTGATAACAGGATCGGGCACGGGCTTCGCTGGGCGCGTGTTTCTAGGTTACGATTTTAATCGATATATCGGCTTCGAAGGTGGTTATATTTATCTACCTACAGCAACGCTAGCTCTTGATATAGATAATAATACCTCTGTAGGAGTTGATATCTCTAACTATGCGTTTGATTTTCTAGGAAAAATATCTGTGCCTGTAACCAGCGGGTTAAGTTTGTATGCAAAAGCAGGTTTAGGATATTTCCATTCAAGTATTTCTGGTCCGAACTTGGGTCAAACTGGGGATGCTAGTCATTTTGGTCCCGCCTTTGGCGTGGGTGCTGGCTATGAAATCATACCTAATCTAGCAATTAATCTTTCCTGGCTGCGTTATAGCGGAAATGGGGACATGAACTCCGACAACTACCAGCCTAACCCAGATGTTGGATTGCTAGGCTTATCTTATAAGTTTCCAGTGCGCAATTGATTCGAGTGCAGCGTCATTGGAGGCTGTGTTGCCAAAGGAGTTCGGTTTGTCACAAAATCACCATCGATTGATTATTTTGGGTTCTGGGCCTGCGGGTTATACCGCTGCAGTTTATGCGGCACGTGCTAATCTCAATCCTGTTCTTATCACTGGCATAGAGCAGGGCGGTCAACTCACTACCACCACTGACGTTGATAATTGGCCTGGAGATGCTGAAGGCCTGCAAGGTCCCGTGCTGATGGAGCGCATGAAAGAACATGCTGCGCGCTTTAATACGCAGATCATCAATGACCATATCCACGAAGTAGACCTTAAGCGATATCCTTTCTATCTTAAAGGCGAGCATGAATATCTGTGTGATGCGCTGATCATCGCGACGGGTGCTTCTGCACAGTACTTGGGACTGCCTTCTGAAGAAGCGTTTATGGGAAAGGGTGTGTCGGCTTGTGCAACTTGCGATGGATTTTTTTACAGAAATAAAAAAGTGGTGGTTGTGGGTGGTGGAAATACGGCGGTGGAAGAGGCGCTTTATCTTGCAAACATAGCTGCGCATGTCACCATTGTGCATAGAAGGGACCAGTTTCGTTCAGAGAAAATATTGTCAGATAGAGTGATTGAGAAGGCTAAAACGGGCAATATTTCCATAGAGTGGAACCATGTGTTGGATGAGGTGTTAGGCGATGACACAGGCGTGACAGGTGTCCGCATTAAGCATGTGGAGACGAATGAAGCTAAAACATTGAACGTAGATGGTGTTTTTATCGCAATTGGTCATAAGCCAAATACTGAAATATTTGAAAATCAGCTCGATATGAAAAACGGTTATATTATTGTGAAGAGTGGAATTGAGGGCGGCGCGACTGCAACGAGCATGCCTGGAGTGTTTGCTGCAGGTGATGTTGGAGACTCTGTATATAGGCAAGCAATTACATCGGCAGGGTCTGGTTGTATGGCAGCGCTGGATGCAGATAAGTACTTGGATAGCTTAGGACAGCATGGCTAAGTGGCTCGTAATAGTTTACTCCCTCCTACCAAATGGCATAAATGTCCAAGTTTAGACGAGGTTGTGACGCTTGTGGCGCAGTAATCTAACCCAGCATACGCGTATATGATCACTCGGAGAGAATTTTTAATGAAATACGTCCCTGTATTTCGACCTTCGGGCGCTTACATCCAAATCTGTTCCAAACGTATTTTTGCTTCAGGACCGGCAAAAGATATAGCCATTCCTATCTAGGGGTTGACCTATTATGTGGCTCAAGCCATCTTGCTTCTCAATGCCCTTTAGGGCATGATCCGCGATCTATTTCCCAAATGAAGAGCTATTATGTCTAAAGAAGAACACATTGAATTAGATGGAGTCGTGATAGAAGCGTTACCCAACACTATGTTTAGGGTTAAGCTTGAAAACGATCATGTCATTATTGCCCATATTTCTGGCAAGATGCGTAAAAACTATATCCGCATACTCACGGGTGATACGGTGAAGGTGGAAATGACCCCTTATGATCTTACAAAGGGACGCATTGTTTTCCGTAGTTTGGAAAAGAAGAAGCCGCCGACTGAGCAGGCGCCATCGTAGTTTTTGGAGGGGGGCTCTGTCATCCTGAGCGCATTAAGAGCCTCTTAAAGCTGCAGACCAGAATAGCAAAAATGTGGGAGAGCTTCGTAGGCTCTAGATGATAACTCAGGTATTTGTAACAGATTGCTATTCCCGCGTAGTACGTGAGTACTCTAACCGCGCTCCTCCTTCTAGAGGCTGAGCTGTTGTTATGGGTATTTTAGCTATTCCACTCTCCAGAAAGCATCTGCTTTAGTCGTGAGACAGTTCGTTCAAACTCGAAAGAAAGTTTCCCGCCTGTATAAATTTCCTCTATTGGCACTGCGCCACACATTACCAGCTCGACGCCAGCGTCGTATAACACGTCCACCAATTGGATAAAAGTGCGTGCTAAGTCGTGCTCGTTCTCTCGGATAGCTGTAACGTCACTAATAAATATCACATCGTATATTTTGCAAATTGCCAAATAATCCTGGCTGCTTCTTGGGCTACCGCAAATATCTTTGAATTCAAACCAAATGTTTTTCCCTGCTTGTGCCTTGATGGGTATTTGTCTGTCGCAAATCGTAATAGGGTCTTTTTGGCGCGGCATGTCGGAGGCAAGCGTGGAGAAAACATGCTCTATATGTTTATGGTTTTCTGTGGTCAATGGGTACCAATAGTGCTTTTCTGACTGGGCTGTTGTCAGACGATAGTCAGTTTGTGTGCTCAAGTGTATGACTTCTAGTTTTTCCTTAATGGTTTCAATGGCCGGCAAAAAGCGTTGTCGCTGTAGGCCATTTTTATACAAATCGTCAGGAGAAAGATTAGAAGTGAAGGTTATGCAGATGCCTTCTCTTAGAAGGGCTTGAAGCAATTCGCCTAGGAGCATGGCATCAGCGACATCATTAACCATTAATTCGTCAAAACAGAGTACCCGTGTCCTTGCACCCCATTCTCTAGCGATATGGCGTAAAGGATTGGGCGTCCCTTGTAATTGATGGAGGCTCGCATGCACGTGTTGCATGAACTGGTAGAAGTGAATGCGTTGTTTTGTCTGAAAGGGTAGGCAATAGAAGAAGGCATCTATTAGATAGGTCTTGCCTATGCCTACGTCGCCCCAAATATAAACGCCATTGTAATCGGAGTTCCTTTTGACACGTCTCATGAGGCCGCGCTTTTTTTGGGGTGTTTTAACGAGGTGTTGATACAGTAGCTGTAGCTTCTGAATGGCGAAAAGTTGCTGCGGGTCTTCTAAGACCTCGCCCGATAGAATCTGTTTCTTATAAAAATCAATAGGTGTCATGGTAGGAGGACAAAATGGAGCGGGAAACGAGATTCGAACTCGCGACCTCAACCTTGGCAAGGTTGCGCTCTACCAGCTGAGCTATTCCCGCGTAAACTTGTGGTACTGTACGGCCATCTGGCCTCTCTAGGAAGGGCAACATTATTCTTTATTTACGGAAGATGTCAAGTCCGACCATGCTGCTTTGAGATAAATGAACAAAGACCAAAGGGTTAAAGCGGCTGCAAGGTATAGAGAAATTAGCCCAAGTACCTTGATAACCATGAAAAAATAGCCCGTTTCTGGTTGATAAAATAGTAAAAGGAGAAGCGCTAGCATTTGCATGGCGGTTTTAATTTTGCCTAGTTGACCAACGGCGACATGAGCGCGTTTCCCAATTTCAGCCATCCACTCTCGCAAACCAGAAATTGCAATTTCTCGGCCGATGATAATAGCGGCAGGAATGGCAAGGTACACCCCCCCGATTTTCCCAACGA
>JAQSWO010000014.1 GCA_029266595.1 Gammaproteobacteria bacterium
AAAGTCGCATTTTATACAACAACAAACATACAGGAAGAGACTATGCAACAACCAACAAAATTTGAAATAGCTCAAGCAAAACAGAAGGCTGCGTTAGAACAGGTAGCAGCAGCACAACAAATAGCAGGACAGTTAGTAGCTGGTGAAGAGAGAGTAAGGGAGGAAAAAGTGCGCGGAAAAGTGCAAGAAATGAGAACGAAGTTAGTTGCAAAAAGCATCCCCATTTTCGATAAGGTAGCAGAGGACGCAGAATTAGTAAGCCCACAGAAATGGGTGCAATACATAAATCCTATACGTCAGCTAGTGGGAGAAAAAGGGATAGGACAGATGGGTGTTACCGGTATCGTTAGATGTAACGTCCCGCAGTATAGCGTTGGTGGTCAGTACCTCGGTTATGATGAAGCTTACTACCTAGTTGGAGAAACACACGTGACAACAACTGCACCCGGTGGAAACTTATTAGAACCGGTTTCAGATCAAACAATACTTGCATTTATAGAGAATCCAGGTGACCGCGCTCTCCTTGCTAGGCGTCTGAGCAGAAATCCTCGTCGAGCCGCTTACGATAAGATTAAGCAACAAACATTTAATTTGATTGAGCTTCCATATGCAGATATGTCCGTAGGTGCTCGTACCACTACTGTTACAAGCCTAACAAAAGGAGAACCTTTTAGCCGTACTGCTTTTGACATTGATGTCAGACTTGAAGAGACACGAAAAGAGCTCTTAGAGCAGCGGCTCAATTTTTGTATTAGCGAAATTAAACGGATGGATGTTTTTGGTAAGCTTCTAGAAGCAGCGCAGCATAATCATGAAGAAATCCCAGGCAATCCTCATGTAAGTCATATAAGCAAATGCGCACAAGAACTAAGGGCAGAACTCCAAACTATCTTGCTGCCAAAAGCAAACCAAGATGATAAAGATATAAGTTTATATGAAGCAGACCCAAACCTGAGAAGAAGTCTTGATCTACTAAGCAAGGCACCGAAATCTAATGCGCCCATGCCAAAAGACGATATTACCAGATTTGTTTTAGCTGAAACGGTGGGAACATCCACTAAATATAAATCGATGAGATTTGCCTCTACTGCAGAAATAATGGCTATTCAGCAAATTGTAATTCCAGATTCTGAAGGATGGAGGGATGCTCCTCTTTTAATGCAGATTGATCAACTGCGTAAGCAGCATTATGACAATTCCTGGAATTTACTAAATCGAGCCGGTTTACACAAAAGACGTGATGAATTAAATGGCTTTGAGGTTGAAATCATATTTGAAAAAGTAAAAGGTAAAAATGACTATCTAGTTGAATCAGTATTTGAAAATGATCGCCGTGGTGTGCTTGTTGAGCGTCAGGATTACAAAGTAGAAGGTATTATACTCAGACGATTCAATCATAATAACGCGTTGATCAGTGAGGATTTCTATAATAAATCAGCATTGATGGATCTTTGTACAGTGCCTTTGGAACAGCTTGCGCTAACGTTAAAGATGGAAGATCCATATGGTAGGGGTTTCGATCCATATGGTGAGGGTTTAAGGGAAGAAGACCCGGCAGAAGAAAAAAGTGTTGAAGCCGATCGCGAGAGAGAGGAAGTCGCAGCAACTCCACAGGAAGTGGAACTCTCAACAAAATCTCCTGCCCCATATGACGGGGGCTTAGTCGCAGAAAATGCGGCGAACGAAGTAAAAAATAAATCTAAGGACGATGATCCCGTAGGAAAAGCTGCTGGACTAGGTGTCGGGAACTTAAGCAAAGGAAAGGAAGTGGAAGAAAACAGTGTTGTTGCAGGGGATAAGGGAGGAGTGGAATCTGCAAAACAAGCTGTTGCGCTAGGAAAGGTAGGGTTTGGATTCGCTTCGGCTTCGGCCCCAATTCCAGCCCCAGCCCCACAAACTAAGCTAAGCCCTGCTGAAGAGCTAGCAGAGAAAGCTCAACTGGCAGAGGCTAATGCAAACCTCGCAGCAAAGGCTAGGTTAAATGCTATGCGTGCTAGAGCAGAAGCAGGGCTGGCTAGAGAGCGAGCAGAAGCAGCTAAAGCGCAACCGAAAGATGCAGCAGTGGGGCTCAGTCGGTAAGGTGAGAACTAGGTAAAAGAAGCATCTAGTCTCTCGTTTTTGCGAAGTTGCAAAGACGGGGGACTGGTCAGCTATATCTTAACTCGTCGTTGTGTGCGCTTTTTGGGAAACAGTCTAGTCTTTCGTCTTTGCGAGCGCCTTTTGCGAAGCAATAAAAAGCCATGGCCTAAAGGCCGGGGTCTTTAAAAACCGCTAAGGTACTTTTAATTAAAATGAAAACTTATAAACAAGAATTTATTAAATTTTGCCTAGAATACGATGCCTTACGTTTTGGGGAGTTTGTGCTCAAATCAGGCAGGATAAGCCCCTACTTTTTCAATGCAGGTTGTTTTAATACGGGCCAGGCTATTTGCAAATTAGGCCGTTTTTATGCTCAAGCTATTGTGGAAGCTGAGCTGTCGTACGACATGTTATTTGGTCCGGCTTATAAAGGTATTCCTTTAGTGACTGCGACTGTTATTGCAATGTTTGACGAGCATGGCTTTGATAAACCTTATGCATTTAATCGAAAAGAAGCCAAGCTGCGAGGAGAAGGTGGCACAATCGTTGGCACACCGCTTGCTGGACGTATCCTGCTCATTGATGATGTTGTTACTGCAGGAACGACAATTCATGAGTCTGCCAAGCTGATACAAGATGCAGAGGCAACGTTTTCAAGCATGTGTGTGGCTGTGGATAGGCAAGAGGTAGGTGTGGAAAGTAAGATATCAGCGCTTAAAGAGGCTGAGTCTAAATATCAGTTATCTATTACTAGTATCGTAACATTTACGGATCTGATGCAATTTCTCTACGATATAGGTTCGATGGAGTATTATTCAGCTATGCAGGCATATCAGGCGAAGTATGGAGTTAACTGACCTATTACAAATTGCAACGCCTGTATCTATCAAGCTCATAATTGTTGATAAAGGCAACTGTGTTAGCGTGACGACTCTTTCTGGCGACATTCCATCAGCTAATAGTTGAAGCGCCATCGTTCGTTTAGCTTTTAGTTCGCCTTCAACAATCAGCCCCCATCACGAGCAGAAAATAGTCTCATTTGTTGGGTGACTGCTGTGTCAGTCTATTACGATAATGTAATGATCACAGCGCGTCCTGGCACATGCGAAGTAGACCAACTTCTATGTCCTTTCCCAGATAAATCCTCAGCCAAAATTATATCCCCTGGCCCAAATTCCTTTTGCCCTCCGCCACTTACTTCCACAGCTTGCCTGCCTTGTAAGTAGAGGTAATAACATCTTTTGCTTGAGATATGCCAATCGCACTGAAAATCCGCATCAAATTCGAATAGCCTAGCTGCTCCCAAAATTTGAGAGACCCGCTGCTTTTTGCCGATAGGGTAAAGCGTTGGCGGGAGTACATCCTCAAAATAAGAGAGGCCGTTTTCGGCAGTGTAGATTCTGGTTATAAGCGTATTGTGGTTGAACACTTATAGGCTTCGCTTATATTTTTTTCTATTCGCATACATAATTAATGGCGGCAGAGAAAGCGTAACTAAACCTATTATCAGTAAAACTTCATATTTAAATACATCGCCGACATCAACTTTTGCTGGCGGGATAAAGCCGATACTGATGGCAAAAATAGAAGCCGCTGCGCCCATCAAACCGAGCAACCACATCATTCCATTACCGCCAGGCACTTTGTATTCCCGTACAACATTTGCATGTTTATAGCGCAGTCGAATGGCTGCCGCAAAAAGCGCTATATAGACTACCATGGCCAATTGCCCCGTGAGCACGCTCAGTACCCAGTAAGAGGCAGCGACGGTAGGCATTAGGAAAAACACTATGCACATGATGCTGCAAATAATGGCTTGTAAAGAGAGAAGGACGACAGGTACGCCATGTTTATTGGTTTTGCCCAAAAAGGCAGGGGCATTTCCGTCGACTACTGCAACTAACAAACCTTTAGTAGGACCAATCACCCAAGCGGATACCGCGCCAATAGCGCCGAAAACGATGAGCGCACCAATGACGGGTGTCATCCAGTTCAACCCATAGCTATCAAAAAATATTTTATAAGCTTGAACTAATCCCGTTACAACGCTAAGTGCTTGGTTGGGGACGACGATGGCGATGGCGAGGGAGCTGAGCACTAAACCAAAGAAAATGATAATAGTGGAGATAAAAATTGCTTTTGGATACGATTTTCCGGGATTTTTTACTTCATCTGCATGCACAGCTGACATCTCCATGCCGACTAATGCAAAGAATACGATCAATAGGAAAGAAAGATTTTTCATATCGTATAAATCAGGAAAAAAGCTATTCACCGAGATCTCGGTTTGTATTGGGTTGCCTTGTGTGATCCAAATGAAACCCAAGGAGATAATGAAAAACATGGGGAAAAGTGTGCCGATAAGCGCGGAAAGGGTGCTTACCCAGCTAGTAACACGCATGCCAAACCAATTGAGAAATGTCGCAGTCCAAAAAACAATCAGGATGACAGAAAGCATATAGACCTTGCTTTCCACCCAAGCAGGATTTAACAAATAGGCTAATGTGCCTGCCATAAACGCCAATATGGTTGGGTACCATACGATGTTATAAATCCACTGTGCCCAGATAATAAAAAATCCCCAAAACTCACCAAAAGCTTCCCTCACCCAAACGTAGACTCCGCCTCTATTAGGCCAACCAGTAGCGAGTTCAGCCGAGATGAGTGCAGCAGGTAAGAAGAAAATGATGGCGGCCAGTGTGAAAAAAAAGACCAGTGAGAAGCCATAGGTCGCGCTAAAAGGAAGACCGCGCAAACTGCTGACAGCGATGATGTTAATCATCATGATAGCAAGAACGCCCAGTGTTCTGGCGGGCATTTTGGAGTTGGCTGATGCTGGTTTCATTGGATCTCACCTAATTTTTGCCCCATAACGACAGGGCTGTTAGCGTTAATATTATTTTCCCATCGTACTGTTTTACCGGAAAAGAGCATGATAACGGTAGAGCCTAATTGAAATCTCCCCATTTCGTCGCCTTTTTTCAGTTCAATGTTCGAATTTGTATACGAAGTGCGTACGATATCTCTTGTTCTTTGTGGTGCTACTAAACCTGACCACACAGTTTCAATACTCGCGACGATAATGGCGCCAACTAATATCATAGCAAAAGGACCTGTTTCTCCTTCGAACAGGGCGACAACTCTCTCATTTCTAGCAAAAAGCGACGGGATATGTTTTGCAGAAGCTTGATTAACTGAGAAAAGCTTGCCGGGAATGTAGATCATTTCGCGTAATTTCCCAGATAGTGGCATATGTAATCGGTGATAATCTTTAGGAGCAAGATAAACGGTAGAGAAATATCCGTCACGAAAGGTGGCTGCAACATTAGCATCTCCTCCCAACAGAGATTCTAGGCTGTAATCTTGTTCTTTAGCTTGAAAGATACGATCTGCCATTATGCGACCTTGCTGACTGACCGCGCCATCTGCAGGACAGGCGATAGCGTTTGTTTCGGTGGTAATGGGCCTAATCCCGGGTTTTAAAGCTCTTGTAAAAAAAGCGTTGAAACTGGGATATTTTGTATAGTCTGGTTCTTCGGCTAATTGCATATCGACATGATAGCGCTCTATAAAAATACGTATTAGATTGTTTTTTATGGAGACGATTTTGCAATTCGCAAGCTTGCCCGTTATTCGAGAAATTAAATGTTGAGGGACTAGATGTTGCCAAAATGTGGAATGGTGGACCATGAATTTTTGCCTCGTGGCTTTACAGCAAATAGATAGATAGAATGCAGACTTTTAAATCCACGGCATTCTATAGACCTATGAATCCTCGCGCAATCGCAGTTCTGCTATTGATCCAAGTTGTTGAAAAGGGTCATTCCCTGACAGAAGTTTTGACTTCTCTCCCCCAGCGCCATCCGCAACTTACCGAGCAGGCGTTTGTCAAAGCCTTATGTTATGAGACGTTACGCTGGTATTTGCAGCTGCAAACTTTATTGGACCGCCTGCTTGAGAAGCCGCTGAAATCCAAAGACAGTGACGTGTCATTATTGATGATGATAGGGCTATGCCAAATGCTTTTTCTGCACACGCCTGACCATGTGGCCGTAACGGAAACTGTTACAGCAACGCAAGACTTAAAAAAGCCTTGGGCTGCTAAGTTAGTGAATGCCGTACTAAGGAATTTCTTGCGACAGCGGGAGGTTTTCTTAGAGGCGATAAAGACTTCTCCAGCCTGTGTGCTTGCACATCCTAATTGGCTTATTAAACAACTAAAAAGCGCCTATCCTTCTCGCTGGGAATTAATTTTGTCAGCGAATAATGCGCATCCGCCACTCTCCTTGCGCGTCAATCTCCAAAAAATCAGTCGAACTGATTTTCTGCAACAATTATCTGCTGCAAAAATAGAGGCGTCTGTTTCTGCTGTTTCAGAGGCGGGTGTTCTGTTGAAAACGCCTAGAGATGTGTTGAGCATTCCAGGTTTTTTAGAAGGTTGGTTTTCTGTGCAGGATATTAGCCCGCAATTGGCGCCTGGATTGCTCGATCTGCAGGAAGGCCAGCGTGTACTAGATGCTTGTGCGGCACCAGGTGGTAAGACTTTGCATATATTGGAAACAGCGTCTGATTTGGCAGAGCTTGTTGCGTTAGACATTAGTGCTGTGCGACTAGAAAAAGCAAAAGAAACTTGGGTGCGATTGGGTTTGCCAGATAGGATTACATGGGTAGCGGAAAATGCGACGGATACGCATGCTTGGTGGGATGGCCGGCTGTTCGATCGTATTCTGTTAGACGCGCCTTGCTCTGCAACAGGGGTCATTAGAAGGCATCCTGATATTAAGCTGCTGAGAAAGGCAACGGATATTCCTCGTTTGGCAGAGCAGCAGTTTGATTTGCTCAATGCATTATGGGAAACGCTGGCGCCTAATGGTTTGTTGCTCTACGCTACTTGTTCAGTGTTGCAGCAAGAGAATAGTGAAGTGGTGCAGCGGTTTTTGGCAGAGCATGAAGATGCTAAAGAAGTAAAGATTTTATCTGAGTGGGGAGTAAGTTGTGAGGTGGGTAAGCAGATATTGACGGGAGATATGGATGGGGATGGATTTTACTATGCGAAGTTGCGGAAGTGCTGTTAGTGTGCTGCTTGGTTGAGCTTAGCTAGCCCGTGCTAAGTAAGTGCTCTAGTTAAGAAAGTGCAAGCAGCAGGTTGTTAGGAAAAAGCTGCTACTTCTTATTAAACTGCGAAAACGCATGCAACCCCTTCAAGACATTCAATGCTTCATATAACTGAAAATCCGAATGCAGCAGTTCATTGGATTTTTCTTTCGCTAGCCTTTCTTTGTCTTCTTTGCTTTTTTCTTCCTTTTTAGTTTCTTCAGTAATTTCTTTCTTTGGTGTATTTCCATTATCCAAATGTTTTTGCAGGTCTGCTTCTGTAATGGATAGTAAGCTTATACTACTGTCTTCGTCTTTGGGGATCGACATACTTGCTAGAAAAATATCAGGCACTATACCGGTTGCCTGAATAGAACGACCAGCAGGCGTGTAGTAAAGCGCAGTGGTTAGCTTGATCGCTGTGTCGTAATCAATAGGTAGAACGGTTTGTACGGAACCTTTACCAAAGCTCTTTTCACCCACGACAGTTGCGCGTTTTTGATCTTGTAATGCACCTGCGACGATTTCAGAAGCGGAGGCAGAACCCTCATTAATTAAGACAATCATGGGTAATCCATCGAGAATATCGGTGCCGCTGGCTTTGGCTTCAATATCTCCCCCAGGAACGTGGCCTTTGGTATAAACGATCAATCCCTTGTAGCGTAAGTTTTTGCTGTCTAGGAACATGTTGGTGACATCTATAGAGGAGTCCAGCAGGCCACCTGGATTGTTGCGTAAATCTAGAATGACTCCCTTTAGCGGTATGTTGCTGTCAGTCTTTAACGCCTTCAATGTGTTATATAAATCACGGCGAGTCTCATTTTGGAATAGGGTGATTCTTACATAAGCGTAGCCATCTCCCAGTAATTCTGATTTCACAGTTTTTGATGTCAGAACTTCACGCTTCACTTCAAATTCTAGCGGCTTTTTCTCGCTCTTTCTTACAATAGTTAGATTGACGGTGGTGCCTCTTTTCCCTCGAATCAAACTAACTGCTTCGTTCAATGTCATATTGCCAACAAATTTACCATTGATGCGGACGACTAAGTCGCCTGCTTTGATGCCTGCTTTGTAAGCAGGAGAATCTTCAATTGGGCTGACGACTTTTATAACGCCACCTTCAGGCATCACTTCAATGCCAATGCCGCTGAATTTTCCTGTTGTTGCGACTTCTAGGTCTTTTAGGGCTTTTTCATCAAGGTAGTCAGAATGTGGGTCAAGGCTAGAGAGCATGCCAGAAATAGCGTAGCTAAAGAGTTTTTTATCTTCTATTGGCTCGACATAGTAACGTTTGATTTGTGAAACGACAGTGGCGAAGCGTTGAATATCTTGGAGAGGAAGATCAACAGTATTGGTGCCTTCTGATGGAGTGGTTGTTTTTTCTGCTAGTGCGATGGGGCTAATAAGTAAAGTGGCTGAAAGCAATGTAACCAATGTTGTTAAGCGTACTTGCTGTTGAGTAACTAAAAACACGAAAAACCCTCCAAGGCTGTGCCCCTTCTAAAGAGCGGCAGTATAAGGCCTAGTTCAAGTGCTTGCAAACAGAAAAATAGCGGGCTGGCGGGGTTTTGTCTAGTTGGTTTAGAGGATATTGGGAATTGAAATCTTAGTTAAGTGGGGGCATCGGGGGCGTGTGTGAATAGAAAAACTCTCTTAAATAGAGTGTTTGATAGGAAACCTTCCTTGAAATGGACTATAGAGCTACTGACGTAAGGCAACTGCTCACGCCCATGTGAATGGGTCTAGTCAATTGAGGTAATGATCATGAAAAAAATATTATTAGCGTTATTATTGATAATTGTTCCGATTTCTTATGTTTATGCAGCTGGTTATGGAGCTCGTCTATGTAATAGTAACCCAAATATACGTTGTATTACCGTTCAACCGGGACAGTCTTGGGGTTCTTTATGGCCAAATCCTGTCGAGCGTGACAAAGTCCAACGCTTTAATCGGATGAATACGGGTTTGTCTCCAGGTATGAGTATTGCTGTGCCTAATAATCTTTATAATATTAGTGTGATGGACTTATCCCCTTTCAATCCGATTATCCAAAATGGAGGTAGAAGAACCATTGTTGTTGACCTGGCTAATCTCGCTTGGGGGGCATATAACGAATCTGGGAATTTAGTTAATTGGGGGCCGGCATCGGGAGGGAAGAATTATTGCCCTGATGTAAAGCGAGGCTGCCGTAGTCCATCAGGCGTTTATAGTATATACACCAAAAAAGGTGCAGACTGTTTTTCTACTAAATACCCTGTTGGGAAAGGCGGTGCGCCTATGCCGTACTGTATGTTTTTTAAAGGAGGATATGCAATACATGGCTCTAATATGGTTCCTGGTTATAATGCCAGTCATGGTTGCATTAGGGTCTTTAATGAGGATGCGCGTTGGTTAAATCAAGAATTTATTGATATACCAGGTACAACGGTGGTCGTTCGGCATTAACGTTTAAAAAAGAAAAAATGACAGAGGTTGATTATGTATCTTCCTCTGTCCAAAATACTTTGCTTTATATTGTTTTGCAAATATTGAATTGGATTAAAAAAGGCGGATATTTCTAAAGAAAGATTTGCAAAAGATCATTTAAATAAGCTTTGCCTTTTTCAGTGGTTTGTATGGTATGTTTGTTGTAAGTGAGTAGCCCATCAGATTGGGCTTTATTTAGCATGTCGCTAATATCATTTATATGCATGCCTGTTCTTGATGTAAATAATGAAGTAGATATGGGTTGATGTAGACGTAATACGTTCATCATAAATTCTAATGGAATTTCTTCTTTTTTTAACACTTTTTCACCTGCTAGAAACGGCGTGTCCGGATTTAAATAATCTTTAGGATGTCGTGTTTTCCAATAGCGTATTATTTTATCCTCATGTGTAATTTTCCCGTGGGCGCCAGCGCCTATCGCTATATAATCTCCAAATAACCAATAATTTAAATTGTGTTGGCAGCGTAAATCATACCCCAATTTTTTCTGAGCATAAGCAGATATTTCGTACGCATAAAAATTATGCTGGATTAAATAGTTTTCCCCCGCTTTTTGCATTTCCCAAATATTATCTGCTTGTGGTAAAGGAGGAGGCTTATTGTAAAAAGCAGTATTAGGTTCGAGTGTTAATTGATACCAAGATAAATGTGTCGTTTGAAATGAAACTGCTGTACATAAGTCATAAAGTGCATCATCAATGGTTTGATCAGGTAGCCCGTACATTAAATCAATGTTGACGTTGTCAAATCCAGCCTTATAAGCGGCTTCAATGGCACGGACCGCTTCATTTTCATCGTGTATACGCCCCAATGCTTTTAATTTTTCTGGTTGAAAACTCTGTACGCCAATCGATAGCCTATTTATGCCCGCCTGCCTAAAACCAGTAAATCGTTCTTGATCTATTGTGCCCGGATTCGCTTCTAGCGTGATTTCTATATTTTCGAAAATTGGAAATAAATTATTAATATAAGTAAATAATTCCGTTAAAGCTTCAGGAGAAAAAAGGCTGGGCGTGCCTCCGCCAATAAAAATCGTTTGAATTTTTCGTTCACTAATTTTTTCTGATGTAAGTAAGAGATCTTTTTTTAATGCGTTTAAATAGGCGCGTTCAGGCAATTCACCTTTTAGCGCATGAGAGTTAAAGTCACAATAAGGACATTTTCTGATACACCAGGGGATATGAATATAGAGTGATAATGGTGGCTTATTTGTTATTTTCAGCATGATTCCGCAAATATATCATAAATATATCGTGGTAATACGGTATGAGGAATTTTGATTTCCGTGACAATTTATTGTTCTATTTTGGAGTGTTTTTTTAATATCAAGATTAAATAAAGGTTGATTGATATAAAACAAAAAAAATATGATTTTTTTAGTATGTTTTTTATTTTTTTATTTTTACGGAGGATTTAAAAAAGTTAGTTTTTAGATGTTGACGGAAAGAAATTTGGAACATAGAATGCGTCCAGCTCTTGGTGTTGAGTGCGCACTTAATTATGCGCGGCTAGGAGTATTAGCCTCTTATTTTTACTTTTTAATGCAAAACGGAGAATCGCATGAGAAAATTTCCTTTAGTATTAGCGACTGTTGGATTGACTGCATCTTTAGGTGCTTTCGCCGCAATTCCTACAGACGCAGCCCCTTTCCAGTTAGTTATTCCAAACTTGAAGAGTGGTTTCGATATTACATTAGAAGGCCTCTTACTTCAGCCTTCTAACTCTGATCTAGACTACGCCACTTCAGGTACTGTTAAAGCTACTAGCAATACGGATAATCTGCCTCTTACATGGACTAGCGTTGGTAAAGCTAATGTTGAATCTATAGACCCATCGTACAACTTCGGTTTCCGTGTTGGCCTAGGGTACACATTCGCAGAATCAGGCAATGATGTTCAAGTATCTTGGACACATTTTGATCAAAGTGATGATGATAGTTTCGGACTTGCTAATGGTGCCGCACTTCAGTCACGACTAACAGGTACGACATTCCTCAGCCTTGCTCCTTTTAGTCTTGATCTTGGTGACGATGAAGGTATCGCGTTTAGGAATATAACGGGTAGTGCAAGCAGTTCAGTAGATACAAAGCTTGATGCTATCGATCTTGATGTAGGTCAGTATGTTGATATTGGAACACGTCTTCGCATGCGTATGTTTGCAGGATTGCGTTTTGCTCAGGTAAGCAGCGACATGTCTAGTGATTTCTATCAGACCGTTTCTGGAACAGTGGTACGCTCCGAAGAGCCTGATATTAATTTTGATGGCGCATTGGCGTTAAACGAACAGTTTAACTCAAGATTTAGGGGTATTGGTCCTCGTGTTGGTGTTGACTCTATTTACCACATAGGCAGTTGCTTTGGTGTAGTTGCACGTGCTGCTGTTGGGTTGCTGGTAGGTCAAACTGAGACTGATAGCAGTTATAGCGCAGCTGGTGTACTTTTCGTAGATCAAGAGCGTAGCAACAACAGGCGTGAGTTTGCTAGATTCGCTGACGGTGCTACATTGGATTCAAGCGATTCTACGCGCGTTGTTCCTGTATTGGATGCCAAATTGGGCTTAAATTACAGTTTCATATTTGATAATCAATCAACTCTGACGATCGAAGCTGGTTATCAAGCAACTCAATATATTGATGCGATTGATAGATTGTCTGCTTCTGGAACCGTCAATTTGCCTGATTTTGATGGTATTGATCCTGGCTTATCGCCTAGTGATCGATCCCCTGTTGCTATTCCAGTAGCTGTTTCCTCTAGCAGAACCACTAGCAGCATTGGGTTTAATGGTCCTTACTTGAGCTTAAACTGGAAAGTCTAAGCACATTTAATGTAGCTATAAAGAAAAAGGGAGGTATTGTTAGCCTCCCTTTTTTTATATTTCAATCCTAAGGACTGGGTCTTCTTAGATTAAAACTCTGGAAGATAGATAGCGCTGTTTTTTTTATGCTTTATTGTTTTATTTAAATGAAAAATTGGAGAATTAAATATGAGAAAGCTTTCTTTAACACTGGCTGCTGCCGGTTTAACCATGTCTTTAGGTGCCTTTGCAGCGCTTCCTACGGACGCAGCTCCTTTTCAGCTTGTTATCCCTAACCTGAAGAGCGGTGTTGATATTACACTAGAAGGCCTATTACTTCAGCCTAGCAATAGCGATTTAGATTATGCAGTTTCAGGGTCTGCTGTAAGAGGAACCAGAGGTGATTTTGATAATTTACCTGTTACCTGGACTAGCGCTGGTAAAGCTAATGTTCAGTCCATAGACCCTCAATACAATTTTGGTTTCCGTGTTGGTCTAGGATATACGTTCGCAGAATCAGGTAACGATATCCAAGTGTCTTGGACACGTTTTGATCAGAATGATAATGATGATTTTTCAGTCCCTAATGGTCATGCACTTCAGTCACGACTTATTGGCGCTGACTTTAGCTCATTCCCTAACGAATTTGAGATTGGTGGCACAGAGAAAGTTTCATCAGCAAGCAGTAGTGTTAACACTAAGCTCGATGCTATTGATTTAGATGTAGGCCAATATGTTGATATCGGCACACGTCTCCGTATGCGTATGTTTGGAGGATTACGTTTTGCTAGAGTGAGCAGTGATCTATCTACCGATTTTTATTCAACAGAAGTCAATAATTCCGAGGGAGAAATCACAGAAGTTAGATTGAACGAACAGTTCAACTCTAAGTTTACAGGTGTTGGTCCTCGTGTTGGTGTTGACTCTGTTTATCATATTGGCAGTTGCTTTGGTGTAGTTGCGCGTGCTGCTGTTGGATTATTGGTTGGTCAGACAGAAACTGATAGTCAATTTGCTTACAATGCTACGACACACTTTAGAGAAATCCTTGCAGCAGAACAGAATCTGAGCGCAAAAATTGATTCAAGTGATTCAACCCGTGTTGTTCCTGTATTAGATGCTAAATTAGGTCTGAACTATTCGTTTACATTCGAGAATCAGTCTATTTTAACCCTTGAAGCCGGCTACCAAGCAACGCAATACATTGATGCTATTGATAGACTAGATGGTGGTTTTAGTGTTGCCAGCATTAGCGATAATAAAAATATTGAGAGAGAAGCAAATTTAATTCAAGGTCAGGCTGTGAGAACAACTAGTGGTATTGGTTTCAGTGGTCCTTACTTGAGCTTGAACTGGAAGGTCTAAATTTGATAGCAGTATGAAAGTTTGATGTTATAAGAAGAGGGGAGTTACCTTTGTTTAGGTGCTCCCCTTTTTTTGTATACAGGTTTGGCTCTTAAGAAGATGACGCTTTTATCTAAGGTGGCGACCTATTACTCTTTTCTCAAAGAAAACTCAGAAGGGGCCTATTAAACAAACTGCTTGGGAAACACTCGCCGCTTTGGCAGGCAACTCACACTAAACTGAACCACAATTCGCACAGCTAATCGTCGCTGCAACTGCTGTTCTGCAAGATAACTATGGTGCTCAAGGAGGAACTATCATGCGAATGCTGGCCGCTTTGACAAGCAATCCGCGCTGGACTGAGCAATATATCGCCAGCTACTCACCGATGCAACTACTGCTCTGCAAGATAAAAACTCGGATGTTCGAGGAACTGCTCTGCAAATACTGACTGTTCTGGCAGGCAATCCATACTGTATTGGGGAGCCTGTTTTCAGCTGCAACTGCTGCGCTGCAAGATAAACACGAGGGCTCTAACAGGTGCCCTGCAAACGTTGGCCGCTTTAGCAGGCAATCCACATTGCACTGAATCACAATTCGCGCAGCTACTCAACACTTCAACTGTTATAGTGAAGAAGAGTTAATCCATACTATCCACAATCATGTATCACCTAATCTGGAGGAAACTATTATGACTTTTGCAGAACAACTTGTACGAAAAGGACGGCAAGAAGGATTACAACAAGGACGGCAAGAAGGACACCAAGAAGCCATGCAAGCATTTGCCTTACATTTATTGAAAGAAAATGCCACCGACAATCAAATCATGGCTCTAACTGGTTTATCGTTGGAGGTGATTCAAGCTTTAAAAGCCAAAGTGACCACTCACTAATTGATCTTAACTCAATCCCAGTTTAGCTACGAATGAAGTAGAAAAACGACGAGCCATTCCTCTTCAAAATAGGTTTCAAATTCAGTGGTACAACATCCCTGTTGAAACCACCTGCCAAGCCATGCTCTAATCCTTAGCGCTTTGGGTTAGCACTTCATAATGACTTGCTAACTTTCCCGCCAATTTCACAAGGAAACTTAGCATGGCAGAAGAAAAATCCCACTCAACCGTAGATGCTATATCTACACCTGAACATGAAGACGCAGATCAAGCAAGACGGAAGTGGATGGATCGTTTGGAGAAAGACATACAAGCGACGGAAGAAAGCGAAAAAGCCTACACTAAAAAAGACCAGCTACTACTTGCGGGCACACCTGCGATAGCTGCGGCGTATGAAAAAGTACAAGCAGATCCAGAACGACAACAATTAATGGCATCACACCATCAATCCTATCAAACCTTACAACACACCTTGTCTGAGGGGAAAACAAAATTTCTGAAGGTTGGTCTAAGCGTTTCGAGTTTGGCGCAAAATTATCAAGTCCGCATTCAAGCGTTAGAACAGCAAACAGCGCAATATGAACAAGAAATGTCTGGGTTGAAGGGGAAGCAACAAACCTTGATTGAAGACTCGCTGAAATTATTTGCGCGCCATAAAAATCAACTAGAAGAATTATTGAAGCAGCTTGCAAGCATTCCTTCTATCAAGAAAGAAAACCTACAAAATTTAGTCGATGATGCCAATGAGCAAGTCGAGGAGTTAAAAAAAGAACATGCTAAGAAACCGCCCAATTTCGAAGTATGTAACAAATATGTGGTGACTGCAGGTAAAGCCTATCAAAACTGCTATGCCAACATTATTCAACTCAGTGGGCTGGAGGCTAAACCAGGTGAAGCCGCTGCTGTGAACGTAAAAGGTGGCACTATTAGCGTAGACGACACAAATGTTAATGCCGGGGGCAATGTCCATATAGGGAACAACATAACCATCATATACCAGCTTGCTGAAAGGGAAATGAAAGAAATAAATGAATTGCAAAGAAAGTTTGAGGAAATCAAAGCTCAGTACGATGAACTACAGATAAATCACCAAACGAGAGCGGAACAATTATCTTTCAATAAACAAGCTTTAAAACACCAACAAGAGGGCTTTTCTAAACGCGAGCAGGAATTTTTTGAGCAGACTACCAAAGCACAAGCGGCAGCAACGACTGCAGAAAAACAAGCTACAGAACAGGCAGAAAAAGCAGAAGAGAGCGAGAAAAAAATAGAAGCCATGCAGCAGCGGATAGACCAGTTAGAAGAAATTATAAAAACAGAACAAATTGAAAAAACTAAAAAAACCGTTGAAGTAGATGACATCCAAGCTAATCCCTTATCTGCTGAACAAGCACAAGCAGATCATCAAGATGTTAAAGCTGAGCATGATGCTGACTTAAAAGATATTGCTTCAGAACAAGATTTATCTAAAGCGCAAAAAAAGCAAATTACGTGGAAATCTGTTTTGTGCGATAACCAATACGATGAAAATCTTGCACTGACGCTGGTTTTGCGGGAGATCACAATTAAAGGCGCATTTACTGGAGCTCTTTGGGAAACATTAGTTATTTTGATAAATAATCCATACCTCATTACTGAATCACAATTCATGCAACTAAAGCTGCTCATTACTGGGAGTACTGCTTTGTATAATGAAAATCAACAAGCTGCTCTACAAACACTCGCTATGCTAGCAAGTAGCCCGCACTGCACTGAACAACCCTTAGCACAGCTAATCACCGCTGCAAGCACTGTCTTGCAAGATAGAACTTGGCATTGTGATAGACGCAATGCTCGTCAAGTACTGCCTGCGCTGGCAGACAACCCATGCTGCACTGAGAAACAATTTGCGCAGATTCTCACTATTGCAACCATTAGTCGCGAGGCATTCCCCGTATTAGTAGGTCATCCAAAGATGACTGCACGACACTTTGCGCAGATTCTCGTCGTTGCAAACATAGAACTCATTACACTTGCAGGCAACCCATGCTGTACTGAACTCCAATTCATGGAGCTTCTTGCAGCCACGATCACTGCCTTGCAGGTTAAAGAGCCATATGTTCAACAAGCTGCCCTAAAAATACTCATCGCACTAGCAAGCAACCCACGCTTCACTGAACTCCAATTCATGGAGCTTCTTGCAGCCACGACCACTGCCTTGCAAAACGAAGGCCCATCAGAGGTTCGAGAAGCTATTCTGCAAACACTAGTCGCTTTAGCAGATAATCCATATTGTACTGAGCAACACTTTGCGCAGCTATTCACTGTTATGATCAATGTTCTGAAAAAGAAGACCTTGTTTTTTAGGGAGAGAGGAGGACAGCAAGCCGCCCTGGATACATTGACCGCGCTAGCAGGCAATCCGCGCTTCACTGAACTCCAATTCATGGAACTTCTTGCTGCTATAATCACTGGCTTACAGGATAAAGACCCACATTTTCGAGAAGCTGCTCTGAAAACACTAATTGGGCTAGCAAGTAACTCATACTGTACTGAACAATCCTTCGCGCAGCTTCTTGCTGCTATAATCACTGCCTTACCGGATCAAAAACTAGATGTTCGAAAAACTATCCTAGAAACACTGGTCATACTAGCAAGCAACCCTTACTGCACTGAGCAATCCTTTGTGCAGATTTTTACCTATACAATCAATGCGTTACAGGATAGAGGGCCAGATATTCGAAAAACTGCCCTAAAAACACTGGTCATACTAGCGAGCAACCCACGCTGGACTGAGCAACAGCTTGCGCAGCTTCTTGCCGCTATAATCACTGCCTTACCGGATCAAAAACCAGATGTTCGAAAAACTATCCTAGAAACACTGGTCATACTAGCAAGCAACCCTTACTGCACTGAGCAACATTTCGCACAGATTTTCACGGTTAATGATCTGAAAATAAATGATGCAGACCAGAATGTTCAACAAACTGCCCTGCAAGCATTAGGTACATTAGCAGGTAATCCATACTGTATTGAGCAACATTTAGTAAAGATATCTACTGCTACAATCCCCCGTCTGCAGGATAACGGTGTGTATGTACGCAACGACTACTCCGAAGATGAATTTCGAGAAACTGCTCTGAAAACATTGACTAAGCTCGCAAGCAATCCAAATTGCACTGAGCAGCTTCTCACACAACTTCTTACTGCTACAATCAATATCCTAAAAGATGAAAACCTGTATGTCCGACAAATCGCTTTGCAAGTATTAAGCACATTAGCAGGTAATCCATATTGTATGGAGCAAGATTTCGCACAGATACTTACCGCTACAATTACTGCTTTGCAGGATAAGAATATAGCTGTATACAATTATTCCAAAGATACACTTGGACAAACTACTTTGAAAACATTGGCTGCACTCGCAAGCAATCCACGCTGCACTGAGCATCTTTTCGCACAGCTTTTTACGGCTATAGTTTCTGTTTTAAATCATAAAGATTCAGCTGTCCGAGAAACTGCTCTGGAAACATTGACCGCACTCGCAACCAACCCACGCTGCACTGAGCAGCTTTTTATGGCTATAATCTCTACTCTGGATCATAAAAATTTAGGTGTTGGATACACCACCCTAAGAGCATTAAGCGCATTAGCAGGCAATCCATACTGCACTGAGCAATCCTTCATACAGCTTCTTCCCACTTCAATTACCATTATAATTACCGCGCTGCAGAATGACAACAGATGTCTTAGTCGATCTGCACTGGAAACATTGGTTGCGCTCGCAAGCAATCCACACTGCACTGAACAATCATTTACGCAGTTTTTTAGTGTTGCAACTACTGCTTTGAGACACATACTGACTGCATTAGCAAGCAATCCACGCTGTACTGAATCACAATTCGCACAAATTCTCACCGTTGCAACCACTACTGCCCTGCAGGATAAAGTGTCATATGATCGAGAACAAATATTGGTCGTGCTAGCAAGCAATCCACGCTGCACTGAACAATACTTCGTGCAGATTTTTACAGCTACAATCTCTGCTGTGCATCACAAAGATTCAAATATTCGACAAACTGCTTTGAAAACATTGGCTGCACTTGCAAGCAATCCGCACTGCACTGAGCAATACTTCGCGCAGCTTCTCACTGTTACAGTTAATGCTCTGAAAGACAAAGATGAGTATAGAACTACTGTGGAAACAGGGACCACTCTGGAAACATTGACCACGCTCGCAAGCAGTCCACACTTTACTGAGCAATACTTCACGCAGCTTCTCACTACTGTCATTGCTTCAACCGCTGCGCTGCTGGATAAAGCCTCATACCTGTTTCCAGATGTTCTAAAAACCACTCTGGAAACACTGATTGTACTAGCAGGCAATTCATGTTGCTCCCTTCAACAAGCTGCTCAAACACATTCAGTTATAGTCTCTGGTTTAAAAAAGATGGATGAATCCACGCAAAAAGGTATCAAAGATAGATTAATTCAGGCGGCTAAAGAATGTTTAACTGACCAATTGCACAAATATGTTGCTTTAGCAAATGCCCTGTTGCAAGAGGCTGATGCTCATAGGTCTGTGCAACCTACAGCCATTTCTCTGCTCGCTACCATCCAGCAGCGCCATCAAATTAGCGCATTAGTGTCACATTCTGAGATTTTGGAAACCAAAGCAGAGTCTAAAGATGAAGAAGAATTATCAAGCAAGCAGACATCTATGGGGCAAAATACCGTCGGGTCAGGTAGGCAAGCCAGAGCCCCTGCTCAAAGCACCCCTGTTGAAGCTGCCACTGTCATGGGATTGATGCCTAAGCCAAAGGAAGGGGTGGCGGGTAATAATCCGGCGCATGCAGCTGCCACTGCACCAGATATCTTCCCAAGTTCTTTATAGTCTTAATACTGCTCAAACATAGCTATCTCACAATCCACAAAGAAGATCACCATGGAAGCATCTCACTTACACAAATCAAATCAACCAACACCTGCAAGTGCTGAAATTTTTGAGTCAAAAGAAAAAGAGAGAGCAAATAGCTATGTTAGAAGGCTACGTACCTGGATAACAAAAATAGTTAATTTACGGCTAACATGCTAGTCAGTGCAGTCTTAATACGTAATATCCCTTCCTCAAGCAATTTCATATCTGACGCATATGACATTCTGACATATCCTGGCATACCAAAGGCTGATCCCGGAACCAAAGCCACTTTTGCCTCATTGAGTAAGCTTTCACAAAAAGCAACATCTGTTTTTATGTTCATCTCTTTTATTGCTGTTTCAGCTGAAATAAACATATAAAAGGCACCATCTGTAGGTTGGCAATTTAGTCCTGGAATTTGGTTTATCGCCTCGAATAAGAAATCATGCCGGCGTTTGAATTCTGATTTCATTTGCTGAATAAAACTTTGATCTCCTATCAACGCTGCTTGAGCTGCTGCTTGAGCAATAGAGTTAGGATTGGAAGTACTTTGAGACTGAATTTTTCTCATTGCATTTATAAGGGGAAGTGGGCCGCCGGCATAGCCAATACGCCAACCTGTCATAGCATAAGCCTTAGAGACGCCATTAACCACGAGCGTTCGGTCATATAGACCTGGGCAAGCATTTAGGATGTTTACAAAGGGAGTATCTGTCCAAAGGATATGTTCATAAATATCGTCCGTGACAATGGTAATACGGGGATGATTTTTGAGAACTTTACCCAGCGCAACAAGTTCTTCTTTAGTGTATACCACACCAGATGGGTTTGATGGGCTGTTGAGGATGAGTATTCGCGTTTTAGATGTAATAGCACTTTCAAGCTGGATTGGCGTTATTTTAAAGCGGCTTTGCGCATCTGCTCTGATAATGACAGGAGCGCCATCGGCTAATAAAATCATATCTGGATAAGAAGTCCAGTAGGGTGCTGGGATAATCGCCTCATCGCCTGGATTAAGTAGCGCAGTAAATGCGTTAAACAGCACTTGTTTGGCACCTGTGCTGACAGTGATTTGGTTAGGTTCGTAATGTAGAGAGTTTTCTTTAGCAAATTTTTGGACAATTGCTTGTTTCAGGGAAGTTGTACCATCTACGATAGTATATTTAGTTAAACCGTTTTCGATTGCCTGAATGCCAGCCCTTTTAATAAAATCGGGAGTGTCGAAGTCTGGTTCGCCTGCACTGAAGTCGAGTATATCTTCACCTTGTGCCTTTAGTGCGCTGGCTTTGGCAGAAACGGCTAATGTGGCCGATGGTTTAACCCTGTCTAGTTTTTGAGCGAGTAAGATTGTCATAAGTTGAGGCTCCGTTACATTGAGGTGAGGATAAATATGCCATCATTTCTCTTTATTCGCCACCCCATGAGGTACGTGGCCGGTTGCGACATATTGGCGTGCGATATCACAATGTCCTTGTTGATCGTCAAAAAAAATATCGGCGTTGAAAGCTTTGAGAAAGGTTCCCTTGTCTAGCCCTCCCAAAAATAATGCTTCATCAATGCGAATATCCCAAGCGCGAAAAGTATGGATAATTCTTTCATGGGCAGGTGCTGATCGTGCCGTAACAAGTGCGGTACGAATAGGAGATTCATCCAGAGGAAATTTTTGCTGTAGTCGATGTAATGCTGACAAAAAGCCTTTAAAAGGGCCACCCGAAAGTGGTTTATGCGCGAATTCTTTTTCATGTTGCACAAAGGCTTCAAAGCCTTTTTCTTGAAATACGCATTCTGATTCGTCTGAAAATAAAACGGCATCACCATCAAAAGCAATACGTAACTGGTTGGGGTGATGTTTAGGTATTTGTGTTGGAGAAGAAAGAATGGTTGCTGCGGCGCATCCAGTTTCAAGCGCATTTTTGACGTCTATCCTATTTGTAGATAAAAATAAATGAGAACCAAAGGCAGAGGCATAGGGATAGGTGTTTTCGCCATTAGTAAAAGCTGCTCGTGTGATTTCTAGCCCGTGATGTTGAATGCTGTTAAATATTCGCAATCCAGTATCAGCGCTATTTCTGGAAAGTAAAATGACTTCGACCAAAGGTTCGTGTTTATTGAGCGCCAATAATTTTTTGACAAGCGAAAAAGCAACGCCAGGCTGTAGAATTTCCTCTTCATGTTGGATTTGATATTTCGCATAGGCAATAATCCCTTCTTTTTCAAAAATATCATTGCTGGTATCTAAGTCGAAAAGCGCTCGTGAAGAGATGGCGATAACGAGTTTTTTTGAAATATCTTCAGGCATAGTGTGTCTCCAAAAGTGAGTTCGATTTCTGTTTCTTCGGGGGCAGTTCTCTCCTTTTGTACGCCCATTATGGCTGCCAGCAGCGCTATTCCTGAAAATCTCTGGTGAACCGCAAAACTATTGTGTATTTTATGCCCATTTTGCCACAAGCTACCAATAATCAGCGTATTTTATGGTATAGCGATCAGCATGTTCTACAATGGTCATGCTCGGCCACGTTTTCATGCAAAGTACTCTAGATTTCAGGGTATCATTGATATCCAGTAACTTGAAATACCTTTAAGACAAGTAGAATTTTTTCACAAAGTATTTATTAATGATGGTGTTGTTACTTGGCCTGGCGAAAGTCATAGATCACCTCCCTGCCAAGATCGGCAAAAGATGGCCGTTCCTATCTAGGGGCTGACCTTTGTTTACTGGCTAAATAGATCTCGCGCCCGATGCAATGCATGATGAAATCAAGCGTCATGGTGAATGGGTTTTGGAATAGCCTAGCGTCTATGCAACACTCCCTCGGTACCTTTTTCCTAAATGGAGAGAAAAAACAAAGGGCCCTCAAAAAATTACGGAATATTTATGTCTGATCTTCATAGTTTAGAAAGCAAAAAAATAATTCAGAAAGTCATTTCTGCGGCAAAGGATAAGTTGTCGACAGCGCAATTTGGTTTGTTTAAGAATTTCGCTGAAGGATGGTTTGCGCATGTGCCACTGCATGATCTGCAGCAGACATCATTGCAACAACTGGTTAATGGTGCGCTTTCTCAATGGAGCTTCATGAGCCAGCGCTCTCGCGGTGAATATAAGCGGCGTATTTTTAACCCCAACAAGAAAGATGACGGCTGGGAAAGTGATCACACCCTTCTTCAGTTTGTATTGGATGACCAACCATTTTTGATTGATACGATTTCCACTGAGATTAACCGTCAAGGTTTTTCGATTCACTCCATC
>JAQSWO010000108.1 GCA_029266595.1 Gammaproteobacteria bacterium
CATTCTAAATAAGGGTTTATCTGCTGGCCTCATTCTTCCGCTCAAGCACCAATCAAGGCCTAATTCCTGTCCTGCCATCTCCAAACCTTTGCGAGGAAGCGTTGCATCCAAAAAGTCTGGAGGACCCCCGTTTACTTCAAATGAACGATCAGGATGACAGTATTCATTGATGACGTGGGCAGGCAACATGCGTTGGAGCCCCCCAACAACTTTACACCAGTGGTCAATGCACCGTTCCTTACTCCAGCCAGCGTATCGTTTAATATAAGTGTCTAGGGCCTTAATCAAGGGAGACAGATCAAATTGTTTACCGTATTTGTTTTCTGCAAAATCGCCTAATCCCTGCTGCACTTCTTCATACTGATTTTTTGCGATATCTATAAGCTCTTGCGCATTTGAGGCTTTCGAAAAGCAGTCCTTCATCATCATGCGGCACATATGGATGTCTCCTGCCCATACCGCATATTGCCAGCAGGAGATATTTTCAAAAACTCGTTCAAAACTGTCGCCGGGCGTTAGACATCTTAGGTCAGAAATATCGTCAAACCGCCTCTTGAGAAAAGCAAGCTTAGGGGCCTCTTGGAGTATTACTTGAGCATAATCTTGCTCCCCTCTTGCAATATGGCGAAAAAATTCTTGCTTATCTATTTCGCTTATACCCACAATAAATTCTTTTTCATCAGGAGGTGGCGCCAACATTTTCGGTTCTTGGAATAACCCAGGCCCCGGTATATATTGTTGGTTTGTCTGAGCAAGAGAAGTGGATTTTGCCTGCTCTGCCTCTTCATTTATCTGCCCGTGAACTGCTGCCGCATTAACCTTTATCCGCTCATCCTGTTGTACTGTTAATTTTGGCGCCTGAAGTTTATCTTTTTCTAATTCTGCTTGCTTTTGTAGTGCCAACTCTAAAGCAGCTTGTTTTTGCGCTAATGCGGTGGACAGTGTTTGTTCTCGGTCCGCTAATAAAACAAGCTGCTTTTCTTTCTCTGCTAGCAGTGATTTTGTGTCTTTATAGTCTTGTTGCATCTTTATTAATGTTGAGCTAGAGGTTTCGCATTGTTCTTTACAGGCCTTCATCTCCTGGTCCGTTTGCGCTTGTTCTGCTTTGGCGGTATTGCATACACTTCCTGCTTCACGCGTAAGGTGGATAATGGCGATATAACATCGCTGGTAGAGCTTGCCTAGATCAATGATCAGCCCTTTACCATATTTAAAATTAGGAGAAGATTCTTCACTGAGTTCTTTTAGTTCTTGTGTTTTCGATCTTATGTCTGAGATTAATTCCTGACACTCTGAGAAGTCGCCTTTTATTTCTTTTGACTCGAATAATTGCTGTAGTAATTTATCTAGCTTTGCCGTTTGGCGTTCAGCTAAATCCAGTGATTCTTTGATCAAACTAAGTTGTTGCGTTTGTTGACGAGTGATGTCTTGTGCCAATGTGTCTGCAGTGGACTTATGGGTTTCGAGTTCTGTTGTTAACTGCGCTCGGGTTGATTCTAGAATGATACGTTGATTTTCTAATTGATTGATTTGCGCTTCTTTTTCTAGCAGGTCTTCTTTGAGTTTTGCTTCAACCTGAGCTGTAAAAGCACTAACTTTTGGACGACGAGTCACAAATGCTTGTCTGCCCTCTTCTAGTTTCTGAAGGACAATTTTATAGGCATTTTCGTAGGTAAATTTTGGTGCTAATAGCTCATTTTGAACTTTTTCCGTTTGCATTTTCTCATATGCTTGCCAAGACTCTTGCCGCAATAAGTCCATTTCCGCTTTTTGTAATGCTTTTTGACTCCCTTCAGAAGAACGAATACTCTTTTCTAGGTCCTCTAACCAATGTTTAATAGCCGTTGTATCTTCTGGAGAGGTATGTTTTTCATCGGTAGGTTGCGCATATGCCCCCTGCTGTGCTGACGCGGGTGCATAAATTTCCTGGAGCTGTGCGGTTAATGCAGATACATGTATCTGATAGTCTCGCCGGCAGCTTTCTCTATAAGTTTGATAGCCGTCATCCATGCGCTGTAGGCCTAGTATGGCAGGTAGAATGCCAACTGGATTCGTTAAACTTGTCAAAGCTTTAATGTAAGCTTGCATACCATGTTGGCCATTTTCCAGATCAATCCATGGGGTGGTATCTACCATGATGTATTTAAAACCCAAGCTGGGAAAGGTGGTCTGAAAACTGCCTTCCAGTAGTAAGGGCATAAGACAATGTTTATCTTTCGCCGCTTTTTCCAAGGTAAAATCTAGTTCTTTTTTCACATTGGTTTTGCTGTCGATACCGGTTTTTTGTGCATAGATATCCGTACCAAATAATAAAACGACATCGCTCCGGGTCACGCCATCACGCATTTGTGATTCAACATCGCCTACCATACGTTCTAAATCAAACCATACATGAACACCTGCTTTTCTAAGATAATGACTCATCCCGCTCAGAAAAGTTTGTAGGTGTGCAAATCGCGAATCACCTTCTTTTCCCCACGCGTAGCTGAAAAAAACTTGTGGTTGAGCGATTGCGACTGGAATAGGCAAATCGTACTCTTTTCCCGGACCAAAATAGGCTTTGCGCTTTTCAGTTTGCATGCGCTTGATTTTCCCTAAAAACTCAGTCAAAGCTTTATCTGCTTGTACTTGCTGTAACGCAGATCTAGGGACCATGGATTGAGATGATGGCGAAAGTTGAATGGAGGGTTGCTGTTCGAGCATGATGAGAATCCTTTAATTAATTTTCCTGAGCTAATTTTTTGCCTGCGCCAAAATACGTATTTTATTACTCCTATAAGTGAGGCGTAAAGTCATTATTGCCTCGTCTATTTTTCCAAACCAATAATAGGCTTCAGCGAACTCCTCGTACGGCACAAGAACGCTTGTTAAGGGCTGTAACGCCAAGTTCTTATAATGAAAAAGAGGTAGAAGAGGTGCTTCCAATAGATCCAGATCTAATCGGGACTCCCTTAAAAGGGCTTCCAGGTCGAGATACCATATTACATGTAGAGCCATGCGCTCTTTGGCACTAGATCTTGTTAGCGACTCGCATGCAAACTATTTGGTAAATTTTTATATGAACATAGAAGTATTTTGGTACTTTATAACCAGATGAATGCCGAAAGTCGCTCGCCATTTTGTGAAGCAGGAAGTAAAAAGGCTCAGATAGAGTGTTGGAGGAGAGAGATAGAGGCAGAGGCTTTAGTCGCCTCTGCTACTAATAAAGATGCAGTTCCTAATAGAATGAGTGGGTAAGGATAGTGTCAACCACGGATCGCTGCCTCGATTGCAGCGATATCGATCTTTTTCATCTTCATCATTGCATCGAAAGCACGCTTGGCGACAACCGGATCGGAACCGAACACTGCTTTCGTCAGAGCCAGAGGTGAAATCTGCCATGACACGCCCCATTTGTCCTTGCACCAACCGCACGCGCTCTCTTGCCCACCGTTGTCAATTATGGCATTCCAGTAACGATCGGTTTCGGCCTGATTTTCAGTTGCGACTTGAAACGAGAATGCTTCGTTATGTTTGAACGTGGGCCCGCCATTGAGGCCGATGCAAGAAATGCCCATCACGGTGAATTCGACTGTTATCACATCCCCTTTTTTCCCAGACGGAAAATCTCCAGGCGCGAGATGCACCGCGCCAACAGATGAATTCGGGAAGGTCTTGGCATAAAATCGCGCCGCATTTTCAGCATCGCCATCGTACCAAAGGCAAATTGTGTTCTTTACGTGGTTTACCATATTACATCTCCATTGTGATTAATGGTCGGAAAACGGTGATTTTATGTGCTTGTAGTTAGAAGAAATGAGCCAAGATTCTACGCCCAGTCACAAAGTCCGCTTCAGCTTTTTTGTTTGATTGAGTATGTATTTTTCATTATGGACGTAGAATGTGAGATACAACTAAGGAATACAATAACCACCATCTTGTAGGGTGGTTTTTTGTTTTCAGATTTGTTTTAAGTTAGGAGCTGTTGATAATTCACATAGGCAGCCATAAACAACTGCATGCCAAAACAACGTCGATGCATAGTTTTTTTGCAATTTGGCACATCAAGCAGATGTGCCAATATTGGCACTTAGTGCACTCATAATTTTTGAAGAGCTTTTCACCTTGGACAAGCCAAAACAAGGAAGTTTGGGCCGATCCGTCCTCTTCTTTCCGACAGTAAAAAATTTAGGTCATTTTTCTGATTATACTCGTGCCGCTTTTGAAATAGCATGGCCGCCTGCCTGTAGATCTTCGCCAGCACCCTCTACAGTATTACATGCAGACAACAATCCAAGAAAACAACAAGCTAAAACTGCCATGTATATTTTTATCTGTTTCATGCTTCTCTCCTTTTGGTGGTTACAATAAAGTAGAATTTTAGCCAGTCAATGCGACATGCCCAACCTGAACCTCTTTTATAGTATATTTTATTGAATGCTTCCATATCCAAACTATTTCTAATCATTAACGCATAAACAAATCTAAAAGCCCTGCTTTAAAGAGGAACTCTTTGTTAGAAATATTTGCATTTATTGAATGAACTAATTCAGTTTACGCCTGAATAAGAAAATACTTGATTAGGAGGGGACTGATCAGGCGGTGGTGAGATAGTCGGGTTAGGCATCACTGATTGAGGAACAAGACTACTTTCTTTCATCCCTGCAGCAAATCCAGCTAAAGCTAATATCTCATTTTAAGCATTCGCATCGGTTTTTCTTATTTTCTTTAATTTTTATTTGATAGCTATCATATTAATATTGGCTGCTTAAAAAACTGCTCTGGCTGCAGTTGCTGCCTGAGGAAAGGAAGTTTTTGAACTTTTTCCCTTATAGAACAAAAATGCTTCTCAAAAATCTCTGATAGCAAAATATCAGGTTATAGTTTGCTAATATATTCTTCTAAAGTTTCTTTCGATAGTATCTTTTGAGCTTCTTCCCAACCATAGGATTTTTTTTGCAACTCTTCAAAAACCCTAATTATCACTAAGGGAATGATAGCCACTTGATCTCTTAATTGATGGCCTTCTATATATTGGCTAGCATTAAATAAAATGGCATTGGCTTGGTTATAATTGATCGGTGGAATATCCTGAAAATGTGCCCTGCTCGCTAAAATTCGATTGATATGTAATTGAATTAGATAAGTGGCCCTGCCAGTTAATTTTAAATTACTAGGATATACAAAAATCATGCTATTACCCAGCACTCTTCCTAAGCGAGCCATAATTAAAGTAGATTGTAAATTTAAAAACAATTTGAGTGCAATTTTGCGTTGTATTTGGAGAGGGTCAAAGTCAGACTGTAGTATTAATTTTTTAATGTTAATCTTTTTATTAACAAAGACTCCACTTCATCTATTAAAAGATATGCAATTGCAATATCATCGGCTGTATATTTTCTTTCTTTTAAGCGCTTAATAGAAAGATCATATAAAAATTTTTGTTCGTCAGTGGCTTGGTCTAGGCTTTTTAAAGCAACATTTTTTAAGTAAGGGTCTGTAATGGTTTTTTCAAATACAGACGTATATTTTTTATGATCTAGTCCACGAAAATCTCTAAATAATAATTCCTGCCATGCTTGGCCAAGGTTATTAGCATTGGTATAGAGGTCTATCCATGAAAGCCAAGATTTATCATCAACGGTATCTAATGCTGCTAAGTTGAAAGTAGGCGCACGTTCCGTTACATCAATAAATAAAGTTGTTAAAAGTTTACTGCCAAAATAAATGGCATGGTTGTTATGTGTATATGCCTGATATTCAATATCAGCTATATCTAAAATAGCTGATTTTTGCCTTTCGACATCGCTTTGTAGCATCTCAAATTTTTTTAATCTGCTCAGAGTATCTGTTGGTTCTGGATCAAATCCAAGTGCTTGAAATGCTGAAAGAGGCAACCTATTTTGCAAAATTTCTGCCAACGCTTGTTCAAGAATTGTAGCAATCAAAAAAGTTTGACTACTTGTCGCCTGCATTCGTGTAGATCCTGTAATAGCTTGATTGCCAGTCGTAAAATTAATTTTAGTAATATTCGGATTCTCTAGCACTTCGCGGCTGCGATCAAATGGCATCAACAAGTCATCTGGGTTATTGTATACAAAATATAAATTGCTAGATTTACTACCTGGTAGCTTGCTGGCTGATAAGATGGTTCCAATTACAGCAGAGGTTTCTCCACCTTCAGTCACTGCAAATACTACGTCCTTTGCATCAATTCTATTATCTTCTAGCTGTAGTTTTCCAATAATTTGTAAATCTTCAAAGCCTTCTAATGATTTAATTAAAGCTCTGTCTCCCCCTGTGATTTCACCAATTACTAAAGTTTGTATGTTATTTAGATGAGTTATATCTTTTAAATGTTCTGAAATTTGTGCCCACTCTTCTCTAGATTTAGCTTCTCTCCAAAAAGACTGCCAAATATTTTCTATTTGCTTGGCCAGCCTCCCTGTTGAACCAGTACCATATATATAAATCTTACTTCCCTGCAATATACTATTTTCAACCGCTACAACAGCTTGTTGAATATTGGCCAGATTTTTTTTATCTGAGGTTAGTTCCGTGATTTTGTTGTTGATATCATAATCTGCAGTAATTAATTCATTTAATGCTTCACTAGGATTGCTTCTTGCGACCTCTGTCAAGTTTTTGGTTGCTGGGTGTGGCTGTTCAGTAATAAGTGTGTGCAGTTGGAATTGTTTTTTGTGATTAATATAATCTTTGCTCTGATCATTTTGCGTGATATTCAACAAATTTAAATAATAATTTTCTGAAGTATGCATGGTATCCTATATTCATTAGTTTAGGCGGAAATCTGTCTGGGA
>JAQSWO010000015.1 GCA_029266595.1 Gammaproteobacteria bacterium
CACACAAACCATTCGAGCACCATACAAGCCGGTAAAACGGGTATGTCTTTGACGACATGATCAATCAAAAAGGGATGACTGGTTTGGTCAATAGAAAAGTTATACGCTGTTGTTTGAGGCAACGTAGAAGCAGCATCCGGAGTCAAGGTCCCCCCAACGACGAGCTCTACCTGTCTATCACTCACACGCAAGGCATCCACAAATATCTGCGCACCCACCGCCATAGGAATCAGTGCAACCCCGCGCGCAGCAAATAATTTTTTTAGCTGCGCATTGACCATGCCACTCTCCCATGGCCCCCAGTTAATGGACTTAACCAAGCAACTGGGATGCTGACGTTGATAGTTCTGAGCAACTTTATTGAGCACTTCATTCGCCATGGCGTAATCACATTGACCTGGATTGCCAAAACGGCCTGCGACGGATGAAAACAATACCAATGCTTTCAATGCATCTTTACATGTAACAGACAATAAATTATTTAATCCAATGACTTTGGTGTTAAATACCATTTCAAATTGTTCAGAGGTTTTCTGCGTAATCAGCTTATCTGCGAGTACACCCGCGCCATGGACCACACCTGCAATAGGGCCCCACCTCTCACGCACACCATTCACAGCCTTTTGCAAAGCTGCTTCATCTAACACATCAACGGGTAAATAATCGGCTTTGAGATTTTGTTCTTTATAGTGCAGAAGCAAAGCTGCTTGGAGTTCAGCTTCTGTTTGTGCCATTTCAAATTGGTCTGTCTCTTCCGGTAGCGCTGTTCGGCCAAATAGAACGAATCTAAGCTTGACCTGCTGAGCCAAAGCAATCAAACACGTTGCCGTCACACCACGTGCACCGCCAGTGACTAGCATGACATCGCCGTCATGAAGAGAAAGAAGAGAAAGTGTAGGCAATAATCGCTGAGTGGAATTTTCCGCAACACCAAGCACCATACGACGACCATCTGCCAATAAACTCACTTCCAAAGCAGTATCATCTTGCAGCACCTCTTCCAACAAACGATCTGCCAAACGATCTACCGTCTGATCGGCGCGCTGAAGGTCGACCATCTTGCAATGCGCCTTCGGCCATTCCTGAGCCGCTGTCTTCAACAACCCAGAAATCCCGGCTGCCCATACGGCATGCTCAGGTGTGTCTGTTAAAGCAAATCTTCCCCCGGTATCCTGTACGGCAATCAAACGACCACCGGTTTCAGCAAAGTACGGGGCTATTTGCTTGAACTGCATAAATAGGGCGAAGTTTATGGCAATAGCTTGAGCTTGGCTTGCTAGGGGTTGGAATGCGTCTAGCAGAATCGCCACATCACATTGTGGTGGCAGCATATCAACGACAGCGGCCATATGACCTAAGGCATTCAGCTTTTGGGCTAAGACATCAGCCAAACCAAAACCATCTCTGGTAATGGCAATGACGCTATTGGCACGCAAAGTGGGAGACAACACCATAGATAATGGTGCAGACATAGTGGTGATGTGAGAGAGCTTTATCATGGGCGGGACTATATCAGATATTATCAAGGAGACTTAGTAGAATTTGTGGCTGTCATCTTATTGAGGGATCTTCCTGATACGACACAACAGCAGGCAAAAAAATCCCCCCAATACCTTTAAAGCATTGGAGGGAAGTTTTGCTGCACATCTTAATCATCAGATGTGTGGTTGGCTGTCATAGTTTCTTACACATATGCTGCTTATGCCTGTACCTGTTGCACGCTGTCTTGTCCCCTATTTTCCTCAAACTGCTTAATCTCAAACTGCTTAATAGAGTGCTGTACTAGATCAGGCATAGGATTAGATGGCCGTGTCCTAAAGAACTCAGTAAGGGCCTGTCCTTTTTGCTGAAAATTCAGCTTTTCTGGGGCTACTGCTGCATCATCTTTAGGCTGAGAAGGTTGAGCCGCCGCCACATCGCTGCGGTCGTGATCAACAACAGCAGAATCAGCTAGCCTTGCTCTTAGGTGTTCAAGCTGACCAATTACTTCATGTCTTGTAGTCTCGAATTCCTGGTTAGATTTAGCAGCTGCTTCCAATAGCGCTGCATCCGCAGAATCAGTTTCCCGGAGTTCCGTGATAAGTGTCTTTAGCGTATCTTCGAGACCTTCTGGCGTCTTTGCTGCCTTAGCTCCCACGCATGCCCCAAGCACACGCATTTCAAGCGCTTCTAAAAGAGTCAGGGGTGGATTAGCACTTACATCTTCAGAATTGTTATAACTGTCATCTTTTTCCAGCAAAGCCTCATAACGCGTTTTCAGGGATGCATGGAGCTCATTGATACCATTTCTCCGAGCCACTGCATCAACGTAAGGCGACATTTGATCATAAGCATCATAACCAAAACCTGCGAACTCCTCTTCTTGCTTTTTCTCTTCTTTGTAATCTTGCACTTCCTCATCGCCAGCCGCTGTTGGTGCGACTGCGCCTATGGTCGGCAGTGCTGCAGCATCAGCTGCATTTCTTGCCTCGCCTCTCGCCTTAATCAGACCACTCACTAATTTGTGCTGGGCCTCTGTGTTCGCTATTTGTTGTTCAAACTCCGTAACATCTTGCGCAAGATTGGCTGAATTAGTCATATCAAATGCCACCAACACTCTTTCTTTCCATGCAGTAGCATTTAAAGCACCCCACGCTATCATTCCCACTGTAAATATAAGGAATAACCACGTTCCCAAAGCGGCAGCAGCACCTGATGCACCTAGAGCTGTCGCAGACAATGTTGCCAATACTCCACCAACAAAAGCTAAACCACCTGGAGCAAAAAGAAAAAGTGTAATTAATCCAAGCACCACAACACCAGTAATCAGGTATTTTCTGGCCATATTTTCTTGACTGCGTTCAATTATTTTCAGCTCTTCTGGTGTAAATTCTATTGCAAATGACGCCTTATTTTTAATAGGTTTACCTGACTCTTCCACTAGGCCATATTTGTGCAAAATCGCGATGATGGCTTTGTTATCTTTGTCCAAACTCTTGGGCAACCAATAGCCCAAAGCTGTTGAATATGACATTGCCGTCATCACACCCGCAGCAACTGCGCCTACAACACCGACCGGTGTCAAAAATAGGGCCATTAGGGTTACTGCAGTTGCAACAATTTCGGGCAGTAATTTTATAATTGCTACGCTTACCTTATTCCAAGCTCTCTTTAAGTTCACAGTCGAGTCAAACACACCTGCAATTGCCTGACCAACCTGAGTCACACTCAACAATAATCTGTCAATGCTTAATTTAGTTGGGCCAGACGTTAAACGGTTGAAAATACGCACCGCGCCAAACAACACTACGAACCATCCAGGAGCACTTTTTTCACCTTTGGACGGAAATCCTCCAGCCTCGCTGTTACGATACTCATTTACCTTTTCTTGTAACCATTTCACCCATGATTCACCAAATGTTGGTACCAGCAAGTTATCTTTATCAGAAAGCTGGCCTTTGTATATATCTTCAAGAACCACATCAAGACGTGCGATATATTTAAATGGCAAGGAAACTAGGCCTAAAACAAACTCTGCTGTCTGGGACGCAAATAAGATAGCCCCCCCAACAATCGTAGACACGAATTGCAAAGGTTTTACAAACCACGCAATAGACCAATGCATTTTGCTTTCCCAAATTGCTTTTAATGGACTGAGAAAACTTATAGCAAACAATACAGGGAAATAGTTCTTAATTACAGTTAAAGCAGGGATAGGAGAATTACCTTTCTTCGACACCTGATCTGGATAACCATTCACCACTAAAGGTGCCACCATCAGGGATCTCGCTCTACCTTCTGCCTGCGCATCAGTCATCCCTGGGTTTGCTCGCTTAATTTCTGCGATCTTACTCGCAGGCACATCACCAAATCTTATCTCCATTAGTGGGGTTGCAAGTGTTATTTCTGTGGTGGAGTGATCTCTACGATAGTATTTTTGTGCACGATCCGTCACCTGTTTCGAGCTAAAGGTAAGCGCCGCTATCGCTTGAGATGCAGTATCTGCTATACCTCGCTGATCTTGCTTCATTGTTTCAAGGAATGCGTCTAGCGTATGCTGTACTGCCAACAATGCTGAATTGCTAAGTGCTGATAAGTCGAGTGTTTTAAACCTATTAGCAAGTATTTTTAGCTGTTCAAGCTCTAACTTATTCAACCCCAACTTGAAAGCTTCCAATTTATCGCTATTTTCAGCTTCCTTTTGAGCTGAAAAATGCTCCCTGAATAACACCTCCCAATTACCTGGGCCAACCAGCTTCGATATAAAGCCATCAGCCTTCCGGCTCTTCCTTATATCCGATATTACAGATGTACTATCTCTTGTGAATGCTCTACTCAACCTTCCGAGCACACTAAACCTAGCAGTCTCTTGTTTTTGGTCTTCTAGCGACATAACCTTATTACCTCTAAAATAAATTGATAAATTCCCTAACCTAATTCCTTCTCCATGAAAATCTTCATGGCACTATACAGCGCTAACCTTAAGAAAATATTAACAATTTATGCATACTTTTAGATTTTCATCCGTTTAATATCTAATTGCTCCACAGTAACAAAAACCCCTATCTCAGCTTACTCTGAATGACGAAAGCGAGGAAATCTGGCACTATCAACACAAATCCCCACCACCACATACAATGAGGTTAGATATGTATAAAATTATGTGCGATCGGCTAAAAAAAATAGGCTTATGTGCCGATATGGATCACAAGGCTATGTTTAGCGAGAAAATTGCAATTGTGACAGGCGGAGCTTCTGGCATTGGCTATGCTCTATGCCAAGCATTATGCAAAAGAAATGCGGTAGTCGTGATTGGGGATATTGATGGCCAGAAAGCAGAAGCTGCAGCGCTTGCATTGCGTGCAGAGGGAGGACAAGCAGAGGCATATGCCGTTGATGTCAGAGATTCAAATGCAATTCAGGCCATGATTCAGACAACACTTAAAACACATGGCACGCTAGACTATATGTTTAACAATGCAGGTATTGGGGTATTAGGAGAAATACGTGATTTGAGCCTAGAACATTGGCGCTCATTAATAGACATTAATTTAATGGGTACAGTGTACGGCACTAAACTGGCTTACGATGTTTTTTTGAAACAGGGTCATGGCCATATTGTTAATATTGCTTCAGGCTATGGCTTGCTTTCTTCTGTTTTTAACACTCCGTATGCTGCCAGCAAATCTGCCATTGTCCGTTTATCGGAGTCTCTGCGTGCAGAGGCAGCAGACTTTAATATAAACGTTAGCGTGGCCTGCCCAGGCGCAGTGAAAACAGATTTTTTAGAAAAAATTCCAGTGATAGGTGCAGATGCAAAACAAGCATTCGCATTAACTGATATCAAACTTATTACTGCAGATGAATGTGCTGATCATGTGCTTTTAGGCGTATGCACCAATCAATTTATGATCACCTTTCCCTTTTATGTAAAGGTGCTACATTGGTTATATCGACTCTGTCCAACAAAAGTCTTTAAGTTAAACTTAAAAAGAATACGACAATATCGAAAAATACGGACACTGCCAAATTAGAGTCTGCCCATAAGCCTCTACCAGAACCAATGGATAATAACAGCCATTGCGATACAAGCAGCTGAAAAGTAAAGAAGCCATGACTTTAGCGCAGAGTTACTGGCAACATTATTAATCAAATGCCCAAATCTGATGTATTTGGTTTTGATACTTGGCAACAAATTATTTTCCCAAGAAATATGCAATGTAGCTGCCTGTGTCAACGAGGTAGCTCTAAAAATCAACCAAAGCCCTGGATTAATAAGCAGGGCTAACATAGGACATAGCAACACACCAGCGTAGTAAGTAGGTAAACTCTGTTTGTTCAAATGGTTAGCCACAAAAAGCCATATCCACACTGTATAACCCACAATAAACCACAACAATCCAGACCCCGTGTATGTGTAATAAAAACCCTGCCACTCTATATAAAACAACCATGTTGATGCTAAAACAACCAACCCAAGCACCGCATTTTTTACATATTTTTTTGAAACATCCATCAATATGATTTCTAGGATATTTATCCTGAAAAGGTAAATAGTAACAACCAAGAACCATTCAATAGGGAATGCGCCTACGATTGTAAGCGGTATTAACGTTCTGCCAACAATCAACGTGGCAACTTTGACAATGGCAAACGGTTCTAAAACAGCTCTCAACTTAATCAAAACCATAATAGGCAAAAGAATATTGATCAGCACGTTGAATGTAGTTGGATAAAGCACGGTTATCCCTGTCGTCACGAAAAGCAACAAAATAAAGATGATAAATGAATAGAAATAAGTGACTTTTTCCGATCTGATCATGGGTGTTTAGCCTCGCTGTGTCATGGTGCAGCCATTGTAATCTCACATTTGGTCTTCTGCCAACTTTCTAACCGCAATCCTCCCACCATTCTTGCCACAGTGGTAAGATTTCTCTCTTCAGCCTAAGAAACATACTTGGAAACAATGCTGCCGTATTTAATAAAGCATTAATGTTACTTTGTTAAAATGGCGAAAAATAAGCACACATAAATGAGAAGGGAAAAATGCCAAATAATACATATAAAGATACATCCTTAGAATCGGCACCTAAATTTAATACAAAAGTTGTCATCATAGGCGGCGGCGTAGCCGGCTTAACATCAGCTACTTTATTGCGTGAGATAGGGTGTGATGTGTTGGTACTAGAAGCCAGTAACACGCTAGGAGGCTTAGCAAAAAGTGGTTATAGCGCTGACGGCTTTCCCACTGAACATTCATTGCGCGTGTACCATAATAATTATGATGCCTTCTTTAGTATTTTAAAAAAAATCCCCTTTGATGATAACAGCACGGTGTTTGACCAATTGGTACCTGTTTCTTTTGGCATGGCCTTCGATAAGCATTCTTTATTTTATGACGTAAATCGAAAAACACATTTTGTTCAAAAGCTCTACGACCATCACAAACTTTTTAAGTTTTTTCGAACACGGGGGTTAACATTTAATGATTTTTGGGTCATGGCCAAACAACACTTCATGGTACGTACCTCTTGGGAGAGATTTGTAGATAAGACACATATAAGCGTAGCTGATTTTTGTCAATCTCAGCGTGTTTCTCAAGCTTACTGCAAACTGATTAATGCGTTACATGAGATTGCCTATGCGAGCAGTGATAAATCATTGGCATTGAGTTCTATAGAAATGAATACAGAGGGAAATCCTTTGAATGGCTTCTATATGATGAATGGGCCGACCAGTGAGCGTGTATTCAACCCATGGGAAAAATATTTAATGAATAAAGGCGTATCCATTCAAAAAAACACGCGCGTTTCAGAATTTGTTCATGATGACGGGATTGTAAAAGCTGTCAAACTTCAATCTGGCGAATATATTCAGGGCGACATATTTATTTGTGCAGCACCAAATCGTGAAGCGGATAGATTAACTAAAACAACTACCTGTCTCCGTGATACACAGCCTCTCGAAAAATTACATACACATACAGAATGGAGCAATGGGATTCAATTCTTTCTATCCGATTTACCACCAGATAAAAGCTTTCAGCCCGGCACGTTATTCACACATTTAGATAGTCCATGGAAGTTAGTATCGATTACACAAGGTGATGGGTTTTGGAAAAATGTCTCTTTCCCTAAAAATTGCCGCTACGTGCTTTCTGTCACTTTCTCTAATGTTAATGCGCAAGGAGTTGTGTATCAAAAACCTTTGCTTGAATGTACACGTGAGGAATTATTTGAAGAAATTTTAACCCAATGCAATTTTACACAGCGTGAATTAATTATAGATTGGCATATGGATGATGCAATTGTCTGGATGACAGATGACGCCTATCAAATGCAACAAACCCAATTGCCTGTCCATGATAAACACTACAGAAAAGATGGTAGCTGGATTTTAAATTTTTCCCCACTATCAACACCAACACCGGGCAGTTTTGCAAATGAACCTACCTCTAAAACATTAACACCTAATCTCTATTTGGCGGGTGATTTTTGCAAAACCTCCCGCGTCATTAATTGCATGGAAAAAGCTTGCGAATCTGCTTATTTGGCCGTTGATGCTATTAGTAGGGATATTGGGTTACCCAAAATTACATTACCATTTAAAGCTTATAATATACGCAAATATCGCTTGATCAGAACATTGGATGCAATAATATTTAAAATACAACAAGTCATTAAGCTTCGATTTTTCAAACCTACAGGCGTTAACTTGTAGGCTCTTTGTTTGCAACATGCTTATTTTAGTTTTTACAGGGCTCACAAACGAGAGATATCCGGTCGGCCATATTAACGCTTATATAAACGCCCTTAATCTGAATCTGAAAGAGCCCGCAATTACTTTCCCACAGCATATTTTCTATGCAATCCAAAAATCTAAATCCTACTTTGTATAGGAAAATTATAATATCTTAAAGCCTTCTCGCTATCTTTTGCAGACAGACTTTTAGTTGGTACAAACCCTTAATATTCTCTTAATGGGGGTACTATATAATGTTGTTTATATTGATGCAATTAGCGCCAAATACATGACGACTAACCATCAAAAGGGATTAAATAGGCAAGGATTAACTTAACACTCACTCAAAGTAACACGGTTATGATATTCAGCATAAGATCTGTTCAAGCTTTTATTTTGTTTCTATCAACGTTTAGTATTTTGTATTCGTTTTCAATAGAAACTTTTCTTGATGTGCATAACGCTGCAGAATTTCCAATCATCACGGTTTCCATGAGCTTAATGCTTGCCGCCTTGATTGTGTCAGATTTGAAATTTCGAGGGATGTATTTTTCGGAAATCATGGCAATGTTAAAACCAGAACGTATTTCCATGCGTTTTTTGGGATTAACCTTGTGCATAACCGCTATACTCTGCGGGTTATTAACTTTAGCTAAGTTCATCATACTCAAGTATTTCCTTTATACCTTTGATTTTAGCAGTGAACACATGGAGTTGTTTTCCGGCACTATACCTACTGGTAATTTACACATATTTGTGTCAATTATTGCCTATGCATTTACTTGTATTTTTCAAGAATTTATCGCGCGATCTTGGTTACATGATTCCTTCGCTCTTATCTTCACTAACAACAAGAAAATACCCATTATCATGACTGCAGGATATTTTGCAGGCGCACATCTACATATGACACCTTATATTGCAGGTCTAGTCTTTATGTTATCTATAGGCTGGGGTATTTTGTATATATGTACCAATAGGTCTCTATATTGTGTCATTATTTCGCACGCAATCGTTGGGATCTTTGCCTTTAATATTTTAGGGGTTCCCTTTCAATTAGTTTACGGAGGTGGGGGCGCATGAAAAAAATGATCTCTCTATTTCTATTGTTATGCTTCTGCAACATGAACGTCTTTGCAGCAGATGCTGATACACAAAAACAGCGCACCTATATTAAGAAATATGTTGAGTACGCGCGCAGCTATATACAGCGAAATGGATTAGTAAACTCCGTGCAAGCGTTTAATAATTCAAAACGAGATGCCACGCAGAAGGCGCTTTATATTTTTGGATTTGTATGTGGCACACCAAAGATGGATGGGTTTAGTTTGATTAATCCCGGTATACCAAGCAGAATTTATGCTGATGTTAGTAATGAGCCTGTCATTCAGGCTTTAATTAAAGCATCCTTGGAACATCCTGATGGCGTTTGGGTAAGATATAATTGGCTAAATCCAGTAACTAAAAAAGTACAACATAAAGAGTCCTATATGCTGTATCTGCCGGAAGTGCATCTTTGCATTGGGTCTGGGTTTTATAGTTGACGATATGCCACACGCAACAGCTCACCTTCCAAGACCAGCAAAATATGACCGTTTCCATCTTCAACAAAAGCAGGCAGATTTTAGACGAGGTTGGGAGGAAAATGTTCGAAGAGGAGCGCAGCATACACATAGTATGTGAGCACTCTGAGAACACTTTTCCTTCCAAGATCGGCAAAATATGGCTGTTTGTGTCTAGGAGCTAAGGTGTTACAAGACTCTTCATATCGCCACTGGTGCTTTGATGGCCTCATGATGGTCATACCCTACTATCTCAAAATCCTCAAAGGTATAGTCAAACAGTGTATCTGGCTTTCGCTTGATCACTAACTGAGGCAAAGCAAACGGCTTTCTCGTCAGCTGCAAATCCACCTGATCCAAATGATTGCTATAGATATGGCAATCTCCGCCAGACCAAATAAGATCTCCTGCAGCCAAATCACACTGTTGCGCAATCATATGCGTTAGCAATGCATATGAAGCGATATTAAAAGGCACGCCTAGAAAAGCATCCGCAGAACGCTGCGTCAACTTACATGATAGTCGTCCCGCTGCCACATAAAACTGCATCAACATATGACATGGCAGCAAAGCCATCTTATCTAGTTCTCCAACATTCCAGGCATTCACAATCAAGCGTCTTGAATCAGGGTTTGTTCGAATTTGATGCAGCAACAAGGATATTTGATCGATCACTTTTCCATCAGACGTTTCCCAAGACCGCCATTGCTTACCATAAACGGGCCCAAGATCACCCTTCTCGTCCGCCCATTCGTCCCAAATACTTACCCCATTATTTTTTAGATACTGAATATTTGTATCACCTTTCAAAAACCAAAGTAATTCGTGAATGATGCTGCGCACGTGCAACTTCTTGGTGGTCACTAACGGAAAGCCTTGCGACAAATCAAATCGCATGTCATAACCAAATACGCTCAGCGTCCCTGTGCCTGTTCTATCCTTTTTTTGAATACCTTTATGCCTGATGTGACTTAGAAAATTAAGATAGGTTTGCATGACCATTCCGATATTTTTGCTGTTTTGTATAGCCTAACACGATAAACAAAGTGCCAATAATTATCATGGGCATCGACAGTAGCTGCCCCATCGTCAACCAATTAAATGCGACAAATCCAATATGCGCGTCCGGCTGCCGGAAGCACTCAACTAAGAAACGAAACACACCGTAACATGCCAATGTCACACCAGATACGGCCATAGTAGGTCTGGGCTTGGCGGAATATATCCACACGATAAAAAATAGCACCACGCCTTCTAAAAAGAACTCATACAGCATAGAAGGATGACGAGGATAAGGGCCACCATTCGGGAAAACCATTCCCCACGGTACGTCGGTGACACGGCCCCATAATTCACCATTGATAAAATTGCCGATACGTCCTGCCCCCAACCCTATGGGCGCCAATGGCGACAAAAAGTCACCTACCGCGAAAAAAGGCTTTTGAGTCCGCCTCGAAAAAAGCCATACGCTCACAGCAACACCCAATAATCCGCCGTGGAAAGACATGCCGCCTTGCCATACCTTGAATAAATTCAACGGATTAGCTAGTAGCGCACTAAAATCATAAAATAGCATATAACCAAACCGGCCACCCACCATGACTCCTATCGCGCAGTAAAATATAAGATCCGCCACCTGCTGGGTAGTCCAACCACTATTTGGTTTCTTGGCTCTCAAACGCCCTAAAAACCAAGCGCTGGCAAAGCCTACAAGATAGGTAATGCCATACCAATGCACTGAGAAAGTGCCTATTTGAAGTGCGACAGGATCAATATTGGGATAGATCAACATAATGAGGTTCTCGCTACATATGAGGATCGCAGATGGTAGGGCAAAGCCCTCCCTAAATGCAATCCTCCGCTCAAACTGTTATGATCCAATCATGATAGATCCATCCACTCTCATAGAATCCCTCATCAAACTTGCACAAACTGCCTCTGATGCACTACTGGTCCTCTATGAACAGCACGAAACTTTGACAGTTCAAACCAAAGCTGACCACTCGCCCCTTACCCGAGCAGACCTTCTCGCCAATGACATACTTGTCACGGGACTTAACCAGCTCACTCCAGACATTCCGATTATTTCAGAAGAGAGCTACTTTCCCAAATGGGAAGAGCGCAAAACTTGGCAGACCTACTGGCTACTTGACCCCCTAGATGGAACCCGTCCCTTTATTACAGGAAGTGATGAATTTACTGTCAACATAGCACTCATCCATAAACACATCCCTATCTTTGGATTGGTCGCTCCTCCCATCACTCAGGAGTGCTACTATGCCCACAATAATGCTGGCGCCTACAAAATTGAAGCGTCGGGAGAGAGAAAAAAATTACATGTGCGTCCCTGGCAAGCAGGGCATACTATTTTGCTCACTAGCCATGGCGCAAAGGAAATAAAAATAGCGCGGAATTTTAAGCATCTAGGAGATTACACAGCAAAGAAAATGTCCAGTTCCTGGAAATTCTGTTTATTAGCAGAGGGAAAGGCAGATATATCACCGAGATTTGGAGACACATCCGAATGGGATACAGCGGCAGCACATTGCATTTTAAAAGAGGCGGGCGGCGATATATTTGACTTAAAGGGCAGACCTTTACGATACAACACTAAAGAATCGCTCCTAAATCCTCACTTTATCGCATTAGGCGATGTGGGAGCGCTGAAAGAGCGCGTGTTTCAGTCCGATGCATTATTCGGAACGTAGTAGGTCACTTCCTACCCAGGTAATACATAGACCACCTCTCTGCCAAGATTGACACAAACAGTCAGGTTTTAGGCGATATTGGGCTTACTTTTTCCCTCATCCGGCACATTTATCCGTTCTCCCTAGCGGGAGAGGGAATGAAGCATGCCCCTTATGCCAACCCTATTCCAACCCAGTTTTTGCTTCAGCATTAGTAAAAGATAATTGTTTCCAGTTACGGGCTGGTCTGTTACAACATAAGGATCTTCCGCAAATAGCATGACCGCGATTTATCTTTTTGGCGAATGAGCGCCAAACTTCGTACCAGGAGATGATTTTTGAGAGAAACCTCCAACTGAGGTTGGCATCATAAAATGCCCAGGCAACGCAGGGCGAATTGAAGAAGATGATGTAGTGGTATCGAACAAGGCGTTTAAAACCATTTTAGGGATACGAAAACCAAATTTACCAATTCCCCTGACCTCCAACATAAACTCTTCTTTAGTAATTTTGACCGGAAGCTTTAAAGTAGCTGTACGAATCTGCAAATTAGCAATCAATTTTGCAATCTGGCTTTTGCGCATTTTCACCGTTCCCTGCTCTGTCTCTTCGCCAATATCGTAGATCACCCTTATTGAGCCATCAGTCTTTTTTTGCTTAAAAGAAACCTGCACCCCTTCAATTTCGCAATATTCACGTAGACAAGCTTCTAATTCTGCATTTGCTGCTAATACTGGTTTTACTGCCATTTCACCATCCCCCCATTGTGATAAATAGAGCCTCTAGATAGAAACGGCGACCTTTTGCCGAGTCTAGTATGAGGTCACACCCTCTGGGAGAGAAATAACCATTCATACATTCTAGCTCCGCACAGAAAAAGATTAGGATGGACCACAACAACCAGCACTTTTTAGGTCAAAAATTATCCTTTTCTCTCTCTCATATAATGGACGATATCTCCCAATGTTTCAAGTTTACCCAGATCAGCTGGGTCTACCTCAGGCAATCCAGGCGCACGCTCAACCATAATGGATAAAATTTCGACCCGTTTAATAGAATCTATGCCTAGATCCGCTTCTATGGACATTTCCATATTGAGCATCTCTTTAGGATAACCTGTCGTTTCCACCACAACATCCAACAACAAAGCCTCCAAATCAGTCGCTGTTATAGAAGACGGTGCATTGACTGATACAGCCGCTGCTACTGCTGGCGCGGGTGTTGCAGCAAGCACAACCTGAGGCTGCTGTACTTGTACTGGCACCGATGGTGCTGCAACAGGTGCAGATTGTTGTAGTGCCTGCTGCGGTTGAACAGATACTGGGGGCGCCATGGGGGCAGCCATCATAGGAGCAGCAGGCGCTGTCACAACTGGCGTTGCAAAAGGTGCTACGGCCATACCATTCATTGTCGCATTACCGTTGTTATATATTGGCATTGAAACAGAAGGCATCACCGGCATTTCAAGTGCAGTGCCATTCGGCATTGCAGACGCAGTGGCAGGAAAACTACCTATGCTTCCCGTCTGGTTGGCTAACTGACTGATAGACTGCAAAAACGCCATATGGCTTTCTGCCATCACTTTCTGATAATGATTATGTGAATTGATTAACTGCATTTGTAAGTTTTGAACCATTTGAATCAAATGGACGTTATTACTTTGTGACATACCGTTTACCTCCGGCCTTGTTATATGCTGCGATGAATGGGATGCTTCTACTTTTGGAGAAACGCTTTGTCTAGCAGTCTGACCCTGTACTGCTTGCTTTTTGGCTGACCCCATAGGGTAGGGCTTGTTGTAGTTGGTACCATTGAGGGGAACCGTAAACTTTGCCTCTGTTTTGCTACCATCAAAGACAGACAGTCCCTCATATTCCACCCACAACGCTTTTAGATGCGGATTCATACCAATGCTAAACATACGTCCTAATGCATGCCATAGTGCATGCACGCTATTTCCTTGTTTGTCTAAGTGAATCGCATGGAATTCACGGTCTTTCAAAATGCGTGTTGTTAGAGAAGTTAACACGCTCTTAGGACCTACCTCAATAAACGTACGCACTCCCAACTTCCAGGCATTATCGATTTGGGCCTGAAAGTGTACGGGTTTTGCCAATTGCTTAGCCAATACTTCTTTGATGGCATCCACTTTATCCGGATAAATTTCCGCCGTTTCATTGGCAAATACTGGGAGAGCTGGCTCTTGGAATGTGCATGTTGCTAAATATTTTAATAACGGCTCACAACCAGATGCGACCAAATGTGAATGGAACCCTGTTGCCACTTGCAATCGCTGGCAGCGAATTTTCTGGCTGGAGAAATAGGCTTTTGCTGCTTCAATATCTGCCAGTGAGCCTGATAAGACCAACTGATCCGGCGAGTTGAAGTTTGCAGGGGTTGCGCTGAGGTTTTGCGCCTTTAGCATCTTCAACACATCATCAGCACAATGGAACACTGACAGCATTGCTCCTGGTGTACTAGAAGCATCTCGCATTAGCTCTCCACGCTTACGCGCTAAACGAATCAATGTCTCATCGTCCATTACACCGGCCGCATGCAATGCCATCAATTCACCAAAGCTATGACCAGATAAATAATCGGCTTTAATACCAAGATTTTCTAATAATCGCAGATAAGATAGGCTATGCACTGCCAATGCTGGTTGCGCCCATTCAGTAGACATGATGCGCGCATCACATTGTTTTTGATAATCTTCTCCAAAACCAGGTTTAGGAAAAACAACGTCTTGTATAGCCAAATGTTCATCAACTTGAATGCCTGCGGCATCTTCCCACGCAGACATAGCGACATCAAAGGACATCGCAATCTCTGAACCCATACCAACATACTGGCTGCCTTGGCCTGGAAACAAAAACATCACCTTACCAGGCTGGCTCTGATAGGCATAATAAATACCTTCTTTAAGTGCCATTTCCTCACTAGGCGCACCTTGAATGCTCGCAACTGCCTGATGCAACTTAGCACGCAAATCTTCTACGTTACTCGCAACCACAGCCAATCTTGCAGAGTGTTTTGGATCCAAATTGGCCTGAGAGGTCTTAGCAATATCCGTCAAGGAGCTGCTTCCACTGATACTAGAGAGTTCAGAAGTCACCAATGCCACAAGCTCTTGAGGGCTTTCGGCAGAGAATGTCACCAACTCACTGCTAAATGTTCTCATGCGCGAGGCGCGTTTCCCTGCCCCTTCATAGGCTTCTAAAGCGATATGATAGTTACTACCGCCAAAGCCAAATGAACTGACGCTGGCACGTCTAGGATGCGCTTTATCACGTACCCAAGGCCTAAGCACCGTGTTTAAATAAAAAGGTGATTGTTGAAGGTCAAGTGCTGAATTTGGCTGATCCACTTTAATCGTTGGCGGGAAAGTCTTGTGATGCAGCGCCATCAAAGCTTTAAACATGCCCGCTGAACCTGCAGCAGATTTGGTATGTCCAATCTGAGACTTAATAGAACCTAATGCACATACGCCTACACGCGTTTCGCCAGCATCTTTAAATGCTAGCTCTCCGCCTTGAAACTCAGCTAAATCCCCAGCTTTAGTGCCTGTACCATGCGCCTCAATCAACTCAACTGTTGATAGAGAATAACCTGCTGCGTCATAAGCCCGCTCAATGGCTTTAGCCTGACCTTCCGCAAGTGGCGCGTAAATGCTCTTGCTGCGACCATCAGAAGAAGTGCCTATACCACGAATGACGCCATAAATACGATGTCCTTGCGCCTCAGCATCAGATAAGCGTTTTAAAGCAAACATCCCCAAACCTTCGCCCAACACTGTGCCATCGGCTTTATCAGAGAAAGGTGTGCAATCACCTTTCAGAGAAAGTGCCCCTACCACGTTAAAGCACATCTGCATGACTATGTCATTTAAGGTATCAACCCCTCCAGTGATGACCATATCTGACACACCTGCCTGTAACTCTCGCACAGACATGGACAAGGCTGCCAAAGAACCAGCACAGGCTGCATCCACAACACAGTTAGTCCCACCCGTGTTAAAGCGATTCGCAATACGGCCTGCAATCACATTTTGCAAAAGTCCTGGAAAACTGTTTTCCTGAAGCGGGGTATAATGGCCGGCAATACGCTCACAAATAGTTTTAATTTCATCTTCAGGCAGCCCATGCTCCCTCAGAGATTTTGACCAAATAGGATGCTGAAGGCGCGCCGCCATATATTGAATGGCTTCTAAGGTAGAACTGCCAATAATCACACTGACACGACTTAAGTCTTGCGTCTTGTATACCTCCCCCAAAGCATCTTCTAACGTTTGTTTAGCGACCATTAGAGCAAGAAGCTGAGAAGTATCTATAGAGGGCAATACACTGGGCGGGATACCAAATTCAACAGGGTCAAAATCAACGGTCGGCAAAAAAGCGCCGCGCTTGCAATATGTCTTATCCGGTGTGTTAGGCGTAGGATCATAATAATCCTCAACTAGCCAATGTGTCGGCAGAATCTCTTCTATAAAATCAATACCTTGTTTAATATTATGCCAAAATTCCGCCGCATTAAGAGAGCCGGGAAATAGGCTACCAACACCTACCACAGCAATGGGCTCGAACGGGCATAATGTTGCTTTTTTCACTGACAATCTCGTTTCCTCGTTTAGGACTTTCTATTTCTATAATTTTTTGCCCATTCCACCATATTAAAGGCATTTTATTACGGGGCGGGCTTCAAGATGCTGATTTTGCGTTATAGTCTGCTATCTTATTTCACGGCGCTTACTCAAGTAAACCCATACGTTGTACCCACTCAAAAGTAAGGAAGGAATATTTGCGAATTATACTTCCTCTAACTTAAGGCTCTATTAAGAGGAACTGTAAAAAGTTTCCATTCTCTGTACATGGCGAAAATTTGATGAAAGCGCTCATTACTGTTTATCAGGAGCAAATCTTCGAAAACGTCTTCGAAGAGTCTACATGGCGGCGTGTTTGCGATGACACGCAGCGATGATCTTTCTTTTTGCCACTTCTTTTATTCAGTCTCTATTTTTGTCGTGCACATAGGTTTCAATCAAGGATTAGCGGGCGGCAATATTCCTACCAATACGTCTACCGTCTCTCCGCTCTTTTCATTACGGTGATAAGAGAACCTTTTTACTGGCAATAAAATTAAGTGTGGATATTTTTGCATCAACTCTGGAGAAAACTGTCGAATATCTTTCGCACCATATACGCTATCCTCCACAAATATGGCGCCGCTTTTACGTACACTCTCTTCTGAAACACCTGGACTAGACGTGGCATTCCAATCTACAAATACCTTAGGTTTATCTGCCGCATAAAATGCCGCGTACCCCCCTGTATAGCGACTCCCCGCCACGAACCTCAAGGGCTGGTCATAATGCGTTTGCCAAACTTCATTCACATATTGAGCAATCTGCCTCGCTGGGTAGTCCCCTGTCCCACTACCAACATTTAAGTAACACGAAATCAATATATTACCCAATAAGCTGGCAAACATTGCAAGCAACACGCCCACAACAAAACGTAATATAGCGGCGGGATGCGTCTTAGGCGTGAAATAATGGACCAATACCAAACCCCAAAAAATAATGAATGGCACGCCCCATTCCCAATACAGTTGCCAACTAAGTACCAATGCAACACTAAGCACCAGCATCATGGGAAATAGCCCAATACACCACAAATAATATGTCGTTGCTTTTTCACGTTCCGATTTGGAAGTTAGGCGAGGGGCCGTCAATGCAAATAGCACCAAACAACCTAAAAAATTAAGGGCTGTCTGATACATAAATGAAAACAAGTAACTCAAGCTTAACTTTTGAACGACATAACTGTCCCCTGATATACCACCTCTGTCAGAAACATAATGAAATGCGACGAAATCGTGTTGGAATAACCAAACAAGATTGGGCAAAACAGGGAGTAAAAATATCACCGCTCCTAGATATACACCCGGTTGGCGAAATGACTGTCTTGCCTCTTTTTCAATCAACAGATATAAAAATAATCCTGACATGAAAATGATAGTTGAGTACTTAACCATCATGGCCAAGCCAAGCATTAAACCCGTAATTAACCAATATTTGATAGCCTGTTTTTTACACGCTAGATAAAAAACGTAAGCTGCAACACCCCAAAGTCCCACCAAAGGGAAATTATCGTTGTTTGTCTGCACATACACTGAAAAATATAAACAACCCGTATACATAAGCACTGCGACCAGCGCACGATACGGGCTGAATAATAGATTACCCAGCTTCCACAGCGACCAAAATCCCAAACCTATCATCAGCTGCTGCATGAAATAATAACCGATAGCATGGTTATTAATATCCAACCATAAAGATAAGCGAGTTATCCAACCAACAAGATAAGGATTTCTATCGTACCCCCAATCCAAATATTGCCCCCAAACAAAGGACTCAATAGCATCACCAGAGACCGTATGGCGAATTAGAAGTGGAGAAATTGCCCAGACCAGGACATGCAAAACCAGGAAAGTATAAAATATTTTTTCAGCAGACCAGAAAGCCTTGGATGGGCGCGTAAGCATATTCGCTAGTAGCGGCATATCACTCATTGTTTTTTTACTCTCAACGTCTTTTGATAGGCCTAAAGCCCAAGGGACCTAGCCCCAGCTAAACTGCCACGGATTGTAGCTAACTCAATTTCTTGGAGGCCACCATTAGAAGCTGGATCATCACCAGGCACTGAAAATCGTCCATCTTTTTCATCACCAGCGCCCCCAAAACAAGAAGTCCAAAAGTTGCCTAACGAATTGCTCCGCTTATGAATATTACTAGGACGCGGGCAGCTTGCGGCAGCTGATAGCCCATCTGTATGTTGAGGTTCTGATTGCAAAGAAAAAATTATGCCAGATGAGCCCATACCAGTGTGAGAAGCTCTCCGTAGATTTATAAGGGCCTCTCCATTTTTCTCTATATACTCTTCAGCTTGCTGCGCAACTGTTGGTGGGAAGCTAAAATACGCTCTACCTGGAACGTTAGAAGAACCCGGATCAAGGAGCTGAGGCATATGGTTCGTTCCTAAAAGAGAGATACCTAATTCATTGCCCCACTCCTCCCAACTCTCATAACCATAAGCACATAGTTGAAGGATATTATCCCAAGCCCATCCCCCCCCTAAACTCCACCCTAGATATATCGAATCTGCAAGCGCTAAGATCAATCTAACTGGAGAATTCAGAATATCTATCCAAGTTTTTTTCAGCGACTGAAGCTGTTCGATAAACTCGTCAGATGAACCCAAGTCCAACATTAAAAGGACTGGTCTTCCAATTAACCCCTCAAATAGAGCACCCGAGAGATAGAATAGATACACAACTATCTTAACTATGCAACCAGTAACACCGAGCATAACACCTAAACATCTAGACAATAATCCCTTCGGGTATCCAACACGTTCTTTCTTTGGAAGGTTATTTCGTAAAAACGACGTGCACATCACATGAACAGACAGCGCACAATCTGCCTTGCATACTTGCAACAGCCTCTGTCTTGCCTGTACACGCAAGCCATTGTTGGGGCCATTGAGTGTATCAAATAAGTTCTGCAGTGTTAGCTCCAACACACCCCGGCGCATCACAAAGAGAACCCTATAAATGCTTTCTTTTGCATCGGGGCTTAGCTTCATAGCATCAGGAAATTTTATTTGCCCATCCAGATAATGAGTGGCAAAAAAAGGAATACGATCTGCTACAAACACATTTGTTACTGTATCCACTTGCGCAACTTGACTAGCATCATAAAGAGGTAAAAACTCAACTGCTCCCGGCAAGACCACTGTTCCTAAAGCGTCGCGCGCTGAAGCTGTTTCCTTACCACTCACCACGTCTCGTGAACTAGCCGCGTCATCTTCTAAATCAAAATCACCAAACGCAGATATTTTTTCCTCGCCATCACCATAAAACAAATCATCTTTCGCATATCTTATTTCTTTCATAACCTCCTCCAGGCATTTTATATAACCCGGCATGATCTCAAATGATGGCGGAAATGTAACGAAAATTATGGATTTATTAAGAACTGCTCTAGAAAACGCATGAAACAATACTTACTTCAGGAGCCAGCACACCTTCTAAGAGAGCAACATTCGCAGAGAATTACTGTGTTTTTTTAAAACAACCCTGATAGAATCCGCGCCATGAATATACCTAACCTACTCACTTTTTTTCGCATTCTCTTAATCCCCGTTTTGGTAGTTGTCTATTGCCTACCTGTCACGTGGTCGCATACTG
>JAQSWO010000109.1 GCA_029266595.1 Gammaproteobacteria bacterium
ATCACTTTGCCGGCGCCGGCAAACCGATCGCATATACCGCTCGTACTTGAAGATACCAGTTTTTAAAAAAAAGAAAAAGTCCACTTCAAGATGCTAAAAATCAAAATCTTGAATTGAAATGAATACAAATACTAAGGAACGCACATGCCCTACAAACTCAACAACAAAACTGTTTTAATCACTGGTGCTTCTAGCGGCATTGGCAAAGCCTGCGCAACATTAATGGCAGAAAGTGGCGCTAGACTTATTTTGATTGCTCGGCGAAAAGACCGATTAGACGCTTTAGCAGCCACACTCAAACAATCCTATCAAACAGAATCTTATCTGATTGAACTGGACGTTTCAGATCACCCAGCTGTTAAGCACTGTCTAGACAACCTACCCGAAGAATGGCGAGCCATTGATATTTTGTTAAATAATGCCGGTTCAGCGCAAGGCCTGAATTTGTTACAGGAAGGCGATATTGATGATTGGGAAAAAATGATAGATGTAAATATTAAAGGCCTATTGTATATGACACGTTATATTCTCCCTAACATGATAAAGAGAGACTTCGGGCATGTTATCAACATTGGCTCTATCGCTGGGCGCCAGACTTATCCTAGAGGCAATGTATATTCGGCGACAAAATACGCCGTTCGTGCCTTAACTGAATCTCTGAGATTAGACCTTTCAGGTTCCCAGGTGCGCGTTAGCTCCGTTGACCCTGGGCTAGTTAATACGGAATTTAGCGCCGTACGCTTTAAAGGTGATACCGCTAAGGCCAACAACGTTTACGCCAATATGACTCCTTTATCAGCAGAAGATATTGCGGATGCAGTTTGCTATTGCGCCTCACGCCCACCCCATGTCAACATCAGTGAAATATTGATTATGCCTACCATGCAAGCTGCCGCGACAGTAGTGCATCGTACAAGTGAGGCAAAATAACTAAGGATCTTCCCATGCCAGGTAACACCTTCGGTCAATTATTCACCATCACCACCTGCGGCGAATCCCATGGCGGCGCCGTTGGAGTTATCGTGGATGGTTGCCCTCCCGGACTTGAAATATCCGCAGAAGAAATCCAAGAAGAACTAGACCGGAGAAAACCTGGTCAAAGCAGCATCACTACTCCCAGAAAAGAACAGGATCTCATCCATATCCTTTCAGGCGTATTTGAAGGCCACACCACTGGCGCTCCCATTCTCTTAGTTGCCTACAACGCAGACATGCGTCCTCAGGACTACGATAACCTTAAAGACATCTATAGGCCTTCACACGCTGATTTCACTTACCTAGAAAAATACGGTAGACGCGACTATCGCGGCAGCGGTAGGGCAAGCGCCAGAGAAACATTAGCACGTGTAGCAGCTGGCGCTATCGCCAAAAAATATCTCAAAGAAAAACTTAACATAGAGATACTTAGCTATGTCGAACAAGTCGGCAATATCCGCGCAACTATAGACCATACTCAGGTCAAACAAGCCGACATAGAATCCAACATCATCCGCTGCCCTGACCCAAAAATAGCGAAAGAAATGATCGCACTGGTCGAGACCGTCAGAGACGAAAAAGACTCTATCGGCGGTATTATCAGAGCTCTCATTCGAAACGTTCCGATTGGATTAGGCGAACCAGCCTTCGACAAACTTCCTGCAGATCTAGCCAAAGCCATGCTCAGCATCAATGCTTGTAAAGGCTTTGATATAGGCTCTGGCTTCGAAGGTGTTACTATGCGCGGCAGTCAACACAACGACCCTTTTATTCGACAAAACGATAAGCCTACGCTAGCAACCAACTATGCGGGCGGCACCCTAGGTGGTATTTCCAGCGGTGCGGATATTTATTTCCGTGCTGCTTTTAAGCCTGTCTCTACTATTGGCAAAGAACAATCTACACTCAATATCAAAAATGAAGACAGCCAAGTTGCAGCAACCGGCAGGCACGACCCTTGCGTCCTACCCCGAGCAGTACCTATTGTTGATGCCATGTCAGCCCTGGTGATCATGGATCACTATCTTAGAAACAAGGCACAAAATGGCTAGGTCATACGTCTCTGGGAAACTGAAAATATCAGAGGCGATTACACTGAGTGAGCAGCCTACACACAAGGCCAACTCAATGCATATGACCAATATTGGGATGCCGTCAAATATATAGAAGGATTAGCTTTATCAGAAGTCATAAAGCTGGTAGATAACAATGTATGAAATGAACACAAAAATCAAATTTGGCCTATCAGGTGACATCGCTTCTTTTTCAGAAGAAGCTGCACTAGCTTATGCTAAAAAAGCACAGATCGATATGGAACCTTTTTATCTGATGGACATGGAAGGTGTGCTTGCAGCGCTGGAAAATCAAGAGATTGACCTAGGCATTTTCCCCGTGATGAACCTTACAGGGGGACTGGTCAACGTGGCATTTGAAGCGATGGGAAAGCACTTGTTTCAGCCTGTAGATGAGCTTTGGCTGGATGTGCAACAATGTTTGATCACTCTTCCCGGCAAGCAAAAAGAGGACATTCAGTCCATTGTTTCTCACTCTCAGGGGCTCGCACAATGCCAACATTATCTGGCCCATCATTTTTCTCACATCGCACAAATGGAATGGATAGATACGGCCAAAGCAGCTAAAGATCTATCGGAAAACAAGCTAAGTGCCGATACAGCCGTGATTGCATCCGCCCGTGCAGCGGAATATTATGGTCTGAGCATATTTGAACGGGCCATACAGGATGCTCAGCCTAATCATACTATTTTTGTGATTGTTGCTCCTCTGCGTTAAATTTTAGGTAGTTATTTATAGAAAGGAATCCTATGCCCATATTTTCAAACAAAACAGCCAAAAAAATAACACCGGCAGAAAGAAAATAAGCGGCATGTATTAGGTTTGCCCGGTAGATATTGCGCGATATTTATTTCATCTCAAGATGCTGACTTGTACCGCCGCTCTTAAAGTAAAACAAACATTTCTAAAGTTGAATAGATAAACACTCAGGAAACAACAATGACTAAAGCAACATTTGGCATCATAGGTTACGGTCGATTTGGCAAACTCTGGGGGCATGCCCTCTCTCCCTTTGGCGACGTACTCGTTTATGAGAAAAATGGCTGTACTGAAATAGAGGCACCGCTGAGATCCTGCAGCCTGGACGAAGTAACCCAATGCGACATGGTATTCATACTCGCGCCTATTTCTGAATTCGAATCCCTATGCCAACAAATTAAAGACAAACTCAATCCACATAGCCTATTGGTAGACTGCTGCTCCGTTAAAATACACCCTGTCAAAATAATGAAAGAATGCTTCCCCAGCACTCAACCCATTATCGGTACACACCCACTATTTGGTCCTGACTCAGTCAATAAAACTGGCACTTTAGGTGGTCATAAAATCGTGCTCTGCCCCATCCAAAATTTCACAGAAAAGCTACCTGAACTAGAAAATATTTTGCAGAAATTACACCTCCATATCTGCACTTCCACCCCTGAGGAACATGACAAACAAATGGCTTCCTCACAATCACTGGTCCATTTTATCGGTAGAGGGTTAGCGGCACTCGACCTCAAGCCCCAAGAACTATCTACACCAGATTTTCAGGCCTTATTAAACATTAATCAGATGGTTGTCCATGACACTTGGCAATTATTTTTGGATATGCACAAATATAATCCCTATGCCAAACAGGTTAGGAAAAAATTTGTCGACCAACTGTTAAAGCTAGAGGAGATTATTTAATGTCCCTAGAAGCACTGCGAAACAAGATCAATAAGATCGATGAAAGTATTATCAAATTACTGGCTGAGCGCCAACAACTTTCCAAAGCTATCGGACAACTAAAAATAGAAGCAGGTATAAACATTATCGATCCTTTACGCGAACAAGAATTGTCTGAACTACACCGACGCCTAGGCGCCGCACATGCATTACCAAACGAGCTAGTAGAAAACGTCTTTAATGTCATTATTTTGGAATCTAGGAATCAACAACAGGGAGGGTAAACATTTGAGAACCAGTTTACATTTCAACCTAGGCGACGACATCAACATGTTACGCGAAGCGATACGCGAATTCGCCACGAATGAAATTGCACCTTTGGCACAAAAGATCGACCATACTAATGAATTTCCACGTGAACTATGGCCAAAGCTAGGTGAGCTGGGATTGCTAGGAATCACCGTCGCTGAAACCTATGGCGGCGCCAACATGAGCTATTTAGCACATACCATTGCGATGGAAGAAATCAGCCGAGCTTCTGGCTCTGTAGGTTTAAGCTATGGCGCACACTCCAATCTATGCGTCAATCAAATTCATCGATTTGGTACGCACGAACAAAAACAAACCTATCTCCCCAAATTAATCAGTGGTGAACACGTCGGCGCACTTGCCATGAGTGAAGCTACTGCTGGTTCTGATGTCGTCAGCATGAAACTTTCTGCGGAGAAAAATGGCGATCACTATGTTATGAACGGCACTAAAATGTGGATCACTAATGGTCCTGATGCTGATACGCTCATCGTCTACGCCAAAACAGACAAAGACGGTAAATCTCGTGGAATTACCGCCTTTATCGTTGAAAAGACCTTTGCTGGATTCAAAACCGCTCAAAAACTCGACAAGCTAGGTATGAGAGGCTCCAGCACCTGCGAATTAGTATTTGAAAACTGCCTAGTTCCTGCTGAAAATATTCTGCACAAAGAAAATGAGGGCATTGAAGTACTGATGAGCGGTCTAGACTATGAACGCGTTATTCTTGCTGCAGGACCCGTAGGGCTAATGCAAGCATGTCTAGACATCGTGTTACCCTACGTACGCGAACGCAAACAATTTGGCAAAGCCATCGGCACATTTGAACTGATACAAGGCAAGCTCGCAGATATGTATAGCACCCTAAGCGCCTGTCGTGCCTATTTATACCAAGTAGCTCGCGCATGTGATGAGGGAAAAATTACACGGCAAGACGCTGCAGGCGCCATTTTATACTGCTCCGAAAAAGCCACTCAAATTGCGCTAGATGCCATTCAATGCTTAGGTGGCAACGGATACATCAATGAATACCCTGTTGGTCGTTTATTACGCGATGCCAAACTTTACGAAATAGGTGCGGGTACAAGTGAAATTCGCCGAATGCTCATTGGTAGAGAACTATTCGAGGGATAACACGTAACAGTTCAGACCCCTATCAAGATCGGCAAAAGATGGCTGTTTCTAC
>JAQSWO010000110.1 GCA_029266595.1 Gammaproteobacteria bacterium
AAAATAATGAAAAATATCGAGTATTCATTGACTGGCTATCCCAGCATCACCCAAACATTGTAGAACCAGTAAAGCCTGAAGAAAAAGAAAAATTCTTGAGGGAGAATAAAGACGACCCGGATAGTTATGAGCTAGTATCAGCTGATCAACAAGCAGGTCAGTCCTTTCCAAATACCCCCGCACCATCACCTCAATTATCACAAGAATTCACCTTTTCTTCTTCCTCATCTTCGTCTGCAGACTTGCCACTACTACTGGATGCTTGCCATGCAGCGATTGACCGTAATGATCTAGCTCTCTTAGAAATTTTGCTGCAGCTACCTTGTGATGAACAAGAAGAGTACTGCAGAAAACTTGCCGCAGATAAACCAGCCAATGCACAAGAATTATTCCAGAGCTTTGAAAAATATAAACAACACCATCCCAATATTCAGAGGAAAGAACAGCAAGAAAAATATACAAAAGTACAACTATTATTGAACGGGCCACGATCCCAAGAGATATTACACTTATTGAAGTGTAAGTCTGTCCCTCAGGCTGAGGCATTGGTGATGCGCTCAAAATTGTCTATATACAGCGTGTCAGAGCAAAATGAAAAATCTTTGATTCAATATGCTCAAGAGAAAAAAGAATTAAAAGATTCGAATGAAGCAACACTACCTAACCTTCAACATCAGGAACGACAACAAGCGGCACCGATTGTTGAACCACTGTTAAATAACCAACCCTCTGTATTGCTTAATCTTGCAAAAGCCTATGCGGTTTCAAAACGTGAGGAAGACAAAGTTGCCTTTCAAGAACGCTACGCAGCAAAGGAAACAACACTAGCGGAAAAACAGCAATTTTTTAAAACATTTCCGCAAGAAAATGTTGCTTATAATGTGCTACTTACCTTGCTAGATAAACCTGAGGCTATTTGGCTTCGCACTACCCCAGAAATCGCAGAATCAGACAAGCCTTTGATGGCTTATATTTTAGGCGGAGATATAAAAAATTTATTTCGTTTTCCTCTCCTCCCATTGAGCAGGGATTATCTAGCTGATCGGGAGATGTTGTATCACCTATTAAAAGAATCTCGCATCCCCCCTACCCTTAAGCTTAAAGCCTATGATGATTACTTAAAATATTACAGTACCTATTTGGACATCCATCAAGCCAAACAATGGCTGGTAGACAATAATTTCGTACAAGAAATGCGTTATTATTTGCAGAAATCAATATTAAGTGAAGGCACAGATCCTCAGTTACTTGATGACACGCACACTAAAAGACTTACCTTACTGTCCGCTATTGAAGGACATACGGTGGAGGAAACAATCTCTCGGTTACGTGATATTTGGGGACTCCAAGAAAAAGCCATGCATTTATCCCCTACGGCTAAGCCAGCGGTCCATCGAGCCTTATTAAAAGCTTTCTTATCCTCTTCTGGCATAGAACCCTTTCTAAACATAGCAGAACAAATAGAAAAGCAACTCCAAGAAATTGAAACGCCTTCGCATGGTGGATTTAGTAGGTTAGAAACACCCTCCCTTTATTGGTATTTCAATGATGAACTTCTAGAAAATACAGGCCATACAGATCAAGTTTTTTTCAGTGCCATCGCTGGAGATGAGCATGACAGTGGTTTTGAAGCACTTGGAATTACTAGAAAAAAATTAATACTTTTTTTGTTGGAAAGATTAAATACAGAAAGACACCTGTCGTCATTATCCAAAATGCTATTAAACCAAGAGATTCCTACACCATTGCATCAGTTGTTGGCAAAGGAATATCAAACTTTACTGCTAGCTGGCAAACTGAATGATATCGCCACAGAAGCTCAGCTCAGTTTAAAAAGACAGTATGACGAATCACAAGATGCAGCGCAAAAACAGCAGGTATCCAAATCATTAAAATCACATTGTAATGATACAAATGCTTTGCTGCATTTCGTTAAATTTTATTTAGGCCAACAAGGGCCTTTCCCATATCACGTCATGAAATGGTATGTAAAAGAACGTAGGCATCATTATCAACTATGGGAAAGAAAAGAGGACGGGCAAATTCAATATGTTGCAGGTGCGCCATTAAAGACAACAGCGAAACTTACACAAACATCAGCGACAGAAGCAGGTCCGGCGGTAGAAGAAATGAAAACAGACCAATGGAGCAGCAATGCAGATTGCCTCTCTGGTGTACGGCGCATTCTTGCTATAGAGAAAGGGGTCTGTTACCAGCGCCTAGCACTGGCTAATAACCTAAATGTCACGTCCATCAATGCTGAAAGTGTCAGAGAATTAGAAGTGCTTTGTCTTTATTCGTACTTCCTCCACTACTTATATTTAAATCTATCTGAAGGATGCCAAGAAGAAAAACACCGACCAGCCAGAAATAAATTGATTAATTTTTTAAGATACATAGCAAAAAATGACCAAACTGCCCAAAAAACTCTTGAAGATGTCAAATCGCTACTTAATACACCCATCATTTTTGCAGATGACAAACCCAGTGTTATCGGCATGCAACATCCTGACATTGTTGAAATTTTTGCAGAGGTAGATCGACAACAGTTCAGACCTACTAGTCCAATTGCAGAGGAAAAAACGAATAGTCCCGAGCCAAGTCCTAGCACTGCCACAGCTATACGCCGACCTCAATCTGAACGTTCTTTAAGTGCTTATAGAGAAAATAGCATTAATCCAGACCACTTATATGAAGAAGCGCGGATTAAGTTAACAGCTTTGTTATCTACCCTAAATAAAAAACAGCTTCAGCCCTACTTAAATGCCTGGGAAGCAGAAAGGAAATACCAAGAACAGACAAACGCACTCAGTATGATTGAGCCTCGCTCCTCTAGGCAACAAACGCAGCTGGAGGAAACTACCAGATGCCTGTTAAAGGAAAGGGAAATAATGGCGACGTTTAAAGCGGGACTTCTTGGCACCCTCTTACCTGCCAGCATCCCAACACTCACTGATTTGGATGCTTTATTAGCCATTAAATATCGATTGGATAAGCGGAAAGAATCACCTACTGATACACCATTGTCAAATACACTACCTACTCAAAATAATCCCAAGCTTGAGCGTTATAAACAGGAGATACGGTCCTTGCTAAATGACTTAGAAAGGGTTGGAAAACTTACCTCACTTGACCTAGATTTACGTGTCTCTTTACGTATGGTGCATAGTAAAGTGATCGAAATCGAAAAAACCATGCCTCGTAATGGTGAAAAATACCAAACACCGCACACACCTGTATCGCTCTCGCAAGAACTGGCTGATAATTTTTATGCCCTATTTTGCGATATGGCGATGGCCATGATTGCTCATGCAGAGGAACAGGGGCAACATCATTTAAATACTATCATTCACGCTTCACCTGCTGAAGCAGGGCTTATCATTAAACCCTTAAGGTTATCTGATGGCGTGCTGGAACTGTTGTCACCCATTCTAGGATTACCGATGGTTCCCGTAAGAGACAAACCTGAATCTCCAGATCAGCGCAAGAAACATCAACGACTAGTCATAGAAAGATTGGGAATTGCTGTGGTAAAGCATTACCACCAACAAATCGCTTTGATCAGTCTAGCTAAAGAATCGCAAGGACCTAAAGAGTTTGCAGAATTTTTGCTGACACTCACCTGTTTATTCATGTTCTCTAAAGAAAGTGCTGATGCCAAAACACCCGATGATATCTTGCACTGGTTGGATACCCCTCGCAATCTCATGCTACCTAAAAGCATCCTTTATACAGGCGAAAAAATCTCCTTAGTAGGCAAAGGAAAAGCGACATGTTCAGATTTGGTACATCGGTCAGGTTATCGGTGTAAAGTGCAGGGCACGCCTGAGCAAGCAGATGATAACGATGAAGGGACTATCCTTTATGCCATTAAAACACCTGGTCACCCTGAACCTCTCCCAGAATTTGGCTTTAGGAATGCCACACAAGATCAAGCGCAAGAATTCCAAAAAGCAATTTATGATGCACGTTCGATGCATACTTGGTACGACTATCCATCTGGACCTCAAAAACCGCGTTTAACACCAGAAACTGTTCAGGCTTATCAAGATCCAAAACAGCAATATACTCAAGTTGAGTTTAATTTTGAGCCAACTCGGCGTCATGATTTGATGACACTCGACAGTTTGAGACAAGAAAATGCGGGCTTAAAAGCTAGGAATGAAGAATTAGAAGAAGAGATTAAAAACTTAAAGTCTGAGAATGCGCGTGCAAATACTAAAATAGAAGGTTTAATCGCTGACGCCAAACGAGATATGGCTGAGAAGAATTTTGAGCATGCGCAGAAAATGGAAGAAAATGCTAAGCAGGCCGAAAAACAGAGAGCTGAATATGCGCAGAAAATGGAAGAAAGGATACGACAAGTAACTGCACAAAGCACAGAAAGTGCGCGGCAGGAGAGAGAAGCTAGTGAACAAAGGCTACGTGAAAGAGATGTTGAGCATGCGCAAAAAATACAGCAAATAACTGCAGAAAGTACGCAACAAATACAGAAGATAACTGTAGAAAGTGCCGAAAATGCGCGATTAGAAAGAGAAGCTAGTGAGCGAAGAGTGTGTGAAAGAGATACTGAGCATGCGCGACAAATGAAAGAAAGCGCTGAGCAAGCAGAAAAAGAAAGGAGAGCACATGCACAGCAAATGCAAGAAGTCATGAAATTAGTGGAAATGATGACAAAGAAACAATCTGGACAGTCAAGAGAGGAAGAGAACGATGATACCCCTAGCGGTCGTCCCTCAGAAGCAGCAGCTGTAGAAAATACGACACCGCTGCCCTGCCGCCGATAAATCTCTTTCGTTAGTAAAAAAATTAGCTTCTAGGCAGAGCGCAGCACCTATTTTCTTGGTTCTTACTTCTCAGTCTTCATCGAAACAGAGGCTACATGAGAATGCATAGCGACGACTTATACAATAAAGGGAGAGGTTGTCAGACCTCCCTTAAAATATGGCACGTGCACGGGGGAAAAAACACCTCTAACTATTTTAAACTTACAAAACAGTGACCTAATATAAGTATTTGCTCTTGCCATAAGTATCTATCGACTAAACAAGTGTTTTTGTAAATTTAGGATAACTAATCTATTTAATATTTATTTAACGTTTATAATCGCGTAAAATCGCGCCAAATTCTTTTAAGTTAATACCTAATGTATTTCATACCAGTTATAA
>JAQSWO010000111.1 GCA_029266595.1 Gammaproteobacteria bacterium
AATGAACCACAAAGCGACAAAGCACTCATCCCATTACTGCAAGAAATGGGCGCAAGTATCAATGTGGAAGGCGACCGTCTAATTATTCGAGGTGGGAAAACCTTAAAAGGGATAGATATAGACGCAAATGACTTTCCTGACCTTATCCCAGCATTATGCGTCATTGCCACACAAGCGGTCGGTAAAACACACATCTATAACGTTGCCCAAGCAAGGATCAAGGAGACTGATAGAATTCATTCTATGTCGGCAGGACTCAGCAAAATGGGCGCCAAAATAGAGACAACTCATGACGGCATGACCCTCTGGCATAGCACACTACATGGCAGTCATGTAGAAGGATTTGGCGACCATCGCACTGTCATGGCTTTGTGCGTCGCTGGCCTGCTAGCGTCAGGAAAAACAGTTGTCAGTGATGCCGAAGTGGTGAATAAAACTTTCCCTCTATTTATAGAGGAAATGAAGCTTCTAGGGGCAAATTTTATCTAAACGGACCACACCAACTCATGTCAACACCACGCCATATTATTCTTATTGGCTTTAAAAACGCCGGTAAAAGCACCATAGGCAAACGACTGGCCCAACTTCTTAATCGTCCTTTCGTTGATCTAGACGACAAAATAGAATACCTCTTCCAACAAAAATATAAAAAAGCCTGCCGCTGTCGAGAAATCATGCAAATCTACGGTGCTGATTTCTTCAGAGAGCTAGAAACAACCGCGTTAGCAGAAACCATAGCAGGGCCACCTCATGTCATCGCGCTGGGAGGAGGCACACCGATGCGAATAGAGAATCAACGCATGATCGCATCCCAATGCCTCATACATATCACTGCAGAACCCAAGATTATTTTCAAGCGCATTATGAAAGGCAGGCGCCCTGCTTTTTTCCCACCAGGGGTAGATTCACGACTTACTTTCAACAAAATATGGGAAGAAAGAGATAAGGTATATCATCAGCTTACTTCTGTTCGTGTTCAGAACAGCGGCAAGATAGAAGACACCGTGCAGCAACTTTTTGAAATGCACCCTTGGCTTGGCAACGTATAATTCTAAGGTCACAAATATGCTCTCTTCACAACTCCTATTAATCCACGGCCCAAACCTAAACTGGCTAGGTAAGCGTGACCCTAAACATTATGGTCAACTGACACTCGCCGACATAGAAGACCTGACACGGCAGACAGCCAAGCAAAACAGCTTTCAACTCAGCACCTACCAATCTAACCACGAAGGCGCCTTAATCGATACATTACAAACACGCACTTCCAACACCGTTGGCATTATCATCAACCCTGGTGCCTTTACGCATTACAGCTACGCACTCTATGATGCCCTTCTAGACACACAACTCCCCATCGTTGAAGTCCATCTTTCTAACATCAATCAACGAGAATCATGGCGTAGTATTTCAGTCACTGCACCCGCCTGCATTGAGGTCATTTGGGGAGAAAAAGAAAAAGGGTATGTTAGAGCTGTGGAAATATTGGCCAACCATTTAAGGACAACGCCTTGAATAAAAAAAATATTACTCGCCTAACCACTCTCAACGCTGTGATAGGATATCCTCTGACACAAACTCAAAGCCCTACCCTGCATAATGCCATTTATGATGCATTGAACATAAATAGCTTACTCATGGCTTTTCCTCATCCAGATATTAACGCTCTGATTGCTGCCATTAAAACCTTCAATGTAGCCCTTACCGCAGTAACCATGCCGCATAAAGAAACCGTACTCCCCCATCTCCACCATCTTTCAGAAACTGTCACCGCCCTCAAAGCAGCCAATACCATTATCCAACGGGATGGTGAACTATGGGGATATAACACCGATGTAGACGGCATTGAACACGCTTTCAGACATATCACATTGACACAAAAAAACACCCTCATCATAGGCGCAGGCGGTGCAGCGAGAGCGATGGCTTATGTGCTAAAAAAGCACCAAGCGCACATCTACTGGCTAAATCGCACCCCCGATAAGACACATGAACTCATAGAAATATTCGGGGGACAAACGATCAACCACGATACCCTCAATGATCTGACCGTAGACATCATCATCAACACAACGCCTGTCGGCATGTATCCTGACATTCATCACTCGCCTCTGCCCCATAAATTCCTTCGCCATCATCAAACTGTTTTTGATATGATCTACAACCCTTTGGAAACTCAGCTACTCGCAGACGCCAAAAAAGTGGGCGCCAAAACAATTTCTGGCATAGAGATGTTTATCGCACAAGGGATTCAGCAAATTTCGCTCTGGCAGGGGGAAAACTTACACACACCCGCATTAGAGCACCTAGCACAAAATGTGCTTGCGATAAAAAGTACTGATGAGACTAAAATTTAACGCCACTACATTGCGAGCTTGAAGCATAAGCAATTCGTATCATTTATAGAACACACGAATTATAAGAAAGGCTTTAAACGGTCCTTTAAGCATATATTGGCGTTATCGTGTAGGAGATACCGAATAATATGTGATATTCAAGATCAGACGCTTACTGTATTAGTCATTCGCATAGGAAACCGCAAAGACGTCTATCCTTAACATTCATAATTAGAATTACTTTCACGGACAAAACAATGAACTACGCCATCATTAAAAAACTACCTACCTCAGACGAACTGATAGACAGTATTCCCCTATCAGATCAGGGATACCACCAAATCGCTGTAGATCGCAAAGATGTTAAAAATATCATTGAGGGCCACGACTCAAGATTACTCATCGTCGCAGGCCCATGCTCTGCCTGGCCTAAAAAAGCCGTGCTAAGTTATGCGGAAAAAATGTGCGTACTCAATGAAAAAATAAAAGATAAAATTAAACTTGTCATGCGTGTCTACATCCAAAAACCACGCACCACCAAAGGCTGGACAGGTCCTGTCAACCAACCTGATCCTTTCTCCCACCCCGATATAGAAGCTGGCGCACGCTATGTACGAGACATGATGGTAAAAGTCATAGAAATGGGTTTACCTATTGCAGACGAAGCACTGTTTACCCACAACGCTGGAGGCTTCCTGGAACTACTCTCTTGGGTAGCCATTGGCGCTAGAAGTGCTGAAGATCAGGAACACAGAATATTTGCCTCAGCCATTGATTGCGCTGTCGGACTCAAAAATCCTACACACGGCGAACTCGGTATTGGAGTGAACAGCGTACTCGCCGCCCAATCCCCACATGTTGCTGCTTTCGATGGCTATGAAGTACAAACACGCGGCAACCTACATGCGCACCTTGTGCTTAGAGGTTGCAATGGCAAACCAAATTATCAGACACAATATATTGAAGAAGCAAAAAAACACATGGAAGCTAAAGGTATTCAAAACCCTGCCATTATCATTGATGCAAGTCATGATAACTGCGTCATTAATGGAAAAAAGGATTATCATTTTCAAACAAATGTCGTACACGATGTCATAGAAAGTTTGGCCGGCAACCCCGAATTAAAAAAACTAGTGAAAGGTTTTATGCTAGAAAGCTTTTTACAAGCAGGCGCGCAACAATTAGATATCAACAATCCTGATGCACTCGATTTAAATGGACTTTCCATCACCGATCCCTGCCTAAACTGGGACCAAACAGAAAAATTATTGCTAGAAGTCGCACAGAAGATTTAAGCATATGACCACAGTAAATGTTTACATACCACCCACACCAGCCTCCTCTTATGAAATTATTATCGACGATGGGCTAATTAACCACCCACAAAAATGGCTGCCCAAAAATCTTTCATTTCACCATCTTGTCATCATCACAGACCATACTGTAAAAAAATACTATCTCAATCCACTGGTCGAAGCGCTTAATAAATTAGGGCATTACCCTTTGACACTTTCTTTTCCTGCAGGAGAAAAACATAAACATCAAGCCACCAAACAAATATTGGAAGAAAAAATACTCCGCAAGCATTTCGGACGCGACACACTTTGCATAGCATTAGGGGGCGGCGTTGTAGGTGATCTTGCAGGATTTATTGCTGCTACCTATATGCGAGGCATTCCCTATATACAAATCCCAACTACTTTATTAGCCATGGTTGATAGTAGCGTAGGAGGGAAAACGGCTATCGATACTCCACAAGGAAAAAATTTAATCGGTGCATTTTGGCAGCCTAAGGTGGTGGTCGCCGATATCGATTGTTTAAAAACCCTACCTGAAGAACACTTAATCAGCGGCATTGTTGAAGCACTCAAAATGTTTTTAACCAATGATATCGATAGCTTTCATTATCTGCAAAAAAATATGAGCGCCATATTTCAGCAAAATAAAAGAATTCTCAAAACGCTGGTGCAAAGAGCTGTCACCATCAAAGCACAAGTCGTTGCTGCAGATGAAACAGAAAAAAATTTACGCATGATACTAAATTTTGGTCACACCATCGGGCACGCGCTAGAAAAACTCACACAATACAAATTACCACATGGTTATGCTGTAGCTTATGGTATTTTGTTAGAATGCAGCATTTCACGAGAGCTGGGATATTTAGGTGAACAGCATTATGCACAAATAGAAAATGCATTAAATCAACTAGGCTTTCATGTCGATTATCTTAAAAAATTGAACATTACGAATATTATTCGTGCCACAAAAAGTGATAAAAAGGCGTCTGAAGGAAATGCAAGATATATACTACTGAAACAACCAGGAGAAGTGCATCACGAAAATGGGATGGTCGCACATGCAGTAGATGAGCAGGTTGTGAGAGCTGCTTTCCGCAGACTATGAAAGAGAGAAATTGTGAAGAAGCAAAAAACTAAATCACTAATGATCGGCAACAAATCCTTTGAAGATTTAAAACAAATTAACCAGCATGGCGCAGAATACTGGAGCGCTCGTGATCTACAGCCTTTGCTGGGATATTCTCAATGGAGGCGGTTTGAACAAGCCATTGAACGTGCTGTTACTTCTTGCAAACAGTCTGAAAATCCAGCTGAACATCACTTTGCCAGTGCCGGCAAACCGATCACTGCCAATCACAGCCCTCTAAATCCAACCCAGCATCACTTTGCCGGCGCCGGCAAACCGATCGCATATACCGCTCGTACTTGAAGATACCAGTTTTTAAAAAAAAGAAAAAGTCCACTTCAAGATGCTAAAA
>JAQSWO010000112.1 GCA_029266595.1 Gammaproteobacteria bacterium
AAGGTGATGATAAAGCCAACACACCCGCCACCACCTCGCGCACGCAAGCCACTAAACAGCAAACGGTGGAGAGAGATGTTTACGCAGAAAGCTTGATGCACCACGCCGTGGCTCAAATGGGCGGTGACTTCGATGACTACACTCGAATCCTAATGCATGAAATCCTGATCGACACCTACCAACAACCCAACCCCAATGCCCACCAAGAAACAACTCACCCGCCCAAACCCACCAAAACAGAACTGCCCCAAGCAGACTTCTTTACCCAAGCCTTGATTCAAGACGCTGTCAACCTATATGGTGGGACGTTTGACGCTAACTTACACAGCGAAATAAGCGGGCAACTGGTGATGGCTCAACAAGCCAATACACAAGCCACCGCACAGCCAGCCTCAACCGCTTCCCCTCCCATGAGCTTTATGGATTACGTAAAGGCAGTGAGCGACAGTGCTTTTATCGCTCATTTCAATCGTCTCAATGGCGCACTTATCGATACTTTTAATCGGCAGTCGGTAGAATTTGTTAATGGCGCGATTGGATTAGCAAGCGATTTTAGTAGAGCGCTAGATGACACTGCATTTATCGCTCATGTTGATAATTTCAACCGCGATTTTGCTGCAACCAGAGATGGAATTGGACCTGCGGCTATTAATTTTATGGTAGGAATGTGGCACAAGTCTGGTGCTATTATAGCACCCAATACTTCCTTACAAGGACGTGCTGAAAACTTTGGCTCTTTGGCACTGGATGGTATTACTTTAGCTGCGCCATTTTCAGGTGGACTCAGAAAAGCAGGGGCAGAAATCGTTGACGTAAATTGGCAAGCTGCTAGTGCAGGTTTGAAAAGCTCTGCCGAACTGCTCAAAAGTACTGGGCTTTTTGGGAGGGCTATAGAAAGCATAGATATAGGCAAAAGTGTAGGCGCAGCCAGGCGACTAGAATATGAAGCTGCTCCATACCATAAAGCTACAGACAGTGCTTTAAAAAGCCGTGCCCCAACCAATGGACAGGATGCTCTTGATGTCTCTGTCGGAGTTAAATCAACCTCGTCACGGCGTATTGGCATTGACTATGAAACAGGAGATTTTGTTGTTTTGGATAAAACTCATGAATATATTTATCACGGCCATGTGAGACCCTGGAAAGAGCTTCATCATGAGATGCAACGAGCCTTGCAGGGCGCTGGAATGGCTAACCAACGTGGTCGCATTTTATATGGTCCACAATACACTCCTACCTTGCGATAGACTGAAAAATTTTATGAATTTGACTAAGGACTATAAATGGCTGAATATAAAAATCCCTTACCAATAAGCAAAAAAGAAGCAGAGAAAATTTTTTCAATTGGTTCTAATGATCAAATCTGTAATGCTCTTTTAGCTATTACTCTTTATGACAAAGATTGGAGATGGGCTCAAATGCACTGTCTTCACTTTTTAAATCATGTTGATTCAGACATAAGTGGCCTTGCCGCAACATGCTTAGGCCACATAGCACGAATTCATCACAAACTTGACCAGAAATTAGTTATTAATGCTCTGAAAAATCGGCTCAGCGATATAAAAATTTCTGGACGGGTTCAAGATGCTTTGGACGATATTGAAATTTTCCTTTAAGGCTCTTTATACCCACATGAAAAAAGGTACGCGAGTTATTTCGGTACCATATGCTTGCTAAACACTTACGCTAGTTGAAAAACACCAGCAGGAAAAAATAAAAAATCCAAGCACTTACATACAACTTACGGGGTATTCTATACGTGAATTTTCCTGATAAAAATCTCAAATCAGTTGAAATTGGAGATCTACTCCTACTCATGACTTACAAAAGTCAAAAATTTAAATAATATTCTTCGTCGTCAATCAATGCTTCTACAAGCAAAAAAATCTAACAACCCCCTATCTTTATCTAAACCTGACAATTCTAACCAACATCACCTTTACGCACATTGGCCAGAATTTGAATACATCAGAAGTAACCGCCAATTAAATGGAGAAAAAGGACATGTTAAGGGCTCTTGTTACCATGACGGCGCCAAATATCTTTTAATTGGCTTATCCGGAAGAGGAATAAACAGCGATCATCATGATACACACGAGTATATAAATAACTTTTGTCCTGCTTTTACTGCGCAAGCCACAATGCCTAAATTATCTGGCTATAGATGTTTTATTGATGAACTATATGAATTTTTCTTAGGAAAAGCGGGGCGCCCTTTTATATATAAACCTAACAACTGTATAGATTGGGACCAATAAAACAGAAAATTATCACATCAAAAGGAAACGGCAGAAAAGAATAGACATACAATATTGAAGCATTAGCCAATACTGGTGAATTTAAATTTGGAGAAGAAATTATATTCTAGAGAACTAGCGCGAAAACAGATGAATGGACTGAAATAGCATTTTCAGGTGCCTTGCTTACAGTCGAGTGCGAATATGCTAAAGACTTTTTGGACACAAGCAATCATACTGTAATTACGAACAAAGAACATAATTAAAAACCACTTTTTTAACACAGACGTGTTATGAGATATGGATTACTGGATAGACTGAATCTGGAACTGATCTTACGACCATTTAGTGGGCACATCAAAGAACTAATAGAGATAAGAGTTGGGAGAAAAATAGGAGTTAGGACAAAGCCATAAAAAAAGTCGGGCGTTGAAGGCTGTAACCAGGACAGCAGGCTCTATTATCTTTTCAGACTATTCAAGCCTCACCCGACGGCGTCGATTCTATCCTAATTAATGGGCAATATTCTAGAGGTTTTGTTAATTATTATTCCAAACACTAACAAACCCCATAGATATTATCCTTACGCGCCATGTTTGGAAGGTTTGAATCTAACTTACAGAGCGAAATGATCGGGCAGCTAGCTATGGCGCAGCAGCAACAAGCTGTTCAGCAACAAAACAGCCCTCACCCTGTCTACACTTTTATGGACTCTGTCACAGCCTTCAACCGAGACATGGATAACCTAGTCTACGGAAGTATCTGTGGCATTCACCAGGCATTTTGGCAACCGATAGAAACCAGCAAAGCCATTGGCACTGGCCTCGCCTACGCTATCCGCAATCCTGATGAAATAGGCCTTGCTATCTGGAACGGTGTAAAAGCAGACTTTCATACTGTCACAAACCCCAATGCAATGGGCTGGGAACGCCTTAAAAGCACTGGCGCGCTAATATTTGACGCGATGGGCGCTAGCGCAACGGCAAAAATAGGCACGCAACTTGCTGTAAGGAGCATAGAAGCTAGTGTGCATGCTGCTGGAAAAACTAGCCGCACCTTGTGGAATACCCCTCTAATCGAAGGCATGGTGAGCGAAAGCGCAGCACTACAGCAAAACGTCCTGGCTAACCTCGAAACAAGCCAAACGGCCAGTCGAAGCTCTCATTTCTTAACGCTGGTCGCACAAGAAAATAGGATTGCTGGAGAAATTGCACTGCGACGACACATCCTCGCCAATCTGGAAACAAGCCAAACCGCTAATCAAAGCACTCATTTCCTCACCCTGGTCACAAGAGAGCAACAACTCGCTGTCCAGACTGTTTATAGCAATGAGATGGCCACAGCGGCAGCAGCAACCAGAACACAAGGCGTTGGGTTTTTTGCAGAATCTGGAACTAGGCGATTTACTGGTCTGGTTTCTGATGCTTCTAAACCAGAGGTGAGAGTACTTCTTAGAAGTGGCAAGCTAAATTTGCCAATAGAACAAACTAAAAAGCTTCTAGATATATTGAATGGTGGGCGCATGGATACTATTAGCTTAAAATTAACGAGACAGGGAGAAGTTCGCCTCATCACAGAGCGCGCAGGAGTAATAGACGGGTACCAGCGCATGTCATTTGAAGTCGACCGTATGGGAGCTATAAACAAAATAGTTCAAACTGCTTTTGATGATCTAAACATGCTGGTACGTCAAAAACCAGGGGAGCTTAAAAATAACTTATATGATGTGAAACACTATGGAACATAATGACTTATTAAAAATTTTACACGGCGATATTTCTCATATTAACGAAGTTAATAAAAGTGATATAGCCTTATATGGTATGAACGTGATTGTTTACCCCCGGGATGTTAAAAAGATGCTGAAGCTTTATTTAGAGGACAAAATAAGCTCCGGCGATCTAACAAATTGGGCAGCTTTTATCTGCATAAGAGCCGAATATTGTATACCAAATTATATGGATGACGATGATGAAATAGCTGATTATTATGAGGATATGTTTTACGTGATTCAGCGGTTATCCACACCGAAGCTTGATGGTGAAGTAAATAAGATTAGGGTTACATCATATCTCAACGAGCTTAAAAAATATCCCGACGACATCATTTAAAACGGCACGCTCATCAAGACACACGACTGGTTTATCAAAGCGGCCTACGCGTTCAAATGGTCAGCAGCACCTATCCGCCACAAGCCCCTGAAAGCTGTGTGGCAGGACCCGGAGACAGCTATACAAGCCTCTCTATCCGACATTTTGGCGGTGCCAGCTATGCCGACCTGATTGAAGAAGAAAATAAATTTATGCCCATTTTCCCCGGGCAATCGGTCTCCCTACCCCAGCTCATCACTCTTTGAGAGCAGCTGAGGTAGCAGCTGCAACTTCACAAAGTGCTAGTAGTCTGACAGCCACCACTACGCCTCTAGCCAATGCTGAACTTATGAAGAGTGTTGGGCTGTTTGGAAGAACAGGCCGAGGAGAAATTGCAGCAGGCAGTATTCCAAATTTTGGGGCAAGCAGCGTCATAAATACAGCGCAATTACGTGCGTACCTCACTTTAATAGATGCTGGGATACTCGACAAAACAGGGATGCTGACAGAGCATGTCGTTCTTAAAGCAAGACCAGCTATATCGGCAAACTCAATCTTTAAAAATCAAGCAGTTATCGATGAATTAACTAAAAATGGGAGCAAAATTGGAGAATGGACGAAAGTAAAAAGCCCATCCATTGAATTATCT
>JAQSWO010000113.1 GCA_029266595.1 Gammaproteobacteria bacterium
AAATTGGTTTAGCGTTTTGTGGAAAGCGATCTAGAATGGCTTATGAGTATATATAATTGCATTCTCAAGCTCTTTTTTTAACTATTCATGCTTTCCGTTGTTGCGCTCGTATATGGGTCCACTCTACATTGGCCAGGTCAGTGTCACAACAGCCTCTATTTCTCTCTCATGATTTATGGTTGTTAGGGGTTTTCTTAAACAGAGAGTTGATTTCTTATATTCCCAAAAAAACACTGCATTTTTCGTAAAAATGCGGGTATCTTCTTCGATCTAGACACTTCACAAAAAATAAGACACAATGCCGCTCCATCAAGCGCCATCATACTTGGCGCTCAAATTCTTAGATCAACGGCTAGATCCTACACTCACCCTAAATCAAAATGCTGATTTTTGTATTTTTAGAAGCAGGGCAAATTATAGACTTAGAGAACTTAACATGGACATACGCAAAGTCAGAAAACTGATAGAACTCCTCGAAGAGACGGGGATTGGCGAAATTGAGATTCGAGAAGGAGAAGAATCTGTTCGAATCAGCCGATACAATACAGCTACTCCTCTCCCCACCCAAACTATTTACTCTGCTCCGCCCACTCAAATAACTGCTGGTAGCGCACCGGTAGTACACGCTGAAGCTCCGCCTGTTCCATCTACCGAAAGGCCTATCAAAGGGCATACAGTCAAATCTCCCATGGTCGGCACACTGTATCTAGCCCCTGCCCCAGGGGAAAAGCCCTTTGTTGAGCTAGGCCAAACAGTCAACATTGGCGATACGCTTTGCGTGATTGAAGCCATGAAGATGTTTAACCAGATTGAAGCTGACAAGGCAGGTGTTGTCAGTGCGCGTTTGGTAGAAAATGGCAGCCCTGTCGAATACGACCAACCGCTTTTCGTGATCGAGGAATAAGCCCTCATGCTAAAGAAAGTCGTTATTGCCAATCGCGGGGAAATTGCGCTGCGCATCTTACGCGCTTGTAAGGAATTGGATATCAAGACAGTCGCCATCTACTCGACTGCAGACAAAGACCTCATGCACGTTCGCCTAGCAGACGAAGCTGTCTGCATTGGGCCACCTAATTCAACTGATAGCTATCTCAATATTCCTGCTGTCATCAGCGCGGCAGAAATCACTAATGCAGATGCCATCCATCCTGGCTACGGTTTCCTTGCAGAAAATGCAGACTTCGCCGAAAGAGTAGAAAGTAGCGAATTCACCTTCATTGGCCCGACACCAGAAACCATAGAAATGATGGGAAACAAGGTTTCAGCCATTAGAGCCATGAAAGCAGCGGGTATCCCTTGTGTACCTGGATCAGATGGCGCATTAGACAAAAACGATACAACCAATCTTGAGCTAGGCAAACGGATTGGTTATCCCGTCATTATCAAAGCCGCTGGCGGAGGTGGTGGGCGAGGCATGCGCGTGGTGCGTGAAGAGGCATCCTTACTCAACGCCATTGCCATGACACGCACAGAAGCAGAAGCTGCTTTTGGAAATAGCAACGTCTATATGGAAAAGTTTCTGGAAAACCCCAGGCATATTGAAGTTCAAATACTTGCTGACGGTAAAGGGCACGCCATTCACCTAGGCGAGCGCGATTGCTCCATGCAACGTCGACACCAGAAAGTGCTAGAAGAAGCTCCAGCGCCTGGTATCACACCTGAAAAACGTGCCTTTATTGGGGAGCGCTGCGTGAAAGCCTGCGAAGCCATTAAATATCGCGGTGCAGGCACTTTTGAATTTCTATACGAAAATGGCGAATTTTACTTCATAGAGATGAACACTCGTATACAAGTAGAACATCCTGTGACAGAGATGATTACAGGAATAGATATTATCAAAGAACAATTGCGCGTCGCGTCGGGCAAACCTCTCAGCTACGCTCAAAAAGATATACACATTACGGGTCACGCCATTGAATGCCGTATCAATGCCGAAGACCCACGATCATTTATCCCTTCCCCTGGAGACATACAGGTATACCATGCGCCTGGGGGACCGGGTGTTAGAGTCGACTCCCATATCTATACAGGTTATCGCGTTCCGCCTTATTATGACTCTATGATAGGCAAAGTTATTAGTTACGGCGAAACCCGAGAAATCGCTATCGCTAAGATGAAAAATGCGCTGGAAGAAATTATTATTGAAGGCATCAAAACCAATATTCCACTACAAAAGAAGATTCTGCACGATGCTAACTTTGCCAAGGGCGGCACAAACATCCACTATCTTGAAAAAATGCTGGAAAACACATGACCTGGCAGCAACTCACCCTCTACAGCCCAGCAAGCCATGTCGATGAGATCAGCGATCTTTTGACAAATGCTGGCGCCATTGCTGTCACCCTGGAAAGCGGCGGACAGGAAGCGCTATTTGAGCCTCCACCTGGCGCTACTCCTTTGTGGCAGCATACAAAAATAGCCGCGCTCTTTGAAGAGGGGGCAAATCTTGGACGAGTCATCAGCTTTCTTAAAATGGCTGTCCCTCCCCATATCCCACTCGTACCCAAAATTAGCACTATCGAAGAAAGAGACTGGCAGCAAGTTTGCGAGGCACAATTCAAACCAATCTGCTTCAGAGATAAACTCTGGATCTGCCCCAGCTGGCACGATGTCCCTGACAAAAAAATACCCTACGTTATACTAGACCCAGGACTTGCCTTTGGCACCGGCAGTCATCCCACAACCGCACTCTGCTTGGAGTGGTTAGTGGATCATGTCAAGCCAGGAGACACAGTCATAGACTACGGTTGCGGCTCAGGAATACTCGGCATCTCAGCCATTAAGCTAGGCGCAACAAAAGTTTGGGCGATAGATAACGACCCACAAGCACTACAAGCGACCCAAGAAAATGCGCTTAGAAATAACATTAATCGTGATACATTGACGGCCGCGCTACCCAATGCACTACCTAACATACAGTGCGATCTATTGGTTGCAAATATTCTCGCCAACCCATTAGTTGAATTAGCGCCTCATTTTGCGACGCTCATTAAATCTGGGGGAGGTATAGCACTTTCCGGTATACTGCACAGCCAGATAGACGCCATAGAAAACGCTTATGCACCCTGGTTTCAGCTTAAGGTACCCATACTAAATGAAGAATGGGTGAGAATCAGCGGTCGCAAGCATCATGAATAGTGTGGGAATAACAAAAGTAATACCTCATCCCTTACCACGATTGGCACAAATGGTCAGGTTTTAGACCACCTTTGCGAGGAGCGCAGCGACGACGTGACAATCCAGAAAAAACGCAGCATACACGTAGTGATGAGCACTCTGAGGACATTTTTCGTCCAAGATCGGCAAAAGATGGCCGTTTCTATCTAGGGGTGATCTGTTACTAACAAAATTATTTTATCCTCTACCAAATCTTTGTATAGCCAAACATTTTCGAACAGAACGCGAGCATCATCCCATGAATAACGAACTTCCTGTAAACACTACAACCAACATCCAAGCCCAAGTTCCCCTACGCAATGTCGTTGAAGAAATGCTGCACACCTATTTTACGTCTCTTGACCCCGAATCTCCTCCCCCCAACCTGTATGATTTCATCATCAAAGAGGTAGAAATTCCCTTGCTCAAAAAAGCACTGGTATTTGCGAATGGCAATCAATCTAAAGCTGCATCCATACTCGGCATCAGCCGCAACACATTACGCAGAAAAATGGCGCACTACAAACTGACACAGCTTGAAGCCGAAGAACTTGAAACATAACTTTCGATTTAACAAACCACCCTGCATACATAAAATAGATTCGCAAAGGCTTTACTTACTATGAGATACTCATAGGGCTCATCGACTACATCAAGAGTCAGAGTCTTCGCAAAATCCAATAAACACAACCATTATCGAAACATTCTACATGACATCTACAAACCCTAATATTCGACGCGCACTACTCAGTGTTTCCGACAAAACAGGTATCGTTGACTTTGCCAAAGCACTTCACTACAGAAAAATAGATATACTCTCCACGGGCGGCACTGCCGACCTTCTACGCTCAGAAGGCATTCCTGTGACAGAAGTATCTGACTATACAGGCTTTCCAGAAATGATGGCGGGGCGGCTCAAAACACTGCACCCTAAAATACACGGCGGATTATTAGGACGCAGAGGCATAGACGATAACGCGATGCAATCTGCTGACATTCATCCTATCGACCTGGTTGTCGTCAACCTCTATCCCTTTGCTCAAACTATTGCACAATCCGACTGCACACTAGAACAAGCCATCGAACAAATCGATATTGGCGGCCCTACTATGCTGAGGTCAGCAGCCAAAAACTACGCCTCCGTAACCGTCATCGTTGCCCCTGAAGACTACTCGGCGGTTTTGGAAGAGATGGACCAGCACCCCAATCAAACCAGCCTAGAAACAAGATTCAAGCTGGCACAGAAAGTATTCGCTCACACAGCAAAATACGAAGCCGCCATTTCAAACTACTTAACACAATACCAATCAGATGGCAGCAAAACCTATTTTCCAGAAACCTACACCCTACAATTCGTCAAAAAACAAGATCTGCGCTACGGCGAAAACCCTCATCAAAAAGCTGCTTTCTATACGGAACAACCCATTCAAGAAGCAAGCGTTGCAACTTCCACACAACTTCAAGGAAAACCGCTCTCATATAACAATATCGCTGACACCAATGCAGCATTAGAATGCGTTAAATCCTTTAATGATCTACCTGCCTGCGTTATCGTCAAGCATGCAAATCCCTGCGGCGTTGCAACTGGCAACACACAGGTAGAAGCTTATAAACGCGCCTTTGTTACTGACACTACCTCTGCATTTGGTGGCATTATTGCTTTCAACCAAACGCTCACACTAGATACTGCTACTACCATTTTAGATAACCAATTTGTTGAAGTGATCATCGCTCCT
>JAQSWO010000016.1 GCA_029266595.1 Gammaproteobacteria bacterium
CACACCCGCACCTGGACCAATATCTACAATATACTCGGCCGCGCGAATAGCATCTTCATCATGTTCTACCACAATGACAGTGTTACCTAAGTCCCTTAAATGCTCTAACGTTTTTAATAATCTTTCATTATCTCGCTGGTGCAAACCTATGGAAGGTTCATCCAAAATATACATGACACCCACCAAACCTGAGCCAATTTGACTAGCAAGCCGAATACGTTGCGCCTCACCGCCAGATAGAGTATCTGCACTCCGTCCTAAAGAAAGATAATTTAAACCAACACTAACCAGGAAACCTAAACGATCATTGATTTCTTTTAAAATACGTTCAGCTATTTCGGCACGATTGCCCGTAAGGGTTAACTGCGATAAAAATGCTAATGCATCTTCTGTAGAAAGCGTTGCAATTTGGGGTAAACTTTTTTGTCCTATAAACACATATCGTGCTTCTTTTCTTAAACGTGTACCCTCACATTCAGGGCAAAGAGTAACCGTTAAATAGCGAGATAAATCATCTCGAACGGCTTGTGATTCTGTTTCTTTAAAGCGTCTCTGCATATTAGGAACCACACCTTCAAAGGTATCAGTTCGTGTGCTACGACGTCCTCGTTCATTCATAAAATCAAATTTAATTTCTTCACCATCACTCCCCCACAAAACAATATTTTTTATGCGTTCATCTAAGTCATTAAATGGTGTTTCCATATCAAATTTATAATGACGCGCTAAAGACGATAGAATATGAAAATAATAAATATTACGTCTATCCCAACCTCTCACAGCACCACCTGCCAAACTGAGTTCGGCATCTTGCACAATTTTATTGATATCAAAGGTTTGCGTCACACCCAATCCGTCACATTCTGTACAAGCGCCTGACGGACTGTTAAATGAAAAGAGACGCGGCTCTAGTTCGGGCAAGCTATAACCACATTCCGAACAAGCAAATTTAGCGGAGAAAATTTGGTCTTTAATATTGCTTTCATCCATACAGGCCACAATAGCAACGCCATCAGCTAAACGTAGCGCAACTTCAAATGACTCAGCCAAACGTAAATTAATGCCTGGTTTAATTTTAATACGATCAACGACTACCTCAATCGTATGTTTTTTACGTAAATCAAGCTTAGGGGGGTTGTCTAACTCTACGATGTTTCCGTCGATACGCGCACGCACAAACCCTTCTCTTTGCAGCGATTCAATCACCTGCACGTGTTCTCCCTTGCGGCCTCGTATGACAGGTGCCAATATCATCACGCGCAAATCTTCGGGCATGGCTATAACGGTGTCAACCATCTGACTAATAGTCTGTGCCGCTAATACAAGGTCATGCTCAGGACAACGTGGCTCACCCACTCTGGCAAATAAAAGGCGCAGGTAGTCATAAATTTCGGTGATAGTGCCAACAGTAGAGCGAGGATTATGTGAGGTAGCTTTTTGCTCAATGGAAATCGCCGGCGATAAACCTGCAATATGGTCAACATCCGGTTTTTGCATCATTGATAAAAATTGTCGTGCGTAGGCAGAAAGGGATTCAACATAACGGCGTTGTCCCTCAGCATATAGCGTGTCAAATGCCAAAGAGGACTTGCCCGACCCAGAAAGTCCCGTCACCACGATTAGTTTATTGCGGGGGAGTTCTAAATCAATATTTTTAAGATTATGGGTGCGTGCACCCTGAATTTGGATGGTATTCATAGAGGAAGCCTAGAGAGGAATGTTAGCGCCGAATGATAGCAGCCTATTGAAGATTGACAAAGCATGAATAACGAGCGAACCATGGCCTCTAAAAAATTATATTCAAATTTTGACCATGTATTTTCCTAAGATCGTTGTATACTAGCCGCCTTCATAAGGTGCTGATTTCTTGCGAGACATCTCAATACATAGGAAAAATTAATGACAAATATTCTCAAAACTTCACAGCTTGACACTCCGCTGGGTCCAATGATCGCCATTAGTGATGAAAAAGCACTTTATCTTCTGGAGTTTGCTGTGGGTCAACGTAGATTAGAACGTGAAATCCAGCAACTCAAAATAAAGACAAAAGCAGAAATTATTCCAGGCACTACTGATCCCATTAAATCGATTGAGGCTGAACTTAAATCTTACTTCAATGGAACGCTGACAGAATTTAAAACACCTTTGCACCTTTTAGGCAGCCCTTTCCAGAACCTAGCCTGGGAAGCCCTAATGCGCATTCCCTATGGACAAACCAGGAGCTACCTGCAACAAGCTGAAACTATTGGTAAACGCACAGCTTTTCGCGCTGTCGCAAATGCCAATGGCGCCAACCTGATGTCTATCATTGTTCCCTGTCATCGCATTATCAACAGCAATGGCAATCTCGGGGGGTATGGCGGCGGAATAGCACGCAAGCAGTGGCTGATTGATCATGAAAAAGGAAGCGCACAAGAATATCCAAAATAATACATCACCTCCCTGCCAAGGTGTAATAGATTATCTCCCCGCCAAGACTAGCACAAAGGGGCAGGTTTTAGACTAGATTAAGGAACTATCATGAAAATCGACAAAGTAGAGATCTTTGATATCCACTGCCCAGATCGCCCTCAGTGGCATCCTGTTTTTATTCGTATTTTTACAGACGAAGGGCTCACCGGCGTTGGAGAAGCAGGACTGGCTTATGACTGGGGGCACAGCGCTGCAGCAAATATGATACATGAGATCACGCAAGCCCTGCTGATGGGTTTTGACCCTTTTCAAACAGAACGGTTATGGTCAAAGATGTTCAGAGAAGGATTTTGGGCAGTGGGCGGCGGGCCAGTCATCTATGCAGCGATGAGCGCCATTGACACCGCATTATGGGATATCAAAGCCAAAGCGCTAAATGTGCCACTCTACCAACTTCTAGGTGGAAAAACGCGCACGAAATTACGAACTTATGCGAGTCAACTACAATTCGATTGGGATAAAGAAGCAGCACGATTAACCCAACCTGATGATTATGCCAAAGCAGCCGAAAAAGCACTGAAAGAAGGTTATGATGCGGTTAAGGTTAATCCAATGCTATTTGATAAAGATGGCAATACCCTTTCTGACCTTACCAGACTTTTCCCGCGCGATTTACTCAATCTGGTCCACGATAGAATGCAAGCCATCCGCGAAACCGTTGGCGATGATGTAGACATTCTATTGGAATGCCACAGCCTATTAGGGGCTGCGTCTGCCATTCAAATTGGTCAAGAAATCGCAGAAGCTTATGATTGTTTATTTATGGAAGAACCCGTTAATTATTTAAATTCTGCATTGCATGAAAAAATATATGACAAAGTGAATACGCCACTTGCAGCCGGCGAACGTTTATATCTTAGACATGGCGTACGTCCTTACCTTGAGAAACAAACGGTAGATATTCTACAACCCGACATTGGATTATGTGGTGGCATTACTGAAGCCAAAAAAATATGTGATTACGCTGACTTATACGACGTACAAATCCAAGCACATGTCTGCGGTGGGCCTGTAGCTACGGCGGCATCTTTACACTTAGAAACTGCCATCCCCAATTTCTTTATTCATGAACACCATACTTATGCGCTGAAAGCATGGAACAGAGAACTATGTTTACAAGATTATCAGCCAAAAGATGGTTTTATGGTTCCACCAGAATTACCAGGCTTAGGCATAGAATTAAATGATGCTGTCGTAAAGAAATCTAAAGTGTTTGAGGTGAAAAAATGAATTCTTTGAGCTTCAATAAAATTCAAGAAAATATCATTGATGCACGTCAGACAGATGAAAAAAATCTACGTAAGCAGCTTGCCTATTTATACCGCATTTTCGAATATTATGGTTGGTGTGATCTCATTGTAACGCATCTGTCCGTGAGAATTCCCAGCGAAAATGCCCTTCTCATTCTTCCCTTTGGCTTATCTTTTGATGAAGTCACACCCGAAAATTTGGTGAAGGTTGATTTTGACGGAAATATTATCGAAAGCCCTTGTAACTTTAACATTAATCAAAATGGCACAACCGTGCATCGTGGAATTTATAGAAATATGCCGCACATTCATGCTGTATTGCACACGCATTCCGAATATGGCGTGGCAGTCGCCAACTTAGAAGATGAACTGCTATTGTTAGATCAGATAGCCATGATGTTCTACGGCAAAATTGGCTATCACGATTTCGAGACATTATTCATCAATAATAATGAACAAGAACAGTTACTGCATGACATGCAAGGCAAATCCGCCATGATACTCAAAAATCATGGCCTGCTTACCGTTGGACAATCCATCGCAGAAGCCTTTTGGTTCCATTACTATTTAGAATCCAGCTGTAAACGTCATGTTTTAACGCAATCGATCGGCGGTAAAATTAAATATCCACATCCAGACACCGTAAAGCATACGGCAGATAAATATGAGCAATGGCGCAACAAAAATGAGCATATGGCCGTGAGCGACAGCGAATTACTATTTGATGCCGCCAAGCGCAAAGTCGGCTACCTATTTGATTAAAACGCTCATGACTATAACTCCTCAACAATCTACTGCACTTCAAGTTAAAGGCACGCTCTCTCTCGCGAGTATTTTTGGCATTCGCATGCTGGGGCTATTTATTATTTTGCCTATCTTTGCCTTATATACACATCAGCTCCCCGGTGCCACACCCAATCTCATGGGCATAGCGCTTGGCATTTATGGATTAACTCAAGCTATTTTCCAAATTCCACTAGCCATGTTGTCAGACAAAATCGGCCGAAAACCGGTGATGCTGATTGGGCTAATTGTTTTCGTCTTGGGAAGTATCGTTGCAGCACTATCAGGATCCATTGAAGGTATTATTATCGGACGCGCCTTACAAGGCGCAGGCGCAATAGGTAGCACGACGATTGCATTAGCTGCTGATTTAACGACCATCAAAAATCGCACTAAAGCAATGGCGGTGATAGGCATGACCATAGGGGCATCATTCGCCATAGCCATGGTAATCAGCCCACTATTAGATCAATGGGTAGGGTTATCAGGTATTTTCTGGACCACTGCGATGCTAGGCATACTGAGTATTGGCTTGCTCGTATTATTTGTACCAGCGTCACCCAAGTTAAATGTTCATCCGCATACACAAACTGCAACACAGTTCACTAAACACGTCATATTAAACCCTGCCCTACTACGTTTAAATTTCGGTATTTTCAGCCTCCACGCCTTACTCACGGCAAGTTTTGTTGTGGTTCCTATTTTATTGGCAAACACACATGCATTACCGAAAGAAGACATTTGGCAGGTTTATTTATCCGTTTTATTGGTTGCTTTTATTGTCATGGTCCCTTGCATCATCGTCGCAGAAAAATTTCACCGCGTTAAACTTTTTTTCTCCGTTGCTATTCTTGCACTCGCTATATCACAACTTTTACTGTGGCATTTTCATGATTCTGTCTTAAAAATAGGTTTAGTGTTAGCGCTATTCTTTACTGCCTTTACTTTTTTAGAATCCACACTCCCATCATTAATTTCTAAAACTGCTCCCGCTCAAAATAGAGGAGCAGCTCTAGGTGTTTATTCCACACTACAGTTTTTAGGTATTTTTGCCGGAGGAAGTGCTGGCGGATGGTTATATTATGCCTATGGCCTATCTGGTATTTTCTTAGCTAGCAGTGTACTGATGGGGGTATGGTTTTGTATCGCGCTCACGTCAGCAAATGAGTACACAGCCCACCATGGAGGAAATAAGCCCTGAATCAAATATCTACTCATCAACACGGCTTTACGCTATTAGAAATCATCACTGTTGTGGCAATTATTGGCATTTTAATTGCTATTAGCTACCCCGTGTACAACAACCATGTGATCAAAATGAATCGAGCGCAGGCACATATCGCGCTATTAAATATGGCAGCTGGTATGGAGCGCTATCACGTGCTGCATCACAGTTATGAAGAAGCTACATTATCCAGTCTAGAAATGAACAACTATACGGACAACAAACATTATCAGTTAGAGATTGGCAAAGCAGAAGAAAATAGCTACCAGCTAAAAGCCACCCCACAAAATGCGCAGCGCAAAGACAAAACCTGCGGCAGGCTCACGCTCAATGAGATAGGCCAGAAAGGTATTTCAGGCACGGGACGTATAGAAGAATGTTGGTAAGGAGAATAAATCAATCATCACTTACATATGTAGAAAAGTCGATAATCTCAGCAAAAAAATCACTATCCACGACATCTTCAGTTACACTGTTTACATGAATCAGTACAGGACGACAAGAATATCCTTTCGGATAGCGAAGTGCGTCTATCTTTTTTTGGACTTCGTTAATGACCGAAGTATCAACGGCATGCTTGGAAAATTTAATTTCACAAACATACAGCGTATTAAACTTAGTTTGAATTAAATAATCAATTTGACACCCTGGGCTACGACGTATGCTTCGCTGATAAAAAGGATTCTCCGAAATAATTTCATCCTGTGCAATACTTAATGCTTGATGTACTAATCTTTTATTATTTAATACCAAATTTTCAAACTGTAATCCCATAATTGCATGCCACTCTGGCAAAGATACTAGCGATTTGAAACGGAAACCACTACGATTAATTTTAGTTAAGTTTTTATCGATATATCTTAAATAAAATCGTAAATAATTATCACTCAACCTATATCGACTTAACTTTGAATCAGTGCCTAGTTTTATATTCCAAGCATAATCTCTTGCAATAAACCCTGCCAATTCAAGCTCTGCCAGATATTCTGATATTCGACCACCTGGATCAATTTTTAAAATCTCGCAAATTTCATTTCGTTCTTTTGATCCTGTTACTAATACTTCGATAATTTTTTTGTAAAATGGGCTATCTCGTAAAAATAAATCTGAAAAAATCTGCCTAAATTCTTCCACTAAAAATGCACCGCGGGTAAAACATAATCGCTTGATATTTTCTTCAGCAGAATATTTGGGATTAATCTCCTCTAAATATTTGGGAACGCCTCCTGTGACAGATAACAATTTGAGCTTTTCATATGCTGAAATATTCTTAGGCCAAAATTGTTTACAATCTGATAGAGGTAACTCTTCTAGTGTTAAGGTATAGGAAATTCTTCCTACAAATCCTGTACTACTCAATATATTTTTTTCAATCCAAGCTGAAGCAGAGCCACATACCACAAAAATGAGTTGATCATTTTTTTGGAGATGATTATCCCAGAAGTGCTTAATTTTGCTAAGAAATGTTGGCTCATTCATGCCCATCCATGAAATCTCATCAAATAATAACAAAATCTTTCCTGTCTTAACTCGTTCACCAACCGCCCATAATGCATCACTCCAGTCGTCGTATCTGGCATATGGCGCCTTAAACTGCTGCGCTATTTGTCTAGAAAATTCTTCCAATTGATCTCTAGCTGTGATGCCTTCTACTGGAGCGAGCCCTGCGAAAGAGTAAAATTTATCAAAATACTTACCAAATTCTTTAATTAAGCGGCTTTTACCAATACGACGCCTACCTCTAACAACGATAAAAGAGGTGGATTTTTTTTTGGATAAATCCAGGAGCTCTTTAATTTCTTCTTGTCTACCAATAAATTTGCCCATAGCCTTGGATCCTCAAATCGACAAATGCGTATTTGCGGATCCATTATACATCTCCGATCTGGATCCGCAAATCAACAAATGCGTATTTGCGGATCCATTCGCTTTTACACACGCTGAAATAGTATATTTATATGGCCCACTCTCACACAGAATGTAGGAACGAGCCATACACACTTCAAGCAATAGTGTTTTTCTGGTCATACACATTAGAGGAGAGGAGAAAAAACAAATAAATGCGCACTTTTAGATCCATATTGTTCTTTTTGCAAAAAAATTTTTCACTTAATACTTCCTTAAGGTTCACCTGGTAAACTGCTTTTCCATAAGAAGAACAAAATCTATAACAAAAATAAGAACCTGATAATACCCGGTATAAATGTCTTGGGTTTACCTTGGCATTTATACCGGGTTTTTTTATGCCGTTCGCCTTTACTGGTGCGGAAAAGAAGAGATTCGCTTCTCATCTTTGGCTTTCCTTATAAAGAAATCTCATTTATTAAGTTTCCTTCTAAATCCTCGTCTTTTACCCGCCTGTGTTTCTGGTATATACTGCGGCCTTTAAAGTACTAGCGTGAGGATTTACAAAGAGCTATACACTTTTCAAATCCAATATTTTCAAAGGCGAGCAATTTATACAAGGACTTAAACATGAGCGCACTGCTAATTCACGATGTCCCTATAGAATGCATCAACGAAGCTGCAGTAACGTATTTTGTACCTGCGCAGGTCATTATCTCTGTCATAGAGACAGAGGGAGGGCGCGTAGGCATGGCTAATCGTAACAGCAATGGCACCTATGATTATGGTCCCATGCAAGTGAATTCTATTTGGTTGCCCAAAATTGCACCCTACGGCTATACCAAAGAACAGTTACAACATAACCCATGCATTAACGTTTTGGTAGGCACATGGATACTCAGCAACAAGATCGCAGAGACAGTGGTGAAGAATGATGCTTATTGGACAGGAGTAGCAGGATACCATTCGCGCACACCGCACTTAAATCAGCGTTATCAGGCAAAAGTACTCACGAAGTATGAAACCTTATCCAGGGCATTATCTAAAAAGAATGAGGATAAGCTCGCTCTAAAAGAACCAATCAACAGATAAAACGTATGCAAATCTTACTCGCAAATCCCAGAGGCTTCTGTGCTGGCGTAGACAGAGCCATTGAAATTGTAGAGCGTGCACTAGCCCTACTATCCCCTCCTATTTATGTACGCCATGAAGTAGTGCATAATGTTTTTGTTGTAGAAGGATTAAAAAAACGTGGCGCTATCTTTGTGGATGAAATCGATGAAGTACCTGAAGGTGCGACTGTTATCTTCAGCGCACACGGTGTTTCTCAAACTGTACGAGATGATGCAAAAAAACGCGGATTAAAAGTATTCGATGCAACCTGTCCACTGGTCACAAAAGTGCACTTGGAAGTAGCACGTTATAGCCGTCGTGCTCAGGAATGTATCTTAATCGGTCATGCAGGACATCCGGAAGTTGAGGGAACAATGGGTCAGTATGATAATCTCAACGGCGGAATTTATTTAGTTGAAAATGAAACTGATGTTGAAAATTTAGTCGTTAAAGACCCAGACAATTTATTCCATGTCACACAAACCACCTTATCCGTTGATGATACTTCTCGTGTGATTGATGCACTCCGCAAGCGATTTCCTAATCTACAAGGTCCTAAAAGAGAAGATATTTGCTACGCAACCCAAAATCGCCAAGATGCCGTCAAACAGCTAGCTGAAAAATCGGAAGTAGTCATCGTGGTTGGTTCAGTTAACAGCTCTAATTCCAACCGACTAAGAGAATTGGCAGAACGTCTGGGATGTGAAGCCTATTTAGTGGATAGCGCCAGCGAAGTAGAACCAAACTGGGTATTGGGTAAGTCAGTAGTCGGGGTAACAGCCGGCGCCTCAGCGCCAGAAGTATTAGTGCAAGAAGTGGTCGAAAAGCTCAAATCACTGGGTGGAGAAACAGAAGAAGAACTCGAAGGAAGAAAGGAACATATTGTGTTTGTATTGCCTAGAGAACTAAGAGAACAAAAATAACTCATAACCTTTGCGCATACTCTTGTTATAAGTAACAGCTCTCCTTCTCATTAGACCTAGCCTCAACGTAGCAATCTAAGAGTTATTATTCACGAAGGGTCCTACGGGGTGTTAGATTTTTTCCTAGATTACCGCGTCACTATCGCTCCTCGCAAAGACGAAGGGCTGGACAATTACTTCGCAAAATCGCCCACAATTGTATAGATAAAGAATTCTCCACCTTGGTTTTAATTGTGAAATAAATCAACGAGCAAGATCTTTATTCAAAAAGTGAGAACTCACTTTACATGATAATCGATTCACTTAAAATCCTTTAAAATTAAAAATAGATTTTGTGTTGTGGAAATATTACATTTATTACTTCCACCATCCCTTATCTACTCTCAAAAAATTTTTTTTGGAACTGCATTTCTATTTAATAGTTCCTTAAGATCTCCCTGATACACTAGCCCTTAGCGACTCACAAGAAGAAGAATAATGATAAGAATAATAAGAATACCAGTAGGCCCTTAGTCAAAAGAGGTTACTGGAAGTCGCGATATGGGCAGGGGGAGAATTATAATTCTCCCCCCCTCATTCCTAGCTTCTAAGCCATGCGCAGACCCAAGTAGAAATGAGAAAAAAAAGTTTTTTAATCACCCTGTTAAAAAACTTACTAAAGCCCCCGTAAGTCCCCTAGCAAAATCCGCAGTATTATCACTAAAGGTCTTCGCTGCCATCGCATCTTCGAGATCACTCGTGTAATCCAGAACAGTCTGAGTGTTAGCATGAACAAAGAAACCAAGTAATTGTGTCAAACCAACGTGTCTTTGATGATAACTCTTCTGGGAAACTTTACTTAATTTCTGAAACATTGTTGCGGCTTTTTCGATAGCTTCCCTTTCTCCAGTTTCAAGAAAATGACGTTGTATACGAGAGTCTGATGTAAGTATATGCCGATGTTCAAGTGCTTGCCTATACCATTCCGTCGCTTCTAACGATCTTTCCTTTCTAGGTATATGTATCAATCCAACTGATTCGAGATCTGGAGAAAACGTTAGTCTCCTTTGAAGAAAATAACTTGGCGGAAGTGAGTTGAAGTATTGCTCTTGATGGTACTGCCCTAATGCGCATTGCGCTGGCCTATAGTTTTGTGCTGCTGACTGCAGAAGAAGATCCAGCATTTTATCCTGGTTTTTCTCTAACCCTATGCCATCTTTATAACAGATTGCTAGTTGGTACTGCGCTATACCATCTCCTCTCCGAGCTGCCTCCTGAAGTAACGGTACTATTTCTCCTTCCCATGTAAGATTTGTTATACGTATTAAGCTCTCATCTCCTTTGCTTAGGACATAAATATAGATAAATGCTAACGGAAGTTCTGCTGGTGTATATCCTTGATCAACTGCTGCTTTATACCACCTTATCGCCTCTATTATGTCAGGCTCAAGCACGCCAGCTATACCATGCTCATAGAGAATAGCTAACCGGTGCTGTGCAGGTGCATATCCATTTTCTGCTACTCTTTGAAAGAGCTGTAGTGCCGTCTCCGTCGTTCCTCCTTTCACTAAGTCGGTTAAATGACAAATCCCTAAGGCATATTCTATTATCATATGTTAACCCCTCTGCACCTCAATAGCTAAACAGCGGTGTAAAATATTATACAAATGGCGTGCATGTCTAAAAAATAGCTCTTCATCATATTTTTTTGTGGCTTTCTTAATATTGCTAATAAAATATTTTAGCTGATCACGAAGAGCTATGAGTTTTAACCTGTCAAGGCCCTCTCCCTGGAGGCTTTCTTCCAACATACGGAGAAACTCTGTTTTAAATCTGTCAAATGGGTTGGATGATAGTCTGCGTAAAAGAGATAGAGATGAGGAAGAAGAGGATGAACTGCTATCCACACTCACAGCCAAAATAGATTTTTTTATATTAGCCTTTAATATCTGATGGATACTAGAATAAATATCTTCAGCACTAAGATTGTCTTTAGCTTCTTCAGGAGCAGCGGAAGAGACTTGCAGCATGCTGAGATCCTCTTTCTGCTTTTCAAGATTAGGGACTCCAGGACCATGAGAGGTATTAGAAAATTCAGCACCCGCAAAATTTTTTTCTTGTTGTTCTAACATAATAAGTAAGCACTCCTAAGATATGAAAGAAAATACTACCTTGGTTTTGATCGTGAACTAAATCACTGAGCAAGATTTTTTTGTTTAAAAACGAGAATCAACTATACATAAAAATTGATTCGATTAAAATCCTTTAAAATTAAAAATAGATTTTGTGTTGAGAAAGTATCATGCTTATTACTTCCACCATCCATTTTCTACTCTCAAAAAAAAATTTTTCGGACTGCACCTCTACTTAATAGTTCCTTAAGATTCCCCTGATACACTATCCCTTAGCGACTCACAAGAAAAAGAAGAAGAACGATAAGAATAATAAGAATACCAGTAGCTCTCAATCAAAGACGTTACTGGCAGTCGCGACGTGGGCAGGGGGAGAATTACAATTCTCCCTCTCATTCCACAAAGAAGGATAAAACAAAAAGCCTAGCATAATACCCTAATTTATTTTAGGATCTCCGCCCAGTTCCCTCTTAGGTTTGCGGGAAAACAGATATACGACATTCCGTCAGTCCATGGGCGAGCTCATGTTTTCCGAAGAAACTTTCCAAAAAGCACTTCAACTCCATCGATCAGGCGATTTTGACACCGCAGAAATATTGTACCAGCAGCTTTTGAGTGACAACCCTAAGCACGAAGACACCCTTCATTTACTAAGCATCTTATACGGCCAGCAAGATAAACTGCAGGACGCCTTACGATATATCAAACAAGCCATAGCCTTAGCGCCAAATTCCGCTACCTTCTATAACACTTTTGCCAATATCGAACGTCGCATGGGTAATATGGATGCAGCTGTGTTGCACTATCAAAAATCTCTCACATTAGCCCCCACTTCTGCCGCGACCCATAATAATTTAGGTGTTTTATACGACACCTTAGCAGAGGTGGATAATGCAATCATTTATTATCGTAAGGCTATTTCTTTAAAGCCTGATTATGCTGATGCTTCGTACAATTTAGGTAATGCTCTAACCAAACAGGGCAAGTTTGAAGAGGCGATTGAAGTGTTAGAAAAAGCACTAAAATATCAACCACAGCATGCGCAAATACACGCGCATTTAGGGCAGCTATTTTTAAGGCTTTCTCAATATGATAAAGCAATTAAGCACTGCAGAACTTGTTTAGAGTTAGATCCAGACCATACAGAAGTGCATCATCAGCTGGCTGTGGCCTTAACGCATGAAGACCAATATGAAGAAGCCGTGACGTATTATCGTGAAACCCTAAAACGAGACACTCATCACGTAGAAGCCTTACATAATCTAGGTGCATTATATTTGGTGAAGCGCGAATCTGATTTAGCATTAACCTGCTATTTGCGATTGCTGTTGATTAACCCTGATATAGACACTTACTACAATTTAGGCGTGATTTATTTTTATCAAGACAAACACGAAGATGCGATCAATTATTTTTTAAAAGTCCTGGAATTTGAGCCTAATCATTTTAATGCACATCTTAATTTAGGTGCGTGTTATATTAAAAAAGAGCATTTGGATAAAGCAGCAGAACACTATGAAATGGCCTTATCGCTAAAACCCGATGATCCAGAAATTCTCTACATTTTGGCAGCGCTGAAACAAAAAAACCTCCCTAACACGACTCCACAGATTTATATAGAAAATTTATTCAATCAATATGCCCCGCATTTTGATCAACATTTAACAAAATATCTAGATTATCGCGTGCCAACGCTACTTTCAAAGGCTGTGACAAATTTTATCGGCGCAAAAGATGCTGACTGGGATATATTAGATCTAGGATGCGGAACGGGCCTATGCGGCCAATCATTCCGTGTATTTGCTAAAAAAATGATAGGCGTAGATGTATCGGAAAAAATGCTAGCCGCGGCAAAAGAAAAAAATATTTATGATGTATTAGAAAGAATAGACATACACCTCGCAATTAAAAAATATGCGCCTGTTGATTTAATTTTAGCGGGAGATGTGTTGGGTTACGTCGGCGATTTAACAGAATTATTTGCACTGACTAAGGATGCACTAAAGCCAAACGGCTTATTTGCTTTCACTGTAGAGAAAGGCGTAGGGAATGATTTTAAATTACAAAATAATGCACGCTTTGCACATAGCAAATCCTATATTAAACGGTTAGCTGCGGAAAACGGATTTACTGTCGTATGTGAGGAAAATGCTATATTGCGTATGCAAAAGCAGGAGAAAGTAGAGGGATATGTTTTTTTGGTTACCCTTTAGACCAGCTTTTTTATAACAGGGTGACCTGTTACGGTGAACGGAAACACCCTTTCAAGTGATCATTCACCATACCCACCGCCTGCATAAACGCATAACAGATGGTACTTCCGACAAAAGAAAAACCCTGTTTTTTTAGGTCTTTGGACATTAGGTCAGAAACATGCGTTTTAACCGGCACATCTGCCATTGTCTGACATTGATGGATGATGGGTTTACCATCAACAAACTGCCAAATATATTGATCAAATGTTCCATATTTTTCTTTTATCGCTAAAAATACTTGAGCATTTTGAATGGCGCTATTAATTTTAAGACGGTTTCTGATAATGCGATCATCTTGCATCAAAACTTCTACTTTTTTCAGCGTATAAGACGCGATCTTCTCCGCATTGAAATGATCAAATGCTTGCCTATAACCCTCACGACGCTTAAGTATGGTCAACCAGCTTAATCCTGCTTGTGCGCCTTCAAGTATCAGAAATTCAAAGAGCTTCTGATCGTCATGCAGCTGAACGCCCCACTCCGTATCGTGATACTCCTGCAACAAAGGATGAGTGGTACTCCAATCACAACGCGTCATTCTAACTCTCTCCTTATTTCTCCTCAAAATCATGCTTTGCGAAAAATCAACATAATATGTCAGCACCACTGCAGTTAAGGAAAGCAGAAGGCTATAAACTTGTGAAGCTGCATAGCTTATTCCAGAATTAACAAAGACCATTAGGCTATATCAAAAGCAAACCGTAGAAAGCATGGATGTTTTCTTCGAGCATACATGGATGTACTTGCTGCGCGTTTGCGTTGATATAACTCAATGGCCTTATTTTGGTGCTTAATTAATGGCAGTGAATGGTCTATTACAAATCAACTGATTACTAATGGCTCGCCGACATTGCTTTCATGGCAGGTTTTCCTAGGACCACAGCACCAGACACAAAATCACCCAACAAAGCTACCACCAAAGCATACTTACCACTGTTGTTATAACGCTTAATCACCTGGAAATTATGGAAAGTCATCCAATACTGCATACCATATTCTGTTTCAAATCCCAACAAACCCACCTTGAGATGCTTGGGAACAGGCATGATTGGCACAAAACCCAAATCGGCTAATTGCTGCACTGTATAATTTAGTTTTCCATTAGCCTCAGCTTCCGTGAACTCTTTATGGTTAGGGCGCACATTCACTGGCACTGCCACAGGTTCTCCTCTATGCCATCCTTTTTTATCAAGGTAATTTGCAACGCTTGCGATAACATCTTGATGGTCATCGAACAAATTAATGTAGCCATTTTTACTACCATCTATTGCATAAGTACGATAACTACTAGGCATAAACTGCGGTAACCCCATGGCACCTGCATAAGACCCTCGAATTTCTAATGGATTCCAGCCTTGTTCTCTACACAATAATAAGAATTCCGTCAGCTCGTTGGTGAAATATTTGCTACGTGGCGGATATTTAAACGCAATTGTAGCCAGCGCCTCTAGCACGTAAGATTTACCAGTAACCTTTCCGTAATAAGTCTCGACACCGATAATACCGAGAATGATGTCTGCTGGTACCCCATACTGCCTTTCTGCCGCCTTTAAGGCTTTCATATGGGTACTCATATAGTCTTTACCCATTTGAATGCGCTCTGGCTGAATAAAAATATCGCGATAATTTTCCCAAGGCTTGGCTTCACCAGGCTTATTCATGCTATCGATAATACTTTGATTGAAATTAATAATGTTAAACCAACGATATAAATCCCTTTCGTCATAGTTATATTTTTGGGCGATGGTATTAATATAGTTACGCACCTCTGGATTCACACCCAGGTCAATCGCAGCAGAAGGTAACGTGTACAACGAAGCAGACATGCTAATAAATATTGTTAAAATGATTCTTCTCATAATTATCTCGCAAAAAATTGACATGACCTTCATTTAAACAGAAGTTCTCTATGTGTCTGTATAGACATCACTATCCCAAACCCCGCCATCATCGTCAACATAGATGAACCACCATAGCTTATCAAAGGAAGCGGCACACCCACCACAGGCAAAATACCTGTCACCATTCCTATGTTCACAAAAAACGACAAAAAGAACGTTAAACTCAAACTACCAGCCAATAACCGAGAAAATGTATCAGGCGCCTGAGTGCTAATATATAAGCCTCTCAGCACTACATACATCAACATTGCGATCAAGATAACTCCCCCTATCAGCCCTAATTCTTCACCTACTACCGCAAAAATAAAGTCTGTTGCATGCTCAGGCAAAAAGCGTAAATGCGACTGTGTTCCTTCCAAATAACCCTTACCAAATACCCCGCCCGAACCAATGGCTATTTTAGATTGAATAATATGGTAACCATCTCCCAAAGGATCCAAACCTGGGTTCAAAAAAGTAAGCACGCGCTGCTGCTGATAGTCATGCAAAAAATGCCATAACACCGGCGCTGAAGCCGCAGCAATAACAGCTAAACCTATAACATAACGCCACTTTATGCCTGCCAGCAATATGACACAAACCCCTGCAAAAACAATCACCAATGCTGTACCTAAATCTGGCTGCTTAATGATTAATGCCACAGGTGCCACCAATATAATGGCGCATACCATTAACATCGGAAACGTGGGCGGCAAACGCCGTTTATCAAAGTACCAAGCCAATGCCATAGGAGCAGCAAGTTTCATGATTTCTGATGGTTGAAATTTAAACAATCCCAAATTCAACCAGCGCTGCGCACCTTTTCCCGTATGCCCAACCACTAGCACTGCCGCTAACAGTAATATCCCCAGAATAAATATCCATGGCGTCATTTGGCGGTATCTCTTGGGTGAAATCTGCGCGAAAATGAACATAATGGTCAACGCGATCGACATCCAAATACATTGACGAAACAAAAGCGCCAAACTTTGATTATCTGCACTATAAAGGATGAAAAGCCCTGCGCCCAGCAACATCAATATGCCATATAGAAGAGGCAGGTCTACATGAAAACGAACAGAAAGTGGTGGGGCAAAATCACCGCTTTGTTTTTTTTCAGTGGGAAATTCAAGTTGGATCATTGTTTGGTCTCTTTACAAAATCGCCGCTTTTTGGATTTTATCTAAAGGAAGTTAGTATTCAGGAACAACAAAAAACCCTTTTAAAATTCTAACTGACTGAATTTAAATATTTTTCATGACGCCTCTCGAATATATCAAATATGTCTTAAGGCGAATTCTTTACTTGTCGTTGTGAGCGATTTTGCGAAGCAATCCAGAAATTATATATTCCCGAAGGGTCCTACGAGGTATTAGATTTTTTTCTAGATTGCCATTTTGCTGCATTCCTCACAAAGACAATGGGCTGGGCTACTTTACAAAACGCCGGCAACAACAGATAAAAGCAGCCTCAACTACTCAACTCCAATAAACCATAAAACATCAAATATTCCGACACAGCTGGATCAACTTTCACACCATGATCTGGTAATAAATAATAATCCAATACCTGCTTGGCTACCGTAACGGCTTGGCCTGGAGAATGCTCCGCCAATGCGACCAGCGCAATCTGCGGATCCTCCACTGGCGCAAACGCAATCAGCCATGAATGGCTACGATATTTAGTTGGAATGTGTGCTCCATCCTTATCTCCATAGCTTTTAGGTCTAAAGACCTGTGCTGTACCTGTTTTGGCCCCAATTGTATAGGGAGAGTTAACACTCATTCTTCTAGCTGTCCCACCTGGGTCTTGGGTCACACCTTGCATAGCAGAAATAATCAAGTTCCATATATCATCATTTTTCAGCTTAATGGGTGGACTCGGCACAGGTGGAAGCTTCTCAATCTGACCGTCCTTTTCCCATGCCATTGCAAATCTTGGATGATATCCTATCCCTCGATTCGCAATCGTGGCAACCCCTGAAGCCAGTTGTAAAGGCGTCACCAACATATAACCCTGACCAATACTCGTATTCACGGTATCACCTGGATACCACCCCTCACCCCTGGCACCGCGTTTCCAAAGAGGGTTAGGCATTACACCAGCCAACTCTTCGTGCACATCCAATCCCGTTTTATAACCGAAACCAAAACGATGCATGATACTTGCCATACCCGTGATTTTCATTCGCAAAGACATGTTGTAAAAATAAACGTCACAAGATTCAACAATGGCCTTTCTAAGATTCACAGTACCATGTCCACCTTTATGCCAGTTCCAATCCTTAAAAACATGACTGCTACCCGGCAAATAAAAAAAGCCATTGTCGTAAATAGTGTCCTGAGGCCTTGCTACACCCGACTCCAAAACTTGCAGTCCGTAGAATGGCTTAACTGTGGAACCCGGTGGATAAACACCTCTTAATGCGCGGTTGTAAAGCGGTCGTCTTGGATCATCTCTAAGAATGGCATATTCCTTTTGGCTGATACCAGCTACGAAGGGATTGGGGTCATAACGAGGATTACTCGCAAAAGCCAAGACTTCACCCGTCTTAGGATTAATCGCGATAACTGAACCTTCTGTATCAGCCAACGCTGCTTCTGCGGCCTTCTGTAAACCTAAATCGATAGAAAGATATAAATTCTTACCAGAAACAGGCGGCGTATATTTGAGTATGCGTACAATTCGTCCGCTGACATCTGTTTCTACTTGCTGATACCCTACGGTGCCGTGCAAGGCATCCTCATAAAATTTTTCTACGCCTAGCTTGCCTATATACTTACTGGCCGCATAATTGACGGGATCAATACGCGCCTGCTCCGCCTCACTGATACGCGCCACATAACCCAACACACTCACAACAGACTCCCCATAAGGGTAGTATCGCATTAAGCGCCCTGTGATTTTAAAACCGGGATATTTGTACTGATTGAG
>JAQSWO010000017.1 GCA_029266595.1 Gammaproteobacteria bacterium
GGCATCCTCAAATTGCTTAGCCACTTTTTTCAGTATTTTATAAGTACGCTCCCATTCTGTAAAATCTGCGGGCTCCGTTTTGATAGCTTTCTGAAAATTTTTTAAAGCATTTGCCAACCTTGGTAAACGCATATACGAAACACCTCCTAATACTCTATGGACTTCAGCGTAAAGTATTTTACTGTCTCTAGCCAGGTAGTATTTTTGAATTGCATCCATGGCGTCCTTCACCTCTTCTGAAAGCACGGCTAATATTTCGCGTGCTTTATTCTCATTTCCTCCTACCATATGCACACAACCTGCCCAATCAATTACTACTTCTTCATCGGTCTCCGCAACAATATCCTGCACGACATCATTTTTTTGCTGAGTAATATCTTTATTATTAAAAACAAAATTTTGAAAATATGGTTCTAACATCAATGTATTAGCAGGTTTGCTGCATACATCTTGCATGCCCGCATTTAAGCATTCTTGCCGCTTCTCTGGATTATCAGCATGTCCTGTCAAAGCAACAATAGGTACTTGAGATTTTTTAGTATCGCTAAGCGTGCGGATTTTTTGAGTTGCCTCAATACCAGTTATATCCGGTAGACCTACGTCCATTAAAATAAGATCGTAGGTATTATATTGTGCCTTCTCAACCGCCTCATTGCCATTTACCGCAGTATCAATAGCACATTGGAAAGGCTTTAATGCTACTTTCAAAGCCATCGCCGCAGCTATGCCATCCTCTACAATCAAAACACGACTTGAAGGAAATTTTGGATTTTCCGACGCGCTCACTGATGGCGAAAGTGTTACAGATTGGGGTATAGAAGAAGGGACTATAGGGGCAGCTGCGCGAATGGATTGGCGAATTTTATCAACAGTATCGGAAACAATAAATGGTATGGTGAGTGTAAAACAAGTTCCTTTGCCTACGGTGCTTGCAACTTTAATATCCCCATTCATTGCTGCTAGATATTGCTTAACTGTATAGAGCCCTAATCCTGAGCCCTTGTATACGCCTTCATAAGAAGAGGTGAGGCGTGAAAAATGTTCAAAAATAATGTCAAATTTATCTTCAGGAATACCTATGCCAGTATCTTCTATGGAGATTTGTACTGTCACTTCATCGCCTTTTTTATAAGCCTTAGAACCTTTTTTTATTAGATTCATTTTTACTTTGACGTGACCTGTTTCCGTAAATTTCAGCGCATTGCTAATTAAGTTAAGCAGTGTGCGATCTGCATGGCTGCGTAATCCTTTTAAATATTTAGGAACTTTATTGTCAATCTCAGCAATTAAATCTAATTTTTTATGTTTTGCGACGGGTTTTAATAGTTCTATGTTGTGTTGCACTAAATCATGTATATTAAAAGATTCCGCAGGTTGATCTAGCATGCCATGTTCTAAACGCGTGACTTCCAAGATTTCGTTGCACAATTGCAACAGTTGATCGACAGAGCTCATTAATATATCACTGTCATTTTTCACATGATGTGTTAAACCATGGATTAATTTTAAACTATCGCTCAAAGTAGATATGGAATTATTTTTTAAATTGGTTTCTATATCTTCCACAGTATTCAGTAAGTCTTGAACCATGCCAATCATGCCAGTAATAGGTGTTCGGATGTCGTGGCTCATATTGGCGATGAATTCTGATTTAGCTTGGCTAGCAGCTTCGGCTTGTTCTTTGGCTTTTTGTAATGCCTCTTCCATTTTTTTGCGTTCGGTAATATTGATTGTAGTGCCAATTATGCCTATGACATTTTTCTTTTCATCATACAAAGGGGCTTTACAAGATAAATATGTTACTGCTTCTCCATTAGGTCCTAGTATATGCTCTTCTACTATTTTATTTTTCCTGCTAGACATAACTTCTCGATCGTTATCTCGAATAATATCCGCTATGTTCTTGTCCCAATTTAATTCTTTGGCTAAATCATAAATTGATTTGCCGATAAGATCTTTTGTAGATGATAATCTAAAAACTCTGGCTTGTGCTTGATTACAACCCAAAATTACTCCATCAGTATCTATCCAATAAACGGGCTCAGGTAACATAGCTAAAATATTTTCCAAATAGAGGTTGGCGGTCTGATATTGATTTTCTGCTTTAATTTTCTTCTCAGTTTCTTCTAGCTCCTTTTTTTTAAGCTCACTAATATCAATCGCTGTTCCAATCACGCCTATGACATTTTTATTTTCATTATACAAAGGTGCTTTGCAGGATAAATAAGTGACTATTTGTCCTTCCGGTCCAAATGCGCGTTCTTCTGTTATTTTATTTTTTCTGCTAACCATAACCTCATGGTCATTTTGCCTAATTTTATCCGCTATACTTTTATCCCAACCCAGTCCTGTAGCCAGATCATATATTGATTTACCTATTACCTCCTTTGAGGACGATAACCCAAAAATTTTTGCTTCTGCATCATTACAGCCTTGCATTACACCATTAACATCCATCCAATAAATAGGTTCAGGCAACATAGCCAAAATATTTTCCAAATATACTTTGGCTAAATAGGCTTTGTTTTCAGCTTGTTGTTTTTTTTGTGTTTCTTCTGTTTCTCTTTTTTTAATATGCGTGATATCCGTCGACATACCCAGTACACCAATGATATTTCCTTTGCTATCTTTTAAAGGAGTTTTAGTGCTGAGATAAGTCCTCATGGTACCATCTGCTAATTGGCTAACTTCTTCAATTACTTTCTGAACGCCTGATTGCATCACCTCTTGATCTATGGCGCGAAGCATACTAGCCTGATCACGCCAACATAAATCATAATCCGTTTTTCCCACAACAGCTTCAGGGGAATCTAGACCAGCCATTTTCACCATATATTCATTACAGCCCAGATATACTCCCTGGCAGTCCTTCCAATACACACTACCAGGGAGAGTATGCAGTATCTTTTCTATATCTGATGTGGAAATGGCCATGTTTTTTTTCTCTTTGCTCTAATCGCCTTAGATAAGCGGCCTAATAACTTAGGCGACGGCTGTATTTTGTTGATGAGAATGTGGTAATGGAGTACTCAAACTGGAACCGGATCTGGCAGCAGGTAATTTAGGTAATTGGGGGAGTACTGGCTGATGAAATAACCTAGAGGGGTTACTACCCCCATAATGTTGGTGAGTATTTTGATTTTTTGTTTCTGGCTCGGTTGATGGTTGGTTAAGAGAAGAAGCTAACTTCTGCAATTGACTCATAAGTCTGGCTAGCTTTTGTTCTAAAGCCCTTTTTTTCTCCTCCTCATTCTCCTCATTCTTCTCATTCTCTACATTACTAGCAGAGGAGTAGTCTTTAGCGTTTTCTGCTAGCGCAATCAGAGAAGCACCTGCATCCCTTAACTCTTCACCTGCATCCCTTAACTCTTTTTGAACCTCAGGTAAACGTAGAGGTGAGCGTGGTTTTACCTGCGGATTATCCGAATTTGGTGGCTCTGTAGGAGCGTTTGTATGTTTTTGTGTAATATTGAAAAATGTTGAACTCTTATTTGGCCCTGGCAAAGAAATTACTGGACCAGGTAGTAGAAATTCGTCTAGACCTTGCTGTGCGGCTTCCTTCTTAGTCTCGGAAATTTCCTTAATCTCGGGGGCTCTAGCTTTTTCTTTATTATTAGGAGCTATTTTAGGAATAACAGTTACATCTGGATGATTGCCTTCCTTTCTAGCTTCAAGTCTCGCTTTCCTTCTAGCTTGGCGTGTAGCTTTAGCAGCGTTGCGATCATGTTTCATTGTTAAGACCCCCTCTCCAGTCATAAGCCCATATTTCTTCCACATAGCTCTCATAGATAATAGCCAAGGACGTGGTTTTTGGTCTCTACAAACAACTGCATTGAAATGCAGCTCTTTCTCAGAAAATAATAAGAAAACGGGTATTTCTCTCATTAAATATCTAATTGTTTCTAAAAAAGTAAATGTGGCTTCTTTAAGGGTTTTTATACGAATTAAGGAATTTAACTGGGTCAACAGCACCTGATTTGACAAAATATCTAAACCTTCTTTTTGAGATTTTTCTAGATTTTCTATGATTGCTTGATGGTTTTCTTTATCAAGAAGTTCTTCATGGTATTGCTTCGTTTTTGGATCACAGAATCCCAGCGTATAATTTTGTCCATCATATCTAATAATAAGGAGGTGATGATTAATGACCTGGAATTTTTGTTCTTCTGAAGGTTTAACGGACGTTATTTCTAGACGGTGCGCTTTAGTTCTTTCCAATTGATCTGGGTGAACATGGAGATAGTGATCTACGATAGTTTGGATTTTTTCCTTTGAATCTATATTTATTTCTTCGATAGTTGGGTCATATTCATATTTGAATGAAGCCTCGCTCATTGCTTTTTCTTCACCAAACACATGAAAGCCAAGCTCAGAAAGTTGATTTGCATACCAATGGATAAATTTGTAGGCTTCACTATCCTCAGAATAGTGTCTTTCAAGATAATTTAGGCAATCTTGTATGAAGAGTGGTCGGATTTCATCACCAGCGCATTCTTCTCGAACAAGCTTATACAATTCTTCGTAACCTTCTTCACCGGCAATATCAGACCATGTGTATATATCTATATCATTCAGTTTTTGAGCTAATTCCTGAGTTCCTTTATCCTGAATAAGCTTCTTATATAAGCCTTCACGAGCTTGCCTAAACTTTAGTCTGCATTCTATATCTCTCTCTACCTCTTTAGTTAATTCTTCTTTCTGCCTCTGTTTTGCGATACTTCCAATAAAGAGTTGAGGCTGATACCTAATAGGGTTTGATTTACCTCCTTTTAATAGCAATATAGGTATAACGTAACGTTCGAAAAATTTAGTCGCATCAAAATCTCTAAGATCGCCTGGTTGACAAACTGAAATAAGGAGTTGCTTGAGATCATATCTTTTACCAGATATACGCCTATCATCCTCAGTAGGGCCACCAAATCTACTGACGTTGCTTACTATGGTATCCTGATCATCAGCCTCCGTACTCATAGCTCTTTCTCTACCTTCCTCTGACGAAATGCTACCAATAGAAGGAGGGGATGATAATGGGACGGGTGATCCTGGTAATGAAAATGGCTCAGAAGAACATCGGGAAAAATCTGACTCAATAGACATTTTTCTTGTTGCGGATTCAGTAGACATTTTTCTTGTTGTGGATGTTCCTGTTGTTACGGATTCAGTAGACATTTTTCTTCTTGCAGATATTATTTGTTCAAACATTTCTCACCTCACGTATGATTTATTTTTTCCAAACATTTTATTTTTGTTATTTTCTTCATTGCTCATGCTACCACCCTTTTTCTCCCTATCTTTTTTTATATCTTCCAAAAAACTGTTAGAAAACGGTGATGATGGGTAACAAGTCAACCACTAGATAGAAATGGCCATCTTTTGCCGATCTTGAAGCGAAAATGTGCTTGCAACAGATTTGGGTCTAAAGCGCTCGAAGAGTGAAATACAAGGATGTATTTCATTCAAAAATTCGCTCAGCACCCTCACATACTGTGTATGTTGGGGCTAGATTGTGCTCCTCGCAAAGACGGTTGGAACTCTGACCGTTTGTGCTAATCTTGGCAGAAAAGTATCCTATTACAATGATGGTTGCCTCTCTAAAGTTGAGATGCAGGCCTGTTAGGCATGAAAATTTCAATTTTTTTCAGACATTTTTCTTTACCTCGCACATATATAGTTGTTTAACATTCCTTCTTTTTGTTTTTTTCCTATTAAACACTGAAGTGTTGGAGATACGGCTATTGTTGACTTTAATTGCCGTTTACATGACTTTAACGTAACAGGTCAGTCCCTAGATAGAAATGGCCATCTTTTGCCGACCTTGAACAAAAAATTCTCTCAGAGTGCTTGCATACTACGTGTATGCTGCGGTTTTTACTGGATTGCCGCATCGCTATGCTCCTCGCAACGCGGACCCTGACCGTTTGTGCCAATCTTCGCAGAGAGGTGCCCCCTATTACACTTTAACCAAATTCCAATGCCACCTTGGCTTTCTTACGCAATGAATTTATCAGCTGCACGAGGTCGAGATTTGCAAAGAAGACAGTGACGGGTACTAAATTAGCATAATTTGTAAAATTTTCCAAAAAATTCATCAAAACTCACTTATTTTTAATTAGCTTATATATCTCTATAAATGGAAGACAAGTGGTATATCCAATCGTTTTTGAAGGCGAGTAGTATATCTGGAAGAGCTGCGTGATCAAAGACAACCTCTTGATCACACAACTAAAAAGAAGAATTACATACCTTGCTTTCTGCATTTATTATTGTTTTTTTTATTTGGTTGGATGCAAAAACTATTAGCTGGCCAATAGAGAAATATCTGCGACTCTGAGGAAGAGCTGTTGCAGCTGGTATAGGATTGATAAACGGTGCTGTCTTAGCACTCTATCATCGGTCATCACCATCACCTGATCAAAAAAATGATCCACTGGGGTTTGTAGTGTGGCGAGAGATGTGAGCATTTCTGTGTATTTGCCGGTTTGATAGAGTGGTTCAATTTCTTTCGTCTTTTCCTTTACTAATGTGATCAGTTGATGTTCGGCAGGGGACTCGGAAAGATTAATATTTAACGGTTTTTCTCCGATTTGCTTTTGGTCTTTGAGAATGCGGCTGACACGTTTATTGGCTGCGGCTAAGGCTTTGGCTTCTGGTAAACGCTGGAAGTGTTGAACAGCTTGGATGCGCTCATGTAGGTCCAAAGGTTGAGTTGGAGACTTTGCCAAGACAGCGGAAATGATTTCGCTTGCAACGCCTTTATCTGCATACCAAGCGCGTAATCTCTCCATCATAAAGGCGAAAGTTTGTTGTTCAGTCTGAGGGTTATCAAGAATATTGCCATATTGTTCAACAGAGGCATGCAACAAGGCGAATAGGTCAACAGGAAGCTTTTTCTCCACTAGTGTACGTAACACACCTATTGCTGCTCTGCGCAGTCCAAAGGGATCTTTCTCTCCAGTTGGAGGTTGATTAACCCCAAAAAGGCCTGTCAGTGTATCGATTTTATCAGCCACAGAAACTAGTGCGCCTGCAGTGGTATGGGGTAGGGCATCTCCTGCAAATCGAGGTTGATAATGTGTTTTGATGGCGGTGGCAATATCATCCGAAAGCCCATCATTCTTTGCATAGTAATAGCCTATGGTACCTTGCAGTTCTGGGAATTCTGCCACCATATTGGTCATGAGGTCTGCTTTTGACAGCAGTCCTGCTTCAGCTATTTCTTTTCCTTGTGCTGAAGATATATTTAATTGCTCTGCCAGATAATGGGAGAGCATTGAAATACGTTTGGCTTTTTCGAACAACGAGCCCAACTGTTTCTGAAAAATGACGTTTTTCGTGCGTTCAAGATCTTGTGTCAATGTATGTTTGAGATCCGCTTCATAGAAGAATTTAGCGTCTGATAGGCGAGCTCGGATGACTCGCTCATTGCCAGAGATGACACGTTGGGGGTCTTTGCTTTCTATATTGCTGATGGTAATAAAGTAGGGAAGTGTTTGGCCACGGTCATCTGCCACAGAAAAAGATTTTTGATGGGTTTTTAGCGAGGTTGCGATGACTTCAGGGGGTAGTTCTAAAAATGATGGGTCAAATTTGCCTAGCAGTGCAACGGGCCATTCGACTAAGTTAGTGACTTCGTCTAACAAAGACGCATCCACAGTAGCCTTTCCCTTATGCTTTTTGGCAATTTCTTGCACCTGTTGGTCGATAATCTGCCTACGCTCATGGTAGTCAGGAATAACGTATCCCTCTTTTTTCAGCAATGTTTCATAGCTTTGTGCATGTGGAATATTGATGGCTTCAGGGTGGTGAAAACGATGCCCATAAGTATGTTTAACGGTTTTCTGTTCGAAAATATTCGCTCTTACCAGCTTGTCGTCTAACATTAAAACGACCCAATGAATGGGGCGGATGAATGCAGCCGCATGGCTTCCCCAACGCATGGGTTTAGGTATGGGTAGACGTGAAAGTGCGGAGACGAGTATTTCCGGTAGAAGTGCACTGGTAGATTGCCCAACATATGAGGATGTGAAAAATAACCAAGAGCCTTGATCAGTCTTTCTAACCTCTAGTTCATCTAGAGTAACACCACAGGCATTGGCGAACCCAAGACAGGCGATGGTGGCATTGCCTTGTGCATCGTAGGCTGCTTTTAGCGTAGGACCTCTTTTTTCTACGGTGCGACTTTCTTGTTCAGCCACCACGTTTTCTATCAGAAGGGCCAAGCGTCTGGGTGTAGCGAAGCATTTTATTTGTCCGTGGGCCAGCGCTTTGTTATTGAGTTCGGATTGAATATTGGTAGCGAAGGCTTGGATCAAGGTTTGAAGTTGCTTAGGTGGCAGTTCTTCAGTGCCTATTTCTATAAGTAGGTCGTGTGTTTGCATGATTAAGACATTCCTAATAGTGGGAAGCCCAGTTTTTCGCGAGACTCGTAATAGACTTTTGCAACGGCAAAAGCAAGTTTGCGGACGCTAAGGATGTAGGCTTGGCGTTCTGTGACTGAAATGGCATGCCTAGCATCTAGTAGGTTAAAAGCATGCGATGCTTTGAGCACCATATCATAAGCGGGTAGAGGTAGGTCGGCTTCGATCAATTTGAGGCATTCTTGTTTGTAATACTGAAAATGTTGGAGCAGCGCTGAAACATTGGCATGTTCAAAATTGTATGCGGACATTTCAATCTCGTTCTGCCGAAAGATGTCTCCATAAGTCAAGGGGCCATTTGGGCCGTGTACCCAAACCAAGTCATACATGCTGTCCACACCTTGGAGATACATGGCGATGCGCTCGAGACCGTAGGTTATTTCACCCGTGACGGGTTTGCATTCTAATCCCCCTATTTGCTGAAAATAGGTGAATTGTGTGATTTCCATTCCGTTCTGCCAAACTTCCCAACCTAAACCCCAAGCACCTAATGTTGGTGATTCCCAGTTGTCTTCAACAAAGCGTATGTCGTCGACCAGTGGGTCAATGTTGAGTGCGCGTAAAGAGTTAAGATAAAGGTCTTGAATATTGTCAGGTGAGGGTTTGAGTATAACCTGGAATTGGTAATAGTGTTGAGTCCGGTTCGGATTTTCGCCGTAGCGTCCGTCCGTTGGGCGTCGGGTGGGTTGTACATAGGCTGTTCGCCAGGGTTCAGGGCCAATGGCACGCATAAAAGTAGCTTGATGGAATGTGCCGGCACCGACTTCTGTATCTAGCGGTTGAAGAATGGCACATCCTTGCTGGGCCCAATAGTTTTGTAGGGTGGCAATCATGCTTTGGAAGGTGTGCGTGTTATTTTTGGGGTTGGTTGCAGACATCAATGTGCCTCTCTCCGGTCAGTGGGTTGCGCAGTCATGCAATTTTTACCGGGTTGAGGCATTTTTTGCAAGAGAAGCTGACAGCTATCGCCACATTACATTTCCCGATGAATGTGCAGTCATTCCCTTAGGTGTTTGGATTATCAGCTGTCCACGTGTATTAATCCCTGCTGCTATACCACTACAAGTACGATTTGCGTTGCTTAGAGTAATTTCTTTTCCTTTCAGAAAATCATGGGCTTCCCATTGATCGATAAATGCGGGCAAACCGGCCTGTTCAAATAAAGCAAGGTATGAAAAGAATTGCTCGATAATGTGGGCAGTGAGTTTGTTTCTGTCCTGTGTTTGGTTGAAGATGGATGCAAGAGATGTCCATGGGCGAGAGATGGTGTCTTCAGACATAGATGTCATGTTGACGTTCAGTCCCATGCCAGCCACTATGTAGATTTGTTGTGGGGCTTGAGTAATAGTTTCTATGAGGATGCCAGCGAGTTTTTGGCCTTGATGAAAAATATCATTAGGCCACTTGATACGAATATCTTTGTCAAAACCGCAGCGTGATAGTGCTTTAACAAGCGCAAGTCCGGTGACTAGGCTAAACCCTTCTAGCGTGTGTAAGGGCTGGGTATAGGCAAAGGCAATGGAAAGATAGATATTTTTATTCGTGGGAGAATACCATTGCTTGTCAGCTTGTCCTCTGCCGGCTGTTTGTTGTTCTGCTAGACAAACATGGGGAAGCGCGATCGTGGTGGCAGCAGAAAGCTCACGTTTTAATTGGGTATTGGTGGAATCAATAGTCTGATACAGCGTGATAGGTACATGGTGAAGAGAGGTATCTGGCAAGTGCGATCGGATGGCAGATATATTTAGTGGCATGGTGTTGTTGACTCTATTTAAAGACCTAAATAGGTGTAATAGTTTGCTCCCTACCAAGCTCGGCAAAATATGGCTGTTTTTATGTGTCCAGCGCCATTAAACCGCAAAAGAGCTAGGCATTTCGCCTTCCCACGTCACCACCTCATAAGCTGTTGGATCTGAAAGCAATGCTAATCTCAATTGATGAGAAAGCGCATGACCTGATTTATATCCTGTGAAGGCGCCAATAACATTATGTTGCAGTAAAAATAAGTCACCGATGGCATCTAAGATTTTATGCCGAACAAATTCATTTTCGTATCTTAATCCACCTTCGTTCATCACGCCCTTATCGTCGAGTACCACAGTGTTTTCTAGGCTAGCACCTTGCGCTAATTGGTTTTTTTTCAAATATTCGTAGTCAGAAAGAAAACCGAAGGTTCGTGCGCCACTAATTTCTTTGGCGAAAACGCCAGTCATTAAATCGATTTCTGCAGTTTGTTGAGTGGCTTTGATGGCAGGGTGATCAAAATCGATAGTGAAAGAGAATTTTGCACCAGGGTGTGGCGCGAGTACGGCAAATTTATCGTCTTCTTCAACACGTATCGTTTTTTTGATAAGTAAGAATTTTTTTGGTGCGTCTTGTTCTGTAATTCCTGCCGCTTCAATCAATGATGTAAAGGCGAGGGCGCTGCCATCCATGACTGGAGGTTCAGCGTTATCTATGTCGACGTAGACATTGTCAATGCCATAGCCCGCTAACGCTGAGAGTACATGTTCCACGGTAGAGATGTGTACGCCTTCGTGAGTGAGAGTAGTATTTAAACGTGTGTCACCTACATAGTGTGTTGTGGCAGGGATCTCAACAGGTGGATGTAAATCAATACGTCTGAAGATGATACCGGTGTTAATGTCTGCTGGCTGCAAGGTGATAGCTACAGATTTACCTGTATGAATGGCGATACCAGAAGCCGATACTGATTTTGTCAGTGTGCGTTGTCTTAACATGTGTAGTCCCTAATCTTCCTCTTGACGTCGCAAGAAAGTAGGAACATCCAGATAATCAATATCCCCTTTCATAGTCCCCAAGTCTGCTGGAGGAGTATTATTAGGAGAAAGTGTTCTTTTGGGCGTAACCACGACCGGTTGCCCTAAGTTTTCGCGATTTGCCGATGGTGTAATTCCTTCTTGCCCATTTTTTTCTACGAGCGGAATATGTGTAGTCATCGTTGCTGCTCCGCCAGCTTCAATCGTCGTATGGTGTTGAGTTTGCACATGTGGGTGTAAACGCATTTGTGGTTGCTGCTCAGACATTCCTCCCCGCTCTTTATCTAAACCAGTAACAACAACGGTTACACGTAACTCGTCTGCCATTACAGGGTCTATGACGGTTCCAACGACAACAGTCGCGTTTTCAGAAGCAAATGATTTGATCACTTCGCCGACAGCTTCAAATTCACCGATAGACATATCTAAGCCTGCAGTGATATTGACTAAGACACCTTCTGCATCTGTGATGTCTATGTCTTCTAGTAATGGGCTGGAGATCGCGGCACGAGCGGCTTCTTTTGCTCTGTCTTCACCTGCACTGACACCCGTACCCATCATGGCCATGCCCATTTCAGACATAACGGTGCGCACGTCTGCAAAGTCAACATTGATCAAGCCAGGGCGTGTGATTAATTCTGCAATACCTTGTACGGCACCCAGTAATACGTTATTAGCAACTTTGAAAGCATTTAGGAGAGTAATGTCTTTGCCCAAAACAGTGAGCAGTTTGTTATTGGGGATAGTGATCAAAGAATCGACTTGCTTTGCGAGTGCTTTGATGCCTTCTTCAGCAACATAGAGGCGTTTTTTGCCTTCAAAGGAGAAAGGTTTCGTAACAATGGCTACAGTGAGGATGCCTAATTCTTTGGCAATTTGCGCAAATATTGGTGCAGCACCTGTTCCCGTGCCGCCACCCATGCCTGCTGTAATGAATACCATGTCTGCGCCAGCCAATACTTCATGTATTCTTTCGCGGTTTTCTTCGGCAGATTTTCGACCAATTTCTGGATCTGCACCAGCGCCCAAGCCCTTTGTGATTTCTTCGCCCAATTGAATAACCACTTGAGCACTGGAATTTTTCAACGCTTGTGCATCTGTGTTGGCACAGATAAATTCCACTCCGTCGATATTCTCCTGCATCATATGCTCAACAGCGTTATTACCGCCACCGCCAACTCCTATAACTTTAATGACTGCAGTACTTGAAGTGTTTTCTGATAGTTCGAACATGAAATTAATCTCCTAAAAATTACCTTGAAACCAGTTTTTAATACGTCCCCACATGCCTTTCATGCTATTGCCAATGATTAACTCAGGGCGCCCTTCGTACTGCCGTTGATAACTGTAAAGTAGTAGGCCTACGCTAGTGGCGTATATTGGGCTACTTAGTATATCTGTCAAACCTTTGACGTGCTGTGGTGTGCCAAGTCGAGCAGGTATTTGGAAGACTGACTCAGCGAGGTCAATGGCTCCTTTCATTTGGCTTGCACCGCCTGTTAACACTATCCCCGAAGCAACGAGTTTTCCGAATCCACTTCTCTGCAACTCTGCGTGTATGAGTGAAAATAGTTCTTCATACCTGGCACCTATGACTTCAGCCAGCATTTTCCTCGAAAATTTACGAGGTGGGCGGCCTGTTGCACCAGGAACTTCAATCATTGTCGTATCCTCGCCAGTGCCAGGTATTAGCACTGAACCGTACTTAATTTTCATGTTTTCAGCATATTTAGTTGTGGTGCGAAGCGCAACGGCAATGTCATTTGTGACTTGGTCGCCTGCAATAGGAATAACTGCGCTGTGGCGAATAGAGCCTCCAGCGAAAATGGCGATATCTGTGGTGCCACCACCGATATCAACCATGCAAACACCCAAATCTTTTTCGTCTTCAGTGAGCACTGCTTGACTAGAAGCGAGTTGCTCTAAAATCATGTCTTCTACTTGTAAGCCGCAGCGTTCTACACATTTAGTCAAGTTTTGTGCAGAGCTGGTGGCCCCGGTCACAATGTGGACCCTGGCTTCTAAGCGTACACCTGACATGCCTATGGGCTCTCTAATGCCTTCTTGGTTGTCGATGCTATATTCTTGGGGGAGTATGTGAAGTATGGTTTGGTCAGCTGGGATGGCAAGCGCTCTGGCAGCGTCAAGTACACGCTCAACATCATTGGAGGAGACTTCTTTGTCTCTAATAGCAATCATGCCATGCGAGTTAAGGCTGCGGACATGATTGCCCGCAATACCGGTAAACGCAGAGTGTATTTCGCAGCCAGCCATGAGTTCGGCTTCTTCAATGGCGCGCTGAATAGATTGAACGGTTGCTTCAATGTTGACAACAACGCCACGCTTTAGTCCGTGAGAAGGATGCGAGCCTATCCCAATGACTTCAATTTGGCCTTCCGAGCTGATTTCGCCTACTAAGGCAGCAATTTTTGATGTGCCGACATCTAGGGCAACAATTAAATTTTGAGGAGATTTTCTTAACATGGCATTATTTCAGGTGGTCGCTAGAGTAGCGAAAAGTCGACTAAAAACACTCAGACTTAACGCGGCATTCTACACAAGTAGGTTGGGGGCGCAAAGATTATTTGGTTGCGCTGCCATTCTTAATCATACTGTAGATAGATCGTCGGCAGAAATAGGCCCTAGACTGTTAACAATCTTAGCAGGCCAGCCACTAGATAGAAAACGGCCATTTTTTGCCGATTTTGAACTAAAAATTCTCTCAGAGTGCTCATCACTGCGTGTATGCTGCGCTTTTTCCTGGATTGCCTTGTCGCTATGCTCCTCGCAAAGACGGTCGGACTCTGACCGTTTGTGTCAACCTTGTTAGGGAGCTGACCTAATTACTAACAATCCTACTAGGCTAGATGCAATCTGCCGATTCTCTGTATCCAAATCTTAACACCGTCGCATGAAGTTTAGTCTCAGTCTCCCTAGAGACGATTGGGCTCCTCTATTTTATGAGGATGAGACGTGGAAGTTCACACTTGGTTGGGCCAAGGCATAAATATATATGCGATTAAGGCGCTCGAAAGCTTGTCCTGATATATTTTAATCAGGGACCGACCGACGACGCGCCTAGCATGGTAAAGTTGTCAACAGCCTTCCTATCAAAATGCGCTTACCACTTCATGACTTCGCCCAGCTTTGTTCCCATTTGAGCAGGGGACTTGACGATGTGCACGCCTGCTGCTTCTAACGCTGCGAACTTTTCTGTGGCGGTTCCTTTTCCACCAGCGATGATAGCGCCTGCGTGTCCCATTCGTTTACCTGCTGGCGCAGTGACACCAGCTATGTAGGAAACCACAGGTTTAGTAACATTATCTTTAATAAATTGAGCAGCTTCTTCTTCTGCAGAACCACCGATTTCACCCACCATAATGATAGCTTCCGTCTGTGGGTCCTCTTGGAAAAGAGCCAGCACATCAATAAAACTCGTACCAGGAATGGGGTCTCCGCCAATACCAACGCAGGTGCTTTGCCCAAAACCTAGATCTGAGGTTTGCTTGACAGCTTCATAAGTGAGCGTTCCAGACCGAGAAACAATACCTACTTTGCCAGGCACATGTATATGCCCCGGCATAATGCCGATCTTTGCTTTTCCTGGGGTGATGACGCCAGGACAGTTGGGACCGATGATTCTACTCTTCTTGCCTTCTGCATAGGCTTTGACAATCATCATATCTAATACAGGAATGCCTTCTGTGATACACACAATCAGCGGTATTTCTGCATCAATGGCTTCGATAATGGAGTCTTTGCAGAAGGGTGCAGGAACGTAAATAACCGTTGCATTAGCGTCTGTTGCAGTTACTGCTTCTTTGACTGTATCAAAAACTGGGAGGTCCAAATGTGTTTCACCACCTCGACCTGGTGTAATACCACCAACCATCTTGGTGCCGTAAGTAATAGCTTGCTCAGAGTGGAACGTGCCTTGTTTCCCCGTAAAGCCCTGACAAATCAGGCGTGTGTTGTGATCAACTAATATGCTCATGCGGTTTCTCCTACGGAAGTACTTTGGCCGACTACTTTTACAATTTGTTGTGCTGCATCGGTAAAACTATTTGCAGCGATGATATTGAGGCCACTATTGTTTAATTTTTGGGCGCCAACGTCGGCGTTATTACCTTCAAGGCGGACAACCACAGGTATCTTGATACCGACTTCAGCGACAGCTACCATGATACCGTCTGCGATGAGGTCGCAACGAACGATGCCGCCGAAGATGTTGACGAGAATACCTTTGACCTTAGGATCAGATAGAATAATCTTAAATGCTTCGGTAACCCGCTCCTTCGTTGCGCCGCCGCCGACATCTAAGAAGTTGGCTGGATTGCCGCCAGAAAGCTTGATCAAATCCATGGTTGCCATAGCAAGACCAGCACCATTCACCATACAACCGATATCGCCATCCAGCGCAATGTAGTTAAGATCCCATTTCTGTGCCAATGTTTCGCGTTCTTCCTCTTGAGAGGTATCACGCATTTCGCGAAGTTCTGGTTGCCGATAAAGCGCGTTGTCATCAACATTGAGTTTGGCATCTAGGCAGAGTAAATCGCCATTTTTGGTGATGACCAGTGGATTAATTTCGAGCAAGCTCAAATCTCTCTCAATAAACATTTTATACATGTTAAGTAATAATGGAGTGAGTTGCTTGATTTGTGTAGCGTTAAGGTGCAGCCCAAAACCAATCTCACGACATTGGTAGGGTTGGAGACCAACGGTTGGGTCTACAGCGATAGTTAAGATTTTTTCTGGGTTCTCTTCTGCAACTTTTTCAATTTCCACACCGCCTTCTGTGGAAGCCATAATCACAATTTTTTGTTGCGCACGGTCAATAACAGCCCCTAAATAGAGCTCTTTCTCTATGTCGCAAGGTTCTTCTATAAGGATTTGATTGACGGGCTGTCCTTCTTCCGTTGTCTGATAGGTCACAAGACGTGTACCTATAAGATCCCTCACCATTTTTTTCAGCTCTTCTTCGCTGTTGATAAGCCTAACACCACCTGCTTTTCCACGGCCACCGGCGTGGACTTGTGCCTTTACGACCCACTTATCACCGCCAAGTTTGTGAGCTTGTTCAACAGCTTCTTCTGCGCTGCGCACAACGGCTCTATCGGGGACGGGTATACCATATTTTTGAAGTAAGTTCTTAGATTGATACTCGTGTAGGTTCATAGATTGAATTTCCAGATTGAGATGTAATTAATAAAGGGCCGCGAGTCTAACCTACCTGATGTTGGTTTCTCAATCACTTTTGCATCTAAACAGATCTATCTCTCCAACCTTAAGATGCTAGTTCAGCATTAGATTTTTTTGAAGCCTTCAATTCTTGCTCAACTGTACTGTCATTAAGTTAACAAACCTTACCTCATTTTATGGCATTCACCATACCCTGATTCGGTACCCACATTAGCAATGGCGTTTTGTAAACATTTTATAGATTTAGGTTTGTATGCTTTAGATTGAAATCGAAGATAGAGGCTGTGAAAAAAGACTTTCTTTGAATTAAATTTCACAATTTCAGTAAAAACATACGGTATTGCGGCTCAGCATGTGGGGGTGGCATATTTACCAAATGGAGGGATGCTTATTAGAGAGATTACCTTCAAGGTAAAAAAAGAGCCAGTCGGACTAGCCGACTAGCTCAGTGGGGTTTAATTCACCGTCAAGTAAATTTTAAGTCCCGGCGCGCAGTTTAATACAGCCGGTGACATGTGGCAAGTAGGCGAGGGTTGTAAAAATGGCGCAAATGGCAGGATCAGAAACAAATGTCTTTGGCTCAGCGGGAGCAGCTTTAGTGTCGAAAGGCATGGAGTATTTGGGCGAGGTAATGAGCCTCTCAAAAACGTATACCAATGATCAAGACAGAAGACGGTTAAGAGTACTACAAGATATATACGTAAGGCATCATGATGAAATTCCAAACAACTTAGGGGTAGATAAAGAAACGAATAAACCGCCAGAAGTATTTATCAGTGGAGACTGGGAGCAACACTGCAGTGAAAGGCTTCGTGGGAAAGAAATAGGTAGTTTGCGTGTGGACATTGAGGACATATTGGCTGTTATCGCTAATTTTTTGGATGATAGGCGAAAATACTTAGGGTCAGTAAGTAGCAAACTTTATGACGTATATAAGGGCGACATTGAAGAACTATTTTTTGCTGAAGTTATAGATTGGGTAGTGCGATGTTTAGACTGCAATGCAAATGATAACCTTATCAAAATAATAGAGAGAAAAATTTTATATCTCACGAATGTTATGGATGATCTTGAAGTATTCCCTAAACAAACTGTTCATGATAAATCCCAAGCATTTGAAGTGATTCGTACAATTAACGAGATGTTGGGGAAGCTCAAGCAAAAAGTTAAGACTATTCATGACAAAAAATTTTTACTAAACAAATTTGAACACGTTGCTAATGTCAGCGAAGTATTCCTCGCTCATTTCATAAAAGGTTTTGCTAATTTTTCCCCGAAATTAAGAAGAATAAAAGCTGCAACAAAAGAGAATATTTTAAGTGTAGCTAAAAAAACAAACACAAGGTATGAAGGCCTATTTGTAATGTTTTTAGAAAATGCATTTATTCGTGAATGCGGATCAGTGGAGGAGCTAAGTGAAGATATGCGTAAAAATGCTGGGTTGGAATTTGATGCGTCAAATTTTCAAAAGTTAATGGCAGATGAAGCTAGAGACCGAGGCATTTTGATGCCGGACGAACTATGGAAACTGATACCGCATATATTTGTTGTCGCTTACAATCTTTCTATTTCAATGAAGCTTATTAACCACGCAATAAGCACTCTAAGTGAGCGTGGAACAGCTAATCTATTTTGCAATAGCGAAGGGGGATTATATTTTAATTTTCTAATATTCGACTTTCAAAGAGATATGGCCATGCTTTATGGAATGCTAGAAGAATTTAACCGAGGCTCAGCAGGTTATAAATGTGACACATATCAAAATACAAGGCAGCAGCTCTCAAAAACATCTGAGCTAGGGCAGCACAAACGCTTTCAGGATATATTTAAGAATATTCAAAGTCAGTACGAACAACTGAACGCATGTTTACAGGAAACTTCTCATAAAATAAGAGAGTTTGAAGGGATAAGCTCCGAAGCTTCTCTAAAGAATAAAAGATTATTTTATGCAACTCTCAGAGAAAGAATGGTAGTAAAAGGTGATACGGTGCTTGCTGAAAGATTACGCTGCATAGCTGATGCTGGAGGATTGATAGAATTAGAGCCAGAAGCAAAGCAGGAGATGCTTGCAACAGTTTTAGCTGAGCAGGATAACAGAGAAATGGTGTCTGATGCTGGTGCATCAATTGGCATAAGTAAAGTTGTGCCCAATGGCATTGAAGCTGTGCAGCTAGATGTAATAGGTAGGAGATTAGTTGGAGGACAAAAAAGCTGTGTGCCAGGAAGACAATCAGATACGGTGGCAGCTGTTACATATGTTCAATCTAGACACGAGTGGCCAATCCTCTACAGATAATGGTGAAACAAGAAATCGCTGCGTCTGACCCAGCCACGTCTGAAGAAAAAACGTCATTGGCTGCTGCACTAAATCATGGAGTCGTTGCAAAAGAAATTGCATTACTGAATGATAAAATCAAAGACGCATATATTAAAATGCGTAACTACTGCGAGCCAGGATTTTTCGAAAGATGCAAGAGATTAAATCATGTCGATGATTTTGGCAGAGATCTCTTCGAAAATATTCTCCAAAAGATGGAGCCAATGAAATTTTATGCGCTAAAAATCGAATTAGATGCATTTATAAAAAGAGTTGAGTTTGCTAATAAAAAATATCCCAAAAATCATTATTTTGAGAAAATATTTTATACGGTTGCATGTGATCTGTTTAGGGTGTTGGCGCAGTATAATCATTTAACTTCAGGAGATAGTGAAAATGAAGTATTAAGATTAAAAGCTATATTGTCCGAGCATAATAAAAAAATGGAACAGCAAAAAAAAGAGCTTGAAGAGCGAATAGAATCTTTAAAAGAACAGGAAGAACTTTTAGAAGAAAAAGATAAAGCCTTAATTGGCAAAGCTGGTGAAGTGTTTCAATTAAACTTTGAGAGAGAGTATCAAAATGGAAAGATAGAAGACTTAACACTTAAGATAGAGCAGCATGAAAAAAAACTTAGCGCAGTTAAAGAAGAGATGCTCAAAGAAATGCGACAGCAAATGACTGGCTTCAGAAATCAAATTTTGAATGATTTAGGTGCCAGAAAAGAAAGCACTGCTAATTTTTCTAATGGATAGCTTGAAATATTGTAATAGATCACCTTCCTGCCAAGATTGACAAAAATGGCCTTTTCTATCTAGAGGATGATCTGTTGCAAAATATTTAATAAATATGCGAGGATTAGATTTATGAGGCAAAAATTTCAGGTCTTAGTTAATATGATCGATTTGGCATGTAAAAATTATGGCAACCAAGGAAGATTATTATTTGTCATAGGCAAGAAAAATAAGGAAATTATCAGTGACCCTGTGGAGCTTCGTCTGATAGAGGAGCGTATTGAGTCTTACAATGGATCTCATCCGTTTTTTCAATTTTTTATGCGTATTTTTTGGCGAATTTTTCATTGTGAGTCTCTTCTTCATTACCTGAAAATTAGTGAAACATTAAAGCAAGCTAGCGAAAAGCTATCAGAGTTGAGTTTAAATGAAAGCACCACTGAATGGATCTCTATTCAATCTTTTTTTCGTGAATTTTTATCTTTTATTACAAAATTAGAGATTGGTAATTTGCGTATGTCATTGTCATCTGTAATACAGTATATTGAAGATGAAAAAATACAAGTTGGTGGGACTTTTGCAATATTTCCTATTAATAGTAATGATCAAGCAGAGAGTGATGTATGTGATTCAGAGACAAAGATTGGTGGCCTTGGTGAAAGGATAGAAAAACATGGCGGAGAAATTGATAAACTATTACCGGAATTTAAATCATCAATGGCAGAAGAGCTCGAAAGATTGCGACTTGAGATACGGTCATCTGTTTCTACAGATACTCGTCTAGCACAAGATACTCTTCTGGTAGACGCTGCGGAAAATAGGGCCAATTCACCTGTTTAGCATATTGAATGTATAAATGATATGGTGCTAATTACAGTAAATTTTAATTTCTGCTATGAGCTAGTGAAAATTAGCACCTTACCGCCCAAAAACGTTATGCACGTAAATAGACGGTGAGAGAAAGCTAAAATTAGCAATACTTATTAGCCAAGCCCAAATGGTGGCGTTGGAGCAGTCGATGCTTCTGCTTCACTGGCCAGTGGTGTTTCATCGGCGCCACCATCTGCTATCGATGGTGGAATATTGCTTGGTTTTGTTGGTTCATACCTAAAAAAACTGGAAATAATACCCACTACAGTTTGGGGAAAATAAGGAGGAAATTTATCTTGGTCTGAGGGAGGCTGGGAAGATTGTCCATGATCATGGCGAGGCTCTTTGCGTTCCTGTGGGTCAGAACCATCTTCAAACTTATCTACTGCTTCAGAGATTTCGGCATTTTTAGAGAGTTCTTCACTATTAGGTGTAGACTCTTCTTGATGTATTGTAGTAGCTAAACTGACGCTACTACGTTTGGGAAATTCTGAACGATTATTCAAAGGCTCTTCTTTACGCTCCTCCATTTCAGGATTATCCGCACACCCAAAAAACTTTCTTATTTCATGCATTGCAGTGTCCGGATTTACAAGAGCGTCTTTGGCAGGTTTTCCGCCAAAGAAAGGATAAGTGCAGAATTGATGCTGTACACTCTCCGCTTCTCGTTTGGCCTGTATAGCATAGTCTGCACTAGCATCTACTGTTTCTGGCCTAATATATTTTAAAAGCAAGACCAGTGTATGGTGATCCTGACGGTCAACGCACTTTCGTAGCATGGCATCCGTTGGTTTTGCGCCATATTCTAGCAGTAGAGAAAGCATGCGGTAATCTAAATTTTCAGAACAAATATCCAGTATATTATTTGGTAGGCTTACGCCATTTTTTAGAAGCAAGATGAGTGTGGGTACATCATGATGTTCAATACAGATTTTTAGCATTTTATCTCTTTCTGATACTGTAAATAAGCTTATTACATATGCTGTAGGTGAATCTTGATCTCCTCTTTTAGGTTTCTGAATACTCAATAGTTTCTCTACGCAATCTGATTCAGCCTGATTTACCATGAATTCGAAGATAGTACGAATGTTAGTATGTGTATGATCATAATTTGGCTGAATTTTTGTAGTCTTGCAAATATCGTCTACAAGGGCTTTTATGTGTTCTCTAAATATATTAAGGTCGCCATTTTTTGCAATTTGATTAAGTAATTTCATTTCTATTTGTGTGGCGCCTGAAAATGGGTTTGCGTTTATAAGGAAAACTCCATTATTTAAATAGAATTTGGCATCGTTATATCTTCTGTCCGCGATACTCTCAGATAAGAGATGAAATATTTTCGCTTTGCTTGCTCGTTTAAATACATTGTGATACCAGGCTTGTTTTTGTAAGTCTTCATTTTCAGGCTCTTTGGAAATCGCTGTAACAAAATCTACAACACTATCTGTTACATTTGCCCCATATTTTAGAAGTGAATCAAATAAATCGTAATTTTTATAAAGAAGGCATCTTTTCAGTACATCGCTTATTTGGTCTTCTTTCAATAAATCTACTAGATACGCCCTTTGAAAATCTCCAGGTTTTCCCGATTCGTTGATCTCAGGGGATGGAATAAGCAATAATTGCGCTGCTAAATCAAATTTAGTTTCATGTATCAGAAATGTAAAAATAGAGACAATATTGGTTGTATAATTCGAACGGACTGGCTGTAATCTAGGCACTTTAGATATCTTCTGTACAAGCTCTTTTATATATTCTTCAAATATATCTAAACTGTGGTCTTTGGCTATTTGCTCAAGTAGCTGCATATTAATGGGTGCTGTTATATTAAGTGATTCTTCGCTTACAAGAGAAGCTCCATTTCTCAAATAAAATTCAGCATTGTTATATTTTTGGGTCATAATGCTATCAGATAACAAAGTAAATATTTTTGAGTGGCTCACTAAATTTCTCTTAAATAGAGAGCAATACCAGAGCTGTTCTTCTAGGCTTCCAAGCGTTATAGCCACTTTTGTGGCAAGGTTAATAATATCACCTGATGGTTGTGCGCCATATTCTATAAGTGAAGCAAACAGTTCATAATTTTGTCCAACGAGACATTGTTCCAGTGCTGTTTGCAATTCGTTACTTGTTAATAAATTCATTATATATGAGCTGTGAAAATGCTGGTGCTGCTGTTGAGCAGCATTTTCAGGCGGTAATTGAATACATAGGAGTTGTTTTGCTAAATCAAATTGAGACTCCGCCATCATGAATCTAAACATTTTTAAAATGTTCTTGGATATATTTTGATTCTGGTTAGGTGGCGGAAGTGGGGATGTGCAAATCTGGGCTATAAGCGTATTTATGTGTTCTTGGAATATGCTCAAACTGTTATCTTTTGCAAGTTGTTCAAGCTGAGTCATGTCCATAGGCTTGTTTATATTAAATGGTTCTTTGCTTACAAGAGAAATTGTTCCATGGCTCAAATAGAATTTAGCATCATCGTATCTTTTGCTTTCTATGGCATTGATTAAAAGCTCAAACATTTTTTGTGAACTGATAATCACTGGAAAATTTTCATGCTTTTGTTCCTGTTCTTTTGTTATAGACATTATGCACTCCATGTTTAATTTTAGAATAAACGATCTAACATCTGAATCGCCCCATAAAAACTATCAGTTAAATCGCAATATTGCTATTGACTACTGCAGTGTGGCAGTAAGAGTTGAAAGCAAACTATAAAAAAAATCATTATAGACGAGCGGCTAATTAATTCAAATTCTGTGAAAATGGATACATTTAGTTGCCATGTAGGATAATTGAAAACAGGTAAGAGAAGTAATTTAGTTGTTAGATATATTTTATTTGTAAGAGGTCAACCACTATATTGAAACGGCCATATTTTGCTGGTCTTGAAGCGAAAGCCTATCTGGAACAGGTTTGGACGTAAAGCGCTCGGAGTGAAGTACAGAGAGCTATTTCATTCAAGAATTCTCTCATAGTGCTCATTGCTACGTGTATGTTGCACTTTCTCTTGGATTGCCAGGCTGCTACGTTGGCCTCAAAGACGGTCGGACTCTAACCATTTATACCAAATTCAACGGGCGATGGTGATCTATTACTTTTATTTAATGTGAGATTTTGGATTTAAGGATATTTAATTTTCTATTTAGCCACTTTTGAGCAAGCCGTAAGCGGATTTTGATCATTGGTTTTTAGAGATTGAAGTGGATAATGTATTCTCAACTTTAAAAAGAAATCGCCACGGTTTGTCAATTGCTTTTTTTATGCCAATTCGATTTGTAGTGATTATATTATCGACAGTTATTCCTTCTCTTAAATGAAATGCATGGTTCTCTAATAAGCTTATTCCATTATGTCTCGTTGTAATGCCTAGAGAACGGCATATTTTC
>JAQSWO010000114.1:0-1107 GCA_029266595.1 Gammaproteobacteria bacterium
AGGCACGCAAGCAGATAAACTGATACATAACCATATCAATAATAAAGATCGAGCGGCGCAACCTATTTTATTTAGCAAGTATATTTGCCTAATACGTAAATAAATTTTACTCATTTGCTTTCTGAACCAAATAAGGATGTATCTATAAAATCGCATAAACAATGAATGACGAGCAAATGCACTTCTTGTATACGAGCTGTTACATTAGAAGGCACACGAATTTCGCAGTCACCATCCAATAATGCCTTAGCAACCTCTCCGCCGGATTTACCTGTTAACGCTACCACCGACATGCCCGCCTCGTGCGCAGCAGTCACTGCGCGCACAATACTGTGCGACCCACCACTGGTTGAAATCGCAAGCAATATATCACCCGGTCTTCCCAACGCTCTAACTTGTTTAGAAAAAACCTCGTCATAGTGGTAGTCATTTGCAATGGAAGTCAAGGTAGATGTATCAGTCGTCAATGCCATAGCCGCCAATGGAGGTCTTTCCATTTCAAAGCGGTTCAAAAGCTCGGCCGAAAAATGTTGTGCATCCGCCGCTGAGCCACCATTACCACAACTTAAAATCTTACCACCACCTTTTAAGCCCCCTACCATGAGATCGCTCGCTCGCGCAATTAGATCAGGGAGGATTTTCAACGCATGCTGCTTGGTCTCTATACTATCGCGGAAGTGTTGCTTTATTTTGTTTAGCTGGTCCATGCTTTGATCCTAATAGTTCATTTTGCGCCGGGCTGTTGATGCCGCTCGTTGAGTTGGAAAAAAATTAGCACCATCCTATCATAAAGCCTGAAAAGCATCCTGAATCCACTCAACTTTCTCGTCCCTACCCACCCCCGTCAAACCCACCACATCAAAACGACAATAGTGGTCAGGGATACGGTACTGAGTTAAATAATGTTGAGCTGCCTTAATCAATTTTTGCTGCTTCTGATAAGTAACACTTTCAACTGCAGACCCAAAAGTAGACGACTTACGATAACGCACCTCAATGAACACCAAGGTATCACGCTCTTTCATGATAAGGTCGATCTCACCCATTTTACAGAGATAGTTCGCCTGCACGAACGACAACCCCTGCGCAACCAAGTAATCTCGTACA
>JAQSWO010000114.1:1153-7494 GCA_029266595.1 Gammaproteobacteria bacterium
ACACGACCTTCAACCTGCTGACCCACTTGCTTCGCTGTTTTATTCCACATAAGCACTAGATCCCACGCCAGTCCATCGTAATTGAATGCCCTCAAAGCTGGCAGGCATTCTATGTCAATCCAAAGTATAAATATACCCGTAAACTGTCTCTGCTTAGTGCGAATGCTACCCACGACAAAAATTTTCATGAAAACTAAGCTCAGGCAGTGTTCGTTCGCATGCTCTGCATGGAAGAGCAAAAAGCTCTATGTAAAGCATAGTTGTTCATAGTGGGTCTCTTAGTTGGCTGTAAGTTTTATGATTGCTTTTGCCATACGTTCACCTGATTCAACAGCAGCTTCCATCGTACCAATGCATTCCAAAATAGTTGTATGTTCGCCTGCGAAAAAAAGCATGTTACTAATAGGTGTAAAAAGAGCTTTGTAGGGAGTTTCTAAATGGTATTCTATTTTGTCTAATTCTTCGGAAATTGATACCGAATATCCAGCATAAGATCCTTTAAAATACCTATCTTTTTTCCAATCACAGCAAATATTTTGCTTATATATTTTATAATTTTGATCTGCGACTTGCATAATTGGACCCATAGAATGATTGTTACTAGGAGAAAGGACATTGATAAAATCTTGTACGTTTTGGACTTTATCATTCACATATAATAATTGAATGGTCTCATCATTATTATAAAAACTAAGCATATTATCTTTAATAATTGAGCTAATATTATTTTTCTGCTTAAGATCTAATGGCAAAGCAATTTTATAATTAGAACCATAACCAATTGATTCAATCTTACGCAATTGATTTTTTTCTATTTTAGCCTCTGAAAAATCGATATTATTGAAGGTTGCAACTGGTATTGCCAAAATTACATGGTCATATTCATAAACAGACTGATCAACAAATGTCAAAATGGTACAGCTACCATTTATTGCTATTTTACTAAGAGCTTTATTGTAATGAATTTTTCCTTCTAAGCGCTTTGCAATTTCCATGGGTAATCTAGCATTACCACCTTTGATAAAACTTGTAACAACTTGATCATGTTTATGCTCATAAAATTCATGTACTTTTGCAACTCCGCCAGATATAGCACACTCAAACGTTTCAATATTGTGATAAATAGATTGTTCATATGGATTTAATCCTTCATAAGCCATCATTCTTGAAAATAAAGCTTGTTGTAGCAATCTATTATCTTCGCAAAACAATTCAATAAGCTGGCCTATATTATTCGCTTTATCTACAAGCTTTTTAATGTCTGCAGCAGTACTATGATGATTAGCTAATAGTTGAGCATAGTCTGCTTTGTCGGATCCTGAATAAACCAAGTGATTCGTATCAATTATTTTCTGTTGGATGTTTAAATTTAATTCTTTTGCGAGATTAAGAAGATAAGCAGATTCTCCTCCATCAGTAATATTTTGAGCACCTAACTCAACTTCAGCAATATCACCTAAATAGTTTTCCATTAAAACTGTAAAAACTCTGCCGCCAGCCCTATTTTTCGCTTCGAAGACATCCACTTCTAAGCCATATTGCATTAACCTATACGCCGCAGCAAGCCCTGCCAATCCCGCTCCAATAACTGCAATTTTTACATCCTTTTTCATACCTGACTTCCTCAATAACTATTCCTTAACTGATACTATTATCTTTCAGACACCAATCAATGGCTCCAATTTGACGCAAATAGAATTTTATGCTATACCTCGACTCACTATTCATTCCCACAAAGAACGTGGGAACAAGAGCCGCTGGCACTTCAAACAATCTTGGACTAAAAATATACATACTGGTCATGAAGAATCTAACTTATATTTATTATTTAAAAAAACAGATTTTTCATATTTTGAATTAATCTTTTCAGAGGAAAATTATATGACTAAAAAGTCTCCTTCTATGGATAAGAAACAGCATGCTGCTCACATACGAAAAGAAATATACGACTTAATTAAAAAAGACAACCCTGACTTTGAGGAAAATTCTGAGATTTCCTTAGAAGAATTAAACCGATATCGAAAAATGCATTTAAGCAGTTTAATTAAAGGAGAAGAAGATGGCGAATTAAGTAAACTTGAACAAGAAGTTTTAGACGCGATTTCTACCCATAAAGTTCTTTTAGAAAAAAAGGAAGGCACTAATGGTAGCAAAGTAAGTTTTGGGCAAAAATTAGCTGACAATATTGCAAAATTTGGTGGCAGTTGGGGATTTGTAATTCTTTTCTTTATATTCCTTTCTGGCTGGATGACAACAAATCTCTGGTTTTTCTTCACAAAAGCATTTGATCCCTATCCCTTTATATTGTTAAATTTAATATTATCCTGCCTAGCTGCTGTACAGGCGCCTATCATTATGATGAGTCAAAATAGGATGGAAGAGATAGACAGAAAAAGAGCCGAACACGACTATAAGGTAAACCTCAAAGCTGAATTGGAAATCCGGTTACTGGATGAAAAAATAGAAGATTTAATTACCCATCAGCATAAAGTCATGCTTAATATCCAGACAATGCAAACGGACTATCTAGAAAGTATTTTAAATCAAATTAAAAAAAATTCGACAAAAAACAAGGCAAAAAATCAATCAGAAAATTAAATTTACTTCTTGGTATTGCGCTCACTCACTACCAATTGTTTAAAAGCGGCACTCATCTGATCTGGAATCTGGCATAAACACTTCATGGACGAGGTTTTATACAGAATACTTTCTCTTATTGACGCGAAAAACCAACCATAACACAAACTTTGGAGCAGCACTTTCCCCGAAAAAAGCCTCATAAACAAAGACAAATAGCATAACACTTTACTATCGCACCAAATATAGGTCAGAATACGGACCTTCATCGTGCGCTGGCGTAGCTCAGTTCGGTAGAGCAACTGATTTGTAATCAGTAGGTCGTGAGTTCGAATCCCACCGCCAGCACCAAAATACTCCTCTTCTGGATCGCGATACATCCTATTCTAGAAGCCAGTCTGCTAGGTACACAGAACCTCCTAAGCCGTGATCATATTTCGTTATCTTATTAAGGAAGTTTACGGAACACTGCTAGCAAGCACTTTGGTGCTTCTATTGTTATTGATCAGCAATCAACTCGTACACTACCTCACACAAGCGGCAGCTGGCGTCGTACCTTTGCGCACGGTCATGCAAATCATGTCTCTGCAAATCCCCTTACTCCTTGGCTTGTTACTTCCTCTTGGTTTATATCTAGGTATTTTGATGGGATATGGCCGACTATATGCTGACCAAGAAATGACTGTACTTTCTGCTTGCGGAATGAGCCGCGGACAGCTTATTAAAATGACACTGCTATTTTCTAGCGTAATCGCTATGATTGTGGCGTTATTGATGCTTTGGCTACAGCCTAAAGTTGAGGGCTATAAACGACAAATCATCATTGATGCCGCAGCCTCTTCCCCACTAGAACGCATTTCTCCTGGCGAATTTATCCAATTCAATGACCAGAACATCATTTTTTATGCAGAAAGTCTATCTCGCGATCATAAAGACCTGGACCATATCTTTGTGGCACAAAAAAATATGGATAAAACCGATCCATCTATCCCTGTCTGGAACATCGTCATTGCGGACGAAGGGCGTCAAATCGTAGACAGTGCATCAGGAGATAAATTCTTAGTACTCGGAGAAGGCCACCGCTATCAAGGCACACCGGGCAAAGCAGATTTTCAGATCGCCAAATATGCCACCTATGGCATACGCATTGCCAAAGACATCGTCCCTCAAGACAATCGTGTAGAAGCCATTCCCACCACTCAGTTATGGGCAAAACGTAACCAATCTCCCGAATACAACGCTGAGCTACAATGGCGTATCGCTGTCCCTCTTTCGACTCTGATACTCGCACTACTCGCCATTCCGCTCAGCAAGGTAAACCCAAGGCAAGGACGCTATGCCCAGCTATTACCTGCATTTTTGCTCTATATTATCTACGCTGACCTGATCTTTGTTGGAATGAGCTGGATAGAAAGCGGCAAAGCTTCAGCCTTATGGGGAATGTGGTGGGTGCATGGCAGCATGTTATCACTTGCGTTAATTCTGCTCGCTTTTCATCTGGAGTGGATTCGCTTTCCAACACTGACAAGTAGGAAAAACCAGTGAAAATACTCCACCGCTATATACAACGACAAGTGATCGTCATGACCTGCCTGGTCATACTTATCATTGCCGGCCTACAAATATTCATCAACCTTATTACTCAAATGAACGATGTCGGTCGCGGTGGATACGCCATCTCACAAGCCCTAGGTTTTGTACTACTCATACTCCCAAATCTCATCTACCCTCTTTTTCCAGTGGCTGCCTTGATTGGCTGCTTGATTGCGCTAGGACGTCTTGCCGCCCAAAGCGAACTTTTGGTGATGCAAGCCTCTGGCGTTTCCAAAGCAAATATCACCCTATCCATTATGCGCACGACCTTTCTCATGCTGTTGGTTGTCACATTCATAGGCGAATATATTGCGCCTTACCTACAAGACAGAGCAGCGACCTACAAAGATGAAGCAATCAGGCAGCAACCAGCTGACACCACCAAACAAGGCGGGTGGATAAGAGATAGCGAAAGTTTCATCCACATAGGCGTAGTACTACCCAACAAACAGCTCAATGGTATTTTGCAATATCAATTCAAAAACAAGCGCTTAGTATCCGCATTAATGGCAGAAAGCGCGACCTATAATGATGGAAAGTGGCAGTTACACAACATCTCAGAAACACAGTTCCATCAAAACAGCACAACGGTAACACATTACCAAACACGCATCTGGCCGGTTTCATTCGATCCTGAATTGCTAGGGCTGGGCACTATACAAACCGCTCAAAATAACCTGTTCAATATTTATCAATATATTCAATACCTTAAAAAAGGCGGTCTATCTGCCTCAAACTATGAATTTGCCTTTTGGAAGCGGCTTTTTCAACCGCTGGTCACTCTTGTCATGATTGGCTTGGCTGTACCTTTTATCTTTGGCCCCCTTAGAACCGTTACTATGGGATTTAGAATCCTAGTCGGCGTCATTGTTGGCTTTAGTTTTTATACCTTTAACGAATTTCTAGGACCTTTCAGTTTAGTCTACCAAATCCCTCCTCTACTCGCCGCTGCCTTACCTATCCTAATATTTTTAGTGGTTGATCTTTATCTGTTTAGGAAGACGGCTTAGAAGAATATCTTGCAGGGTATTAGATTTTTTCTGGCAGTTCTTTCTCTGATACTCCCGTACCACAGCACAATATGTAAGGAAAGTTGTATTCGCAGGTCTACGTTTGATATAGCTTGTAATCTTTAGTCCAATTTTTAATGCGACAGCCCTACAGTTTATACAAAACCCCATTTACACCATGGCAGACTAGTCTATAATCCTCCGCCGTATACAACACCCACTACTCTAGACCCTACCACCCATTGAGGACCCCATTATGCCGAAAGAAGCCGTAAAAGAAGCCATAAAAAAGGCACTTGCCTTCATTCAAGAAGAAGAAGTTCAATACGCTGACCTACGTTTTACGGACACTCACGGAAAAGAACAGCATATCTCTGTGACCTCTGACGTTGTCGATGAAGAATTTCTTGAGAAGGGAAAAATGTTTGATGGCTCCTCTATTGCCGGCTGGAAAAACATTGATGCATCAGACATGATTCTCATACCCGATCTCAGCAAATTGGCTATAGATCCATTTTTTGAAGAATCTACCCTCATCCTTCGCTGCGACGTATACGATCCTACCACCATGCAAGCATATGACCGTGATCCACGAGCAGTGGCAAAACGCGCAGAGGCTTACTTAGAAGCAAGTGGTATTGCCGACACTTGCTATTTTGGGCCAGAACCAGAATTTTTCATTTTCGACGATGTGCGATGGAAAATTGCTATGGACGAAGTCTTCTTTAAACTCAACTCCAAAGAAGCTGCATGGAATTCAGAAACCGTTTACTCTGACGGCAATCTGGGGCATAGACCACCTGTGAAAGGCGGATACTTCCCTGTCCCACCAGTAGATTCCTCACAAGACATACGGTCTGCCATGTGCACCACACTCAGAGAAATGGGTTATTTCGTAGAAACCCACCACCACGAAGTCGCGACAGGCAACCAAAATGAAATCAACTTGCGCTATGATTCACTGCTCGCAAAAGCAGATGAGATGATGATTTTCAAATACGTCATACACAATGTGGCCCATATCTACGGCAAAACAGTAACCTTTATGCCTAAACCCATTGCCGGCGATAATGGTAGCGGCATGCACTGCCACCAATCTCTATTTAAGAATGGAGAAAACCTATTTGCGGGAACAGGCTATGCTGGATTATCAGAAACAGC
>JAQSWO010000115.1 GCA_029266595.1 Gammaproteobacteria bacterium
TTTTAGCAAGAAAAAAATAGGGTATGTATTCGCTTAATCCGTTAAAGTCGTGTTGCTGCCAAAGTTAGATGTCAGCTTATATTAAATTTCATAGAATAGTGTTTTTATGTAATTCTTGGCTTGAAGCAATCTTTTCTCCTCTAATTACTTGGGTCATTATCTATTCCTATCGCTTTGACACATCGGAGTATTTGTCTCGTTTTTTCATCCCTTATTGCTCACCCGGATTTTGGTAGGGCTTTGCTGCGACAATTCGTTCCCAATGTTTAAATATTCAGGCAAAAGTTGTTAAGAAAATATTAAAAAAAGACTGCGTGTCGATGATTTCTGGTATACTCACTGATTTTTTGCTTCCTATCAATGGGAAGCTAAACTTCCATCCAACCAACAGCATACACGCAAGGATTTTCAACATGCTTGAACAGCAAACACCCATTCGGTCTTTAGTCTCATCTGAGCTCATGGTCCCTAGGCCTGCATTACAGCGCGTAGAGGCGGATAAAGCTTTGATTGAGTTTTTAGCGAAAATCAAGCGTATGCAAACTGAGAAGCGTACCGTAAGTTTTGAAACAGATAGGGTCACTACCCCTACCTATGTTGGTAGTTCTATACACCCATCTAGAGAGAGGATCCAGAAGAGTGGCGGCATCCATATTGAAGGCCTTGAGGCTGTCGCAAGCGGAAATTTGGACGTGGGGAACAAAACCACCTTTGGTCATTGATAAGCGTGTCCTGAAGTTTCAACCAATCATCCAGAGAGAGTAAATACATATGGCACAAGAAATAAATGCAGGCGATATTGATGTGCGGGGCACTCAATTACATGCTCAAGGCAATATTGAGATAGGGCACCAAATTTTCGTTTTCCAGGCTGGCGCAACAAAAGCAGATGTCATGATGGCCATGCAGAAATTTCAGACACAGCTTTCTGATAGCATGCCGGCGCAATTTTTTGAGCTACGCAATACCTTGCTCAATGATCTCAAAGCATTTTTACAAACACCCATTAGCAATGAGCTGCCAGGGAGTGTGCACGCGCAAGCAGAAAGCTTAGCCAATACTCCAGTAGATTCTGCACAACTGATTCAAGAAAAGGCACAACAACTCAAAGTCATCATGCAAGTTGGCGCGAAACAAATTCCCTACCAAGATCTTAAAAAAGGCGATCTTTTGGGCAGAGGCAGTTTTGGTGAGGTCTTTGAAGCCAGCTATCATGAAAGTCCTGTTGCGATGAAAGAGCTCATAGGAGATTTAACACCCGATGCTGAGAAGTCGTTTGCGCAGGAGCTCAAGATCATGATGCAACTGGCTTCTCCTTACATTGTGCAGCTCTACGGCGTTTCTATGGATAAACGTCTCACGTTAGTCATGGAACTAATGACAGGCGGTCGGCTCACGGATTTATTAGGAAATGCCGACATTCAATTATCTTGGTCGAAACGCTACCAACTTGCATTGGATATTGCCTGTGGATTAGAGATGTTGCACAAAAGCAATATCGTTCACCGTGATCTAAAGAGCATGAATGTATTGTTGTCTGAGAGGGAAGGGCGGCATCGTGCCAAACTTGCCGATTTCGGATTATCGAAAGTTAAAAGTTCTTCAAAAAGCGTGAGTGTGTCACATACTAATGTTGGTACATCTGCTTGGAAGGCGCCTGAGTTATTTACACTCAGCCCAAAACATAATTTCTCATCGGACATGTATGCTTATGCGATGGTGCTATGGGAAATTGCCGCACGTACCATACCTTTTGCAGATGCAGACCCAAGTGATATTAAAGCAGCCATCAAAGATGGTGAACGCGCAGAGATTCCAGGAGATTGTCCGCCACCGCTCAAATTACTGATAGAACGACTCTGGGACCAAAAGCCCCTCAATCGACCCACTGCAGCGGCAGTGATACCACATCTCAGGGATCTGCTTTTGGCTGAAAAAGAAGGACCCCAAGATATCTCTAGTTATGAACTGCGTCAGATACCCAGAGAGGAAGAGGCTATTGCTGAAGAAAAAGTGGTTGAAGTGAGTGAAGCAGACAAGCAAATCTTCTTTCGTCATATTGCAATGGGTGTGCAAGATCAAGCTGAAACAATGCTCAGAAAAATGCCAGAATTGGCCCTTATCAAAGGGCAGTTTGATGACATCTCCGATCTGAGATGCCTAAAAAAAGGCGATAATTTTGAGCGTATCTTTCAAAACATTTCAGGTTGGCAATATGCAATATGGGCAGGCGATATTCATATGTGTCATATGATGAAAGACTGCTTTGCTATCTCCACTCGACCACAAGCCATTATCAAACGTGCAAAAGAGCAGTGGGTAGAAGTACAAGAAGGGCAGGGAGCTTTTGGTGACAGCGCAGAAAACGGCCATGGCAAACAGTTTGATTTAATCCCGTTAATTGATGCCTTAAGCACCTATTTAAACACCTATTCGGAATACCGTTATGGGAAGAAGTATGAAGAATTCAAAAAATATGGATACAAAGTGCCTGGAGAACCCAAAACCCCGCTCATTGTGGATCTCCGGAAAAATGATGAAGGGCTTAAAAAGTATTGGTGCAAAGTGGTTGGAGGACTTCAACGCATGCTGCCTGCCCACGTTATCAATGAATACTGCCGCCCTGATCGTCCGTTTGTGGTGAATGGTGCTCCTCCTGACTTTTTAGATAAAACCCTTCCTCGAAAAACAGATTCTGAAGTGGAAACATATACTATTTCAATTCTAACACAGGCTTTCAATGATGGTAGACTGGGTGATGTATGGGCTTTCGCACGCGGTGGGGATGGAAAGGGGTTGGATCTCAACGTTGATGTCGATATGGCTGTGATCAACATAGCTGCGATCGATTCTCTGAAAACTAGGCGCACGCTGCAAATCGAACAATTACCAGATGAATTGGTGGAGTGTCGCCTCGAAATAATGTCATCTTTTCCATCAGAACAGCAAAAAATGTTAGTGGCTGATGGCACATTGCAAATTATTCGGCGCAATAAACAAAGTCACATGTTTGGATTTTGTGATGGAAACACAAGCGAGTATATGGAAAGACTTATTTATGATGAGGAAATAATAAGCATACTTCAAAGAATTCCAAAAGAATTCAATGGCTCACTATCTAATCAGGTTTTATTGAATAAACTTAATACCTTGTATAAGGATAGCATCATGAGTGTGTATCAAAAGAGAGAAGAAAAGTATGACGAATCTATTATAGAAACAGAAATAGACCGTCGTGTGAGATTATGTTTGGCGCAAAGGGCAAAAGAGCAAGAAGAACGACAGAAAAAAGTACAGACAGAGCAAGCTGAGAAATTAGCATTAGCACAAGAAAAAGCGGAGAAAGAGAAAAAAGCCAGAACCAAAGCAGTTGAACAGGAAAGGCGCAAAACTGAGCAAGCTCAAAAAAGGGAAGAACAAGAGCGCAGGAAATCAGAGAAATCAGGTTTATTCGGTAATTTTAATTTTTTTGGCTCGTCAAAAGTTAATCTGGCTCAAACGGTAGTGGCAGATGAAAAAGATCAAGTGAGCGAAGCAGACAAGCAAACCTTCTTCCGTTACGTCGCAAGAGGGGAGCAAGATGAAGCCCAAATAATGCTCGAAGAAATTCCGGAACTCGCCTTTTCCAAAGGGAGGTTTGATGATCTCTCAGATTTACGGTGCCTCAAAAAAGGTGACAAGTTTGGACGTGTTTTTCAACATATTTCAGGTTGGCAATATGCAGTATGGGCAGGCGATATTCATATGTGTCGTATGATGAAAGACTGCTTTGCTGCTTCTCCCAAACCAGAAGTGATGATCGAATGCGCAAAGGCTCAGTGGCGTGAGGTACAAGAAGGCCTGGGTGATTTTGCTGAAAACAAATACGGTAAGCAGTTTGACCTAACGCCATTAGTTAAAGCTTTAAACACTTATATCATAAAAGATAGGAGTGATGAGGATTTTCATTTTTTGAAGGGCGGGGAATATTGGTGTAAAGAAATTGGGGGACTACAACGCAGGCTACCTGCGCACGTCATCAATCAATACTGTCGCCCCGATTGTTCGTTTTCGTTTGTTGAATACTGGGGCGATCGTAGAGAGCATATACGTGATTTTACGGATCTAACCTTGCCTCGTAAGGGATACATGGATGCAGGGTTGGAATATGGACTTGACTGGTACCTCACAGGAGTCGCGGGAAAATCCCCTACACGTGGTGAGGGGCGGTTGGGAGTTAGATGGGCGGCGGAGCGGGCTACACAGGTTCGTGCCACGTATAAGGGTTACGCCGAAGTAGTGGTTTCAGTTGATGCACGTGCAATAGCGATTCTACAAAATAGGCGCACACAGCAAATTGCGGACTTGCCAAATGAACTAGATGTTAGCATTGCAGGTGCTCAGGCTGTGGCAATTGTTGCGCAAGCATCATTGGTGGAGCAAGTGCAAGAAGCAGAGCAAAATTCTGCACCTATCGCACAAGAAAACCAGCGGTATATTCCTGGCGCTGGTTTGTTCCAAGAGCAGCAAAGGGAAGCAGCGTTGGTCCATAATCAAAGAAGTGAAGTGAGTGCAGTAGGTAAGCAAGCTTTCCAACCTATAACAGGGTCTTAATTAGGACTTAAACATTGATAGCGATGTGATATGGCTTTGTTTCCTTGCTCAATATTTGAACATATCTGTGCGGTCAGCTATCAAAAAATGATACACTCTGCGGCATTGAAAAACACCTCTTGAGGAGTCAT
>JAQSWO010000018.1 GCA_029266595.1 Gammaproteobacteria bacterium
TTACAACTTGGATTTGGGTTCGTTGTTAGCTGGGACAAAATATAGAGGTGATTTTGAGAAACGTTTGAAATCTGTCCTCAGAGCATTGCAGCAAATGCCTAATGCGATTGTATTTATTGATGAAATTCATACTCTTATTGGCGCAGGTGCAGCATCAGGAGGCTCTATAGATGCTGCCAATTTAATGAAACCATTACTATCTTCAGGTGAACTAAAATGCATTGGTTCAACGACATGGCAAGAATATCGCAGTACCTTTGAGAAAGACCATGCGTTGGCAAGAAGGTTTCAGAAAATTGATGTGATGGAACCAACCGTTGAACAAACTTATGAGATTCTAAAAGGATTGAGGGAGAAATTTGAGAATCATCATCGCATTGTTTATAGCCTAAAAGCACTAAAAGCTGCTGCTGTATTATCTGAACGTTATTTAAATGAAAGAAAATTACCGGATAAAGCCATAGATGTAATGGATGAAGCTGCTGCATTTCAATATATTTTGCCAGTTCACAAACGTAAGAAAATTATTGGTCCGCATGAAATTGAAGAAGTCATCGCAAAAATGGCACGTATTCCTTCTTCCAACGTTTCTATGTCTGATAAAGAAGCGCTGCACCATCTAGATAGAGATTTAAAGCTTCGTGTATTCGGTCAAGATAAAGCTATTGAATCACTATCAAGTGCGATTAAACTGGCACGTTCAGGTTTGAGGGAGCCAGAAAAACCCATAGGATCCTTCTTATTTTCAGGGCCTACCGGTGTGGGTAAGACGGAAGTTGCTCAGCAATTGGCACAGATGTTAGGTATAGAATTGATTCGTTTCGATATGTCTGAATATATGGAACGCCATGCAGTTTCTCGTCTCATCGGCGCGCCACCGGGTTATGTGGGTTATGAACAATCAGGTCTCTTGACGGAGGCAGTCACCAAAGCCCCGCATGCAGTGCTATTATTAGATGAGATAGAAAAAGCACATCCAGAAATCTTTAATATCCTTTTGCAAGTGATGGACCATGGCACATTGACTGACAATAATGGTCGTGTGGCAGATTTCAGGCATGTGGTAGTGATTATGACAACTAATGCAGGTGCGGAAGACATGGAAAGGCTTCATATGGGTTTTGCAGACCAACATGCAGACCATGTCGATGATTTAGAAGCAGTCAATCGGCTGTTCTCACCCGAATTCCGTAATCGTCTTGATAGCATTATTTCATTCGGACATTTAGATGAAGGCACTTTGAATAGGGTCGTAGATAAATTTATTGTGGCATTAGAAGTCCAGTTACGTGAAAAAAATGTTATCTTGAAACTCACTCCAGAAGCACGCCGTTGGTTAACAGTGCACGGTTATGACAGAAAAATGGGCGCGCGTCCTATGGCGAGAGTGATTTTGGTCAGTTGATTCACGGAGGGACGGTGAGTGTGACTGTAGTGGGTGATAAGTTGGCGCTGCAAGTAATAGCATCGTCCCAGAAAGAGATGAGTGTTTAATCCCATCTTCCTGATCTTGTGAGCTGATCTACCGCGAATTTGATAGATCAGCTCTTATTTTTTTGTTCTTACCCTATGCGTCAGAATATATAAAGCATTATTAAGTAGTAGCAGCCTTCTGTCTTATGAATACCTTTTCAATCAACCTCCGCATAGTTTCACCCACTAAAATAATAACAATTTGAGATTCATCTACATAATCCCTACCTTAGTATGCATTCCCACGCAGAGCATGAAGACAAGAAAATTAAAAGGGGATTGGTTTTTGGAAAAAGATCTATGCATATCCTTAGCCTTGTGCCTCTCCAATACCGTGCAATCCAAAGGAGTTTTTCACTTCATTCAGCATGGCGAAGATAGCCCGCCTTGACCGTCCCCAATCAAATCATCTATTCTCCTCTCGTTCATATCCCTCAACCATTTTTTAAGGAGAATCAAATGAGCTTAAATTGGCAAATCATCGATGACACCATCAGTCAAAACTCTCTGCTGAATAGTGCGTTCTATGTGGCTTGGTCTAAAGGCCAGTTAACTGTAGAAGACCTTCAATATTACGCAGGTCAGTATTATGCGCTGGAAAGTACCTTTCCACGTTTAATTAGCAGTGTGCATGCTTCTTGTGAAGATCCTGAAATGCGCCAAGTACTCTTGGAAAATTTAGTCGACGAAGAGCGCGGTAATGAAAATCATCGGGAATTATGGTTGCGTTTTGCCGAAGGCCTAGGTTTAGATCGGGAACAAGTCATGCATGCTGAAAGAAATGAAGCAACACAAGCATGTATCGATACCTTGATGGCATTAGCTAAAGACCCTAATCCATTGGTTGGTCTGTCAGCGCTTTATGCCTATGAATCTCAATTGCCTGCAGTGAGCCAAAGTAAGATAGATGGCTTGCGTAAGTTTTATGGCATTGATGATGAGAAGACATTGTCGTTCTTTACTGTGCACAAAGAAGCGGATGTTTGGCATTCCGAAGCAGAAAAGAAAATGATAGAAAAGTTGGGTGGAGATCAAACAACTGTCAACAATGCAGCTAAAGCATCAGCACAAGCACTGTTGCATTTTTTAGCAGGTGTGGATGCTCGCACGCGTTTACTACGTACGTGTGAAACAGATATGAATGAGTGCATGCATTAATTATATTGCCATCTCACTTCAGCTTTTGAATTCTGAGACTCATGCGACTTGGAATTCAAAAGAAGTGAGATCAGTTTTGGGTAAGCATGAGCTTTGGACACATGGAATTGGCGGTGCGCCTAGTATATTAGAAGTGTCAGCATCCTCTAAAGGTATGAGTGAACAAAAGGTGTTGTTATGAGTTTAATGATTGGATTAGATAACTTTGGTGAAGCAGTTTCTAGTCAGATTGGCTTCGTAGACAAGAGCTTATTCATTAAAGAAATCTTGGATAATAAGATTGCGCACGTTTCTGTCATTACTCGCCCTCGCCGTTTTGGCAAAACATTTAATATGTCCATGCTACATCACTTTTTGGCTGATAAAGTAGGGCAGCTGGAAACAAAGCAGCTGTTTAACCATTTGGAAATTGCACGAATAGACGGTGGTGCTTACATGGAACATCAAGGTAAGTATCCCATAATTTTTATCAGTTTTAAAAATGTGGATGCAACTCACTTTGATGAAGCTTGTGAGCAATTGTGGTACTTGATTTCTACCGTTTATAGAGAACATCGTTACTTAAGAGGTAGCACTAAATTAGATGACAGTGACAAAAAAACCTATGAGCAAATATTAGATAGGAAAATTGATAGTAAATCTGCTTTGAAAGTTGCGCTACAAGAGCTTTGTAGGTTTTTACATTTGCATCACGGTAAAAAACCTTGGTTGCTGATTGATGAATATGACACGCCTATCCAAGCAGGTTATTTGAATAACCATTACGGTGACATCATTGATTTAATGCGTGGCATATTTGGCAGTGTGCTAAAAGGTAATGCTGACCTGCATCGCGCGGTTATTACAGGTATTTTGCGCATCTCTAAAGAAAGCTTGTTTTCAGGGGTGAATAATCTAAAAATATATTCTCTCTTAAATGCTGAATATGCCACTTGCTTTGGTTTTACCCAATCAGAAGTGGATCAAGTATTTAAAAAGGCAAATCTTGAACATTTAGCTTCAAATGTTAAAGCTTGGTACAACGGTTACTCCATTGGTGACCATCAAATTTATAATCCCTGGTCTATTGCTAATTGTTTGTATGCAAAAGGTGAAACAGCCCCTTACTGGGTAGGCACCAGTAGCAATGATTTGATTAAAAAAACTATGGCTTTGGCGAGCCCTGAAATTAAAGAAAAATTTGAATTGCTCTTAGCGGGCGAATCAATAGAAGCAGTGATCACTGAAAATATGACATTTAGTGATTTGACAACCAACGGTAACGCCTTATGGAATTTATTATTATTTAGTGGTTATTTAACCATAGTTGCAAAACAAGCGGTTAACATGCGGTTTGATTGCTCTTTAAAGACACCCAATCATGAAGTGGATGCTTTATATAGAGATGTAATTTGTCAATGGTTTGAAAACCCTTTCGGCATTGAAGTGTACCGAAATTTTTTAAAGAACCTAACTGAAGGTGATGTAGATAAATTTATAAGTATTTTGAGGCGGTTTTTAAAAGAATCTACTAGCTGTTTTGATGTCAAAGGGCATTATCCCGAAAAATTTTACCACGGATTTGTCTTGGGTCTGATTGTTGGGTTATCTGAAACTCATATCGTAGAATCGAACAAAGAGAGCGGTGAAGGAAGATATGACGTATCTATTACTCCAAAAGATCTCACCAAACTCGGTTTGATCATAGAATTTAAAGTTGCTGAAGAAAATGTAATATTAGAAAAATCTGCTGAACAAGCATTAGCACAAATTAATGCGCGTGACTATGAAACTGCCTTGCGACAAAAGGGTGTTCAGAGAATTCTGAAACTTGGTTTGGCTTTTAGGGATAAAGAAGTCAGCATGGCATTTGGTATGAGCGAATGAAAGCAGGTGTGGTAGGAGCAGGTATTTTAGGGCGTTTGATGGCGTTTGAATTGGTGAATGCAGCTTGGTCTGTAGCGTTGTTTGATCAGCAGGCAAGCATGGAAATGCACAATTGCTCTGCGGTGGCAGCTGGTTTATTGACGCCTATGACAGAGCTAGAAAAATGTGGTGAAGTGATTTTTGATTTAGGTAGCGTCGCATTACTTCACCATTGGCCGAATATTGTAGGCGCGCTTGATGCGACTGAGTATTTTCAATGTCGTGGTAGCTTGGTTGTTTCTCACCCCAATGACTTCTCAGAATTGCAGCGATTCACGCATATCATTCGAGATAAATTGCAGGATAAGACGCAGTGTCAAATATTAAATCAAACGGAGATTTTAGCGCTTGAGCCTGAGTTAGCAAAATGGGGGTCTGCTTTTTATTTTACAAAAGAAGGATGTTTGGATAATACGGTCATCTTGGAAAAGCTCGCGCATTATTTAAAAAATGCATCAGTACAGTTTTATTTGGGTGAGAAGGTATTAAATGTTATGCCTTCAAAAATCATAACGCAGCGTGATACTTACCAATTTGATGTAGTGTTTGATTGCCGGGGCTTAAGTGCAAAAGCAATATTCTCGGATTTAAGAGGCGTGCGAGGTGAAGTCATTTTATTGCATGCACCTGATGTGAATATCACGCGCCCTGTACGATTGCTCAGTCCAAAACACTATTTGTATATTGTTCCTAGAAAACACCATCATTACATGTTGGGTGCGAGTGAAATTGAATCAGAGGATGAAAGCAATATCTCTGTGCGGACAGCATTAGAATTATTATCTAGTGCTTGTTACCTGCACTCGGGATTCTTAGAGGCACGTATCATCAAAACAATGACCCATCTGCGTCCTACTTTAGCGAATCATTTGCCAAAAATAAAATATACGGATGGTTTGGTCGCTATAAATGGCTTATATCGACATGGTTTTTTAGTGGCGCCTTCGTTAGTGAAGGATGCAATGCAATACATTCAGCATGGTGTAGCGTCTGTTATTTATTCAAATTTATGGGAGAAGATAGATGCAAATAATTTTATTTAATAATGTATCTCTTTCAATGGAGCGCGAATTAACATTGGCGGAATTATTAGTGCAGCAGGGTTATGAGGAAAATGGATTTGCCGTCGCGGTGAACCAAACATTTGTGCCACGCTCAACATATGCTTCGGTTTGTATTCGTGAAGGCGATAAAGTAGATGTCATCGTTCCTATGCAAGGAGGATAATGTTATTGTGGAAAATATACATTTCCACGCAGGAGTTGTGAGAGCCAAGAATAGAAAGAATTAAGCAAAAAAGCTTTTGCATGGAAAACTTTGTCGTGTGTAGAGCTTATATTAAGAGGGTGGGGTGATGTGGAAAGTAGGTGATCATGTTATTAGTAGTCGTCTGTTATTAGGTACTTCTAGATATCCTTCTTTAGAAGTTATGAGAGAAGCTATTGAGGTATCAGGCACGCATGTTATTACAGTATCGCTTAAACGAGAACAATTTGGCCGAAAAGAAGGCGGGCCATTTTGGGACGTGATTAAACAACTTCCCTGTCATTTACTCCCCAATACGGCAGGATGTATGAACGTGAAAGATGCTGTGAATATGGCATATATGGCGAGAGAAGTTTTTGGGACAAATTGGATTAAGTTAGAAGTAATAGGTGATACTTACACGTTACAACCTGATCTATTTGGACTCTTAGAGGCGGCCAAAATATTAATTACTGATGGATTTGAAGTATTTCCGTATTGTACGGAAGATTTAGTACTGTGGGGAGTGGACGCTGTATTATTAAATACGGCTGTGGCTATTTCAAAAGACCCCGTTCGTATGGCCTCCGCATTTGCCACAGCCATTAGCGCAGGGCGTATGGCTTATGAAGTGGGCGTCATGCAAGAGAGACAGATGGCAGAACCGAGTACACCTTTATTAGATACTCCTTTTTGGCAGGTTGAAAAATGAGCGACCGTCTTCCTATCGTCTGGACCATTGCTGGATCTGATTCTGGCGGTGGTGCCGGTATTCAAGCAGACCTCCATACTTTTCATGCCTTGGGAGTGCATGGTTGCTCTGCGATTACTGCTATTACTGCGCAGAATACTATGGCAGTGGAGCATGTGCTTTGCTTGCCTGCTGAGAATATTCGGCAGCAAATTCAAGCTTTGGCGCATGATCTACCTCCTCAAGCGATTAAAATTGGCATGATAGGAGACAGTGATAATGTCGCTGAGATTCGATCGTTTCTTGCCGACTATAAAGGGCCAGTCGTGTTGGATCCGGTGATTGTTGCAGGTTCGGGCGATCCTTTGCTTTTGTCAAAAGAAGATGAGTATTGCGATATTCTTGCTTCAATTTATCCTTTTATCGAAGTGCTGACAGCGAATATCCCAGAAGCAGAAGCATTAAGTGGTAAGCCGATCTATACTCATGAAGATATTAAAATCGCTGCAGATATTTTGTTGTCCAAAGGGGTGAAAAATGTCTTGATTAAAGGGGGGCATTTTCAGCATGACCCGTTCAGCCAAGATTACTGGACAGATGGTTCTGCGCATTTTTGGTTGTCCTCAAAGCGAGAGCACTTCTCGTTGCGAGCGTCATTACGAAGAGCTTGCGACGAAGCAACCCAGGAAAAATTATCACAAGCAATCCAGGAAAAACTCAATCACAGCGTTTATCATGGCACAGGGTGTACCTTATCATCAGCCATTGCAGCTTTTTTGGCGCGAGGCATTACCTTAAAGGAAGCATTGGTGATGGCTAAAATGTATGTGACACAGAACGTGGTAGACGCTAAGGCCTATGGCTCAGGTTCTCTGTTGTTGCCGCATGCCGTCGTCTTAGAGAAGCAAGCTTATCTTCCTTATTTATCTCAGCATCCATTGCAAGATACTCCCACAGCTTTTCCTGTCTGTGGCTATGACTTAGGTTTGTATCCCGTGGTCGAAACAGCACAATGGCTTTCTATACTGTTGCCGTTAGGAATTAAAACCATTCAGCTGCGTGTAAAAGATAAGATAGGGGAGGCGCTTGAAAATGAGATCCAACAAGCTGTTACAATCGCAAAAAAATATCAAGCCAGGCTCTTTATTAATGATTATTGGGATTTAGCCATCAAGTATGGTGCTTATGGTGTGCATTTGGGCCAAGAAGATCTTTTAACAGCGGACCTCCAGCAAATAAAAAATGCCGGCCTGCGTTTGGGTTTAAGTACGCATAGCTATGAGGAATTGGCAACAGCGCATGCGCATCGTCCATCGTATATAGCCTTTGGGCCTATTTTTTCAACCACTAGTAAACAAATGCCTTTTGATCCTCAGGGAATAGAAAAATTAAAGCAGATCAGGCAGCTGGTTGATTACCCTTTAGTGGCTATAGGGGGGATTAATGAGGGGAATATACAAGATGTAATTAAAAGTGGTGTGAATGGGGCGGCTATGATATCGGCTATTACTCAGGCGGATGATCCAGTGAAAGCGACTAGGAGTTTGTTGAATAAAGTCGCTTAATTATTATTTTTGATCTGAATAAGATATTTTTTTTAAATTCATGAAGCTTTATGGTATGATTAAAGAATATCGACTTGAAAAGCAAAAATACTAAGAATAAACGGCCTTATGTTTTTTCTATGCGTGGATAATCGAATAGTACTATATAATGCCCAGTGAAGAAGTGGCCGCTTATGTATCACAAGTAGGTTTAATGAAGAAAAATTATATTTGGAGGGGTTATGGAAGAAGAAGTTAAGCACGACTCATCACCAGAAGCTCAAGCTCAAATAGACGCTAAATTTTTACGAGAAAAGCTGATTGAAGTAGATCTTGATCTTGATATTTTAGCGCTCTCTAAAATATCTCCAGCTGACGATCATGCAAAAATAACATCTCTTGTTAAAAGTTTAACATATCTTCAGGAGTGCTCGTTTGAAGGTTTAGAAATCTTAGAGAGACTAAATAAATTAAACAATCTTCTAAAAAAGAATAACATAGACCGTTTTGATCGAAGTCTAGCGGACCTTCGACTCGTTTTACTTGATGGCTTAGAGCTTGAACTGGGCAGAGTAAATTCTGTTATTTCAGAAAAATTAAAAGCAGTTTCAGGTATAGGATTGAGGCAAGAGCTAGATAAGATAATAGTTCAACTTATTCCATTTCTAGAAAAGCTTGAGGAAGCTTCAGTTGAAGGTTCAATGAAGAGTAGCCTAGGCAATAAAATAGTTAATCTTATTAAAGTTTTAGCAAAACTGAAACCAGCACTAGATAAAGAAAAGGAAGATTCGCTCAAAAAGGTGAACCAAATAAATCTTATTATTCTATGCTTAACAGACCTGCAACTGGCTTCAATTAATGGCTTCAAATTGCAAAAACTGCTCACTTCTAAAGACTTGAAGCTACGCCTGAGCGGAAGAGATAGTGATACACTGAGAAGCGCATGGGGTCTGGCTAAGAAAAGGCTAACAGTATTTTTTACGATGACCATTGTTGCTGCCAGCATCGCTTTTCTTGCAAATGGCACTTATTCCTCGTTAGTTGGTAGCGGATTGGTGAGTGCTGCCGGGGTCGGATTGGTAGCTGCTATGCTGCTGGCTGCGATTATCTACGGCGGCCGGAAGGCAAGGTTATCCCCTTCCAATATTGCCAAAATCCTTGTTGGAGCAGCTGTGTTAATGATTATTGGTGCAGCGCTTGTAGGTACTGAGTATTTAGCTGAAACTGTCGCAGTAATCCAACCAATATTAACGTCCGTATTGCAGTATGTGGGCATTACGGCGGATGTGGGGCCATTGCTTCTTCCCATAGGTATTGGAAGTTTGGCTGGTCTAGCGCTGGTTTTTCTTGTGGTGGCTCTTTATATTCATATGACTTATAACCCTGATCTAAGGCACCTGCAAAGTCTGCAAGATGCTGCTCATCATCCTGGTCAACAATCCGCAATTCAGGGCGCTGGTAATGTTTATCAGAACGGTTTACCTCCAGCTCCTCCCACTTCTCCAAATCCTGTCTCTGATAAGCGCTCAGCTACTTCAGCATCCCGCTCAACCACCACCCCCAAGCTTAATTCCTCGCGTAAATTTGGGAGAAGTGGCAAGGAATCGAATCGTGTCGCTTGTGAAAGCGAAAAGCCAAAGCAGAGCTATGCAGGTGGGCCTCCCGTTTGGGATGATTATGAGCCCGTAGTAAACGGTAATGTGCCGCCGGGACCAGTAGATCAAAGTACTGCTTCTGCTGCTTTCAAGTAGATAGTGTTGCTTTTTCCTCGTTCCCACGCTCCTGCGTGAGAACGAGGAAGGTCGCCACGCACCCTCGGTACAAACCGGGTAGACTGGTAACAGTTTAAACCGGGATGATAGGTAACACTAAAGGAGGTGTTGCCTATGAGCTGGTCAATAACAGATGTTAAAAAAGAGAAATTAAAATTTATAGGAGATTGGCTAAAGAAGGAATTTAACTTTACGGACTTATGTAAACGTTACGATATTAGCCAAAAGACAGGCTATAAGTTGATTCGTACGGTTTAGGGTACAAATCGAATGAGGGGGAAATACCTCGGGGAGATGAGGCTTTAAGTACTTAATTCGGCCTCGGCGACCCGCTGAGTTTGGGTGTCACCTCAGCTTTAATGTTGCCAACCCGCACAACACTAAGACAAAAGTGATAATCCAAAAACGCACAATCACACGAGGCTCGGGCCAGCCCTTAAGTTCAAAATGATGATGTATAGGCGCCATTCTAAAAATACGTTTGCCGGTTAGTTTAAATGAGGCTACTTGAAGAATAACGGATAGTGTTTCCATTACAAAAACCCCACTCATAATAAAGAACACCAACTCCTGTCTGGCGATGACGGCCAGAATTCCCAATGCTGCGCCTAAGCCTAGTGAACCTATATCGCCCATAAAAATTTGTGCAGGGTAGGTGTTAAACCATAAAAACCCCAAGCCTGCGCCGACCAGTGCTCCGCAAAAAACAGCAGCTTCGCCTGTGCCTGGAATATAAGGGATGACGAGGTATTGAGAGAATTGGATATTACCTGAAAGATAGGCAAATACTGCTAAAGCTGCGGCGATCATTACGCAAGGTAGTATGGCTAATCCATCTAAGCCATCAGTCAGATTAACTGCATTGCTGCTCCCAACAATCACAAAATAGGCAAAAGGAATAAGGAGTAGCCCTAGGTTAATGCTGGCATGTTTGAACAATGGGATAATTAATTGAGTTTCTGCTGGAGTTTGCGCACTAAAATATAAGATAAACGCAATGCCGAGACCTAGAATAGATTGAAAGAGATATTTCCATTTTGCTCTTAGGCCTTTGGGATTTTTGTGGCTAATTTTAAGATAGTCGTCCAGAAAGCCGATAGTACTAAAGCCCAAAGTACCAATGAGCAATAGCCAGATATATTTATTAGAGAGATCCCCCCAGAGTAATGTACTGATGGCGATAGAGGTGAGTATCAGTGCGCCGCCCATGGTGGGTGTACCTGTTTTTTTGAGATGGGTTTGGGGACCGTCGTTTCGTACGACTTGCCCCATTTGATATTGGTTGAGTTTTCGTATCATCCAAGGGCCGATGAGTAGCGTAATCCCCAAGGCAGTGAGGGTTCCTAAAATGGAGCGGAAGGTGAGGTATTGAAAAACACGGAAGCCTTCATAGTATTGGTGAAGAAATTGGGTGAGCCAGAGGAGCATGGAGAAGCCTTTGTTTTTTCCTTAAAGGGAGAGTGGGTTAGTTTTCCTTCAGTGCTTCCGCAACATGCCTCATATTCATACTAAGAGAACCTTTAATCAGCACAGTAGTTTGGTCGTTCAAAAGGGGCTTTAGTGTAGCGATCAATTCCTCTTGGTCAAGGAAATGTTGCGCATTTTCTCCGAAAGCTTGGGCTGCAAATTTGCTGAGCTCCCCGTAGGTGTACAAGAACTCAATCCCTTGTTTTTTCGCTTCAATGCCCAGTTGCTCGTGGTACTGTTCGGCATGCTCTCCCAATTCTTTCATATCTCCTGATACCAATATTTTTTTACCGGGCTGGTCGGCCAGGATGGCAATGGCTGCTTTAAAAGCAGTAGGGTTGGCATTATAGCTATCATTAATGATGCGAGCCCCTTGATAACCGGTATAAACATTCAGGCGATGGTCAACAGGAACGACGGTAGCGATACCTGTTTGGATATATTTAGGTCTAATAGATAATGCGTATGCAATGCAGCCGGCAGCGGTAGCATTAGCGACATTATGTCTGCCTAACAATGGAAGCTGGATAGGAATTTCTTCAGTGGGGGTGACCAATGTGAAAGTGGTGATATCTTGATTGTTGCATTGGATGTCTTTGGCGTACACATTTGCATGTCCCTCTATGCTAAAGGTGAGGCATTTTCTGGGAGAAGCGAGTTGTGTCCAATACCTGGCAAAGGGATCATCAGCATTAATGATGGCAATGCCATCTTCTGATAGTCCTTCAAAAATTTCTCCTTTGGCCCGAGAGACGCCTTCAACACTTTCAAGACCTTCTAAATGTACAGGTGCTGCGTTGGTAATTAATGCAATTGTGGGTTTAACAATGTGGGTTAGGTAGGAGATTTCACCAAAATGATTAGTACCCATTTCTACCACGGCATATCGATGCGTGTCATTCAGTCCTAATAAGGTTAAGGGAACACCAATAGCATTGTTAAAGCTTTTTAGGCTTGAAAGGGTAGGGTTGGCTTGTTGCAGTATGTTCGCAACAAGTGATCGAGTGGTGGTTTTGCCACAACTGCCAGTGATACCTATGATGGGAATATCGAATTGGTCGCGATGATAAGCAGCTAATTGTCCTAGTGCTTTTGTTGTATCTTCAACAAGTAGGGTAGGGAGATTGGTATGGACCGGTTTGCTCACAAGCACCGCTGCAGCTTTTTTCTCTTCAGCTGCTTTTATAAAGTCGTGCCCATCAAGATGTTCGCCAATGATGGCAATAAATAAGTCACCAGGTTGAAGGGTGCGAGTGTCAATGCTGATAGATTGAAATGTTATGTCATCGCCGGTGTGTTTGGCGTTGAATAGGTTTTGGATAGTGGATAATTGATAGGGCATGTTTGGTCCTCTTGGTGCTTTCGCTGCTTTTTGAGAGCAGTGTATGGTGGTATGCAATATTGTGTTGTATTCGTTACTCAAAAACATCCGCATCTTCTGTTTTATTTTTCGCATCTGCTTTTTTAAGTTTCAGATGGATAGTGGCTTGTTCTAGATCATTAAACGGTATTTTCTCGGGCTTGTTCTAGATCATTAAACGGTATTTTCTCGTCCATAATCTGTTGATAGGTTTCATGGCCTTTGCCTGCGATGAGTATGACATCCCCCGCTTCTGCGCAATCGATCGCGTGAGCAATGGCAGTCTGCCTATCTTGTTCCACTTCAGCTGCCCAAGGGCAGAGTAGTCCTTGCGTGATATCGTCTATAATTTTATCTGGATTTTCAAAGCGTGGATTGTCATCGGTGATAATGATTTGATCGCTATAACGTTCTGCAATTTCTCCCATTAAATGGCGTTTGTCAGCGTCGCGATTCCCGCCGCAGCCAAATACGCACCATAGTTTGCCATGCGTGTGTTCTCTTAAACTGGTCAGCGCTTTTTCAAGGGCGTCGGGTGTGTGCGCATAGTCGATCACAACCAATGGTAATTTTCCACCGCCTATGGCTTGCATGCGACCGGGGACGGTAGTCAATGATGAAATTTGCGTTAGGATTTGGGGTAATGGACAGCCTATGATGCTAAGTGTTGCAATAGCGGCTAATAGGTTACTCAGATTGAACCGGCCTAGTAGAGAGGTTTTTATTTGTCCTTCTCCCCAAGGCGTTTCTATATATGCAGAGATGCCGTGCGCAGTGAGCTTAATTCTATGAGCTGAGATAGTAGGCACGTTTGTTTTTGTATCGGAAAGGGTATAGGCATAACACGGAAATTGACTAGCGTATTCTGAGAGTAGCTTTTGCCCAAAGGGGTCGTCTGCGTTGATGACAGCGTATTTCAAGGGATATTCTGCAAAAAGTAGACGTTTGGCTTGAGCGTAATTTTCCATGTTGCCATGATAGTCTAGATGATCTTGAGTGAGGTTGGTGAAAATGCCAATGTCGAATTGTATGCCGGCGGTACGACGTTGTACCAGGCTGTGCGAGGAGGCTTCCATGGCGATGTATCTTGCACCGGCTTGTTGAAGCGTAGAAAGCGTTTTTTGTAAGGTGATTGCATCGGGTGTGGTCAGTGACCCTGGTGTAATTTTGTGGGGAAAGCCTGTGCCTAAAGTGCCAATAATTCCACAGCGTCGATGTGTTTTTTCTAGTATTTCAGCAATAAACTGGCAACATGATGTCTTTCCATTGGTGCCTGTAACGCCTATAAGTAATAAGCTGTCAGAAGGGTTTTCATAAAAACGTGCAGCAATGATGCCCGCCTTGCTAGCCAAGGCATCGACGCAGAGGATGGGGATGCTACGGTCTTGCACCACTCGAATTGTAAATGTTTCGAGTGAAGGTTGGGTCTCTCTCAGAATGGCGACAGCGCCTTTCTTAATGGCTTGTGCGATGTATTGTTCATGAAGTTCGATACTGGTCGCATGTGCGAGAAATAAATCTCCTACTTGAGTAAGTCGGCTATCGAATGATAATCCAGTGATTTCTATGTCGTGGTCATCAGGCCAGCTAACGATATTATTAAGTAATTTTTTTATGTCCATAGTCAGTGCTCTATTGATAGCTTAAATCGTCAGGTGGAATGTTCAAATAACGCAATGCGCTACTAATGACCTTAGCGAAGATAGGCGCAGAAACCTGTGAACCATAATGAACTGTTCCCTTCACACCGTGTATCACAACAACACACACCAGTTGTGGATCAGACAGTGGTGCTATGCCAACAAAGGAAGAGGTATAACGCGATTTGTCGTATCCATTAGGACCTAGCATATAGGCGGTTCCTGTTTTGCCGCCTACCTGATAGCCAGGAATTTTGGCTTTAGTGCCCCCACCGTCTTCGGCTGCTTCCTTAAGCATGCTGAGTATTTGTTCGGCAAGTTCTTTGCTCACGATTTGTTTGCTGCTTTCGGGCTGGTCTGTTTTGACAAAAGTAACAGGATGCTTTTCGCCATGTCCCGCCAGTATGGCATAGGCTTGTGCCAATTGTAGAGCAGTGACGGAAAGCCCGTATCCATAGGCCATGGTAGCGAGTTCTGTGGGGCGGTTAAACCGTTCTTCTATCAGAACACCCGTTCTTTCGCCCGGAAAGCCGCTACCTGTTTTTTCGCCAAATCCCATATAAGTCAGTAGTTGCCATAGGCTTTTGGGCGGTAATGATAATGTGACTTTGACGGTTCCGATATTGCTAGATTTTTGCAAAATACCGCTCACAGTGGTCACTCCGTAGTTTTTATTGCCGGCTTCTGTGATCGTGTATTTCCCAATTTTCATCCATCCAGGATTGGTGTCTATCATGGTTTTAGGGGTGTATTTGCCGCTGGCTAATCCATTTAAAATGCTAAAAGGTTTCATGGTGGAGCCAGGTTCAAATAAATCGGTGACGGCGCGATTTCGGTGATGACTATTTTGTTTTTCTCGATGGTTTGGGTTGTATGAAGGGGCGTTTACCATGCTGAGTATTTCGCCTGTCTTGGGATTGAGGATAACGATTGAACCTGATTCTGCATTATATTTGGGTAATGCTTCTAGTAGCGCATCATAAGCTAGATGCTGAAGGCGTGAGTCTATGCTGAGTTGTAAATCTCTACCTTCTTGTGGTTCCCTGATCACATCAAGACTGCTGATAATTTGTCCTAGCCTATTTTTAATTACTTGTCTTTTGCCTGGGACGCCCTTGAGCCAATCATTGAAAGCTAGTTCTAAGCCTTCCTGTCCTTGATCATCTATATTAGTGACGCCTAGCAATTGTGCTGAAACATCGGCAGACGGATAAAATCTTCTATATTCTTTTTGGAAGTGAAGCCCACGAATTTTCATGGCGTTAATTTCTTCGGCAGTTTCCGGTGAAATGCCTCGTGCGATGTACGCAAATGAGCGCTTGCCACCTGGTTCGGATTTTTGTGCGATTTTTTCGGCGGGGATGTGAAGGATGGTTGAGAGCTCATTAAGCTCTTTTTCATCAGGAGAAAATATCTTTGGATTGACCCATATGGCGTTGACCAATGCACTGACTGCCATGGGAACACCATTTCTATCTATAATCATGCCGCGATAGGCTGGGATGTCTATAGTGCGAATACTGCGTGCTTCGCCTTCTTTGACTAAAAAGTTACGATCTAAGACACTCAGTGAGATCATGCGAAAGACGAGTACAGCAGTGCCAGCGATCAATAGGGCTAAAACAGCATAAAATCGCCAATCACGCCGCACATTCAGCCCCTCAAATTAATGGTCGTCACGCTTGTTGGATCGGGCGTGATCATGCCAAAAGAAGCGCTGGCAATCTCTTGAACTCTAGATTGCGATGACCAAGTGCTACGTTCTAGCAACAGTCTGTCCCATTGTGTTTCTAGGTAGAGTTTATGTGTTTGCGCATCTTCTAATGCGGTGACCATGCGGCGATTGATATCGCTCATGTAGACGGTTGAAAATCCGGAAAGCATAACTAAAAATGCTAGCAGCCAAATACTAAATTTGGGCCTAGTATTGAAAAAAGCAGGGAAGGCAAAATGCAGTGGTGCGGTAAGTGCTCTGATGGCTGTGTTCATAGTCTTTTTTCCATGACTCTCAAAGCAGCGCTTCTTGCGCGCGGATTTTCTGCTAATTCTTCATCAGTAGCAGTAATAGTGCCGTTGACACGTTTGATTTTTAATTGCAATTCAAGATCTGCTTGTTTAACAGGAAGATGCCTGGGTAAATCGCTTTTGCTGTACTTGTTCATAAATTGTTTTACGATGCGGTGTTCTAATGAGTGAAAACTGATAATAAGCAGGCGTCCTTGTGGTGCTAGTATCTCTATAGAGGCTTCTAGTGTTTTCTCTAGCTCTTCAAGTTCTGCATTAATAAGGATGCGAATGGCCTGAAAGGCGCGTGTGGCCGGATGCTTGTGCCTTTCCCAATTGGGATGCGCTTTGCTTACAATATCAGCCAGTTGAGTTGTTGTTGTTATCGCAGCTTGTTCGCGTGCTTTGATAATGGCATTGCTAATTCGTCTGTGGTAACGCTCTTCACCATAGGTTTTGAGCACGTAGCTGATTTCTTTCTCTTCAGCCCTGTTTACCCAATCAGCTGCCTTAAGTGTTTGTGCGCTATCCATGCGCATATCCAGCGGTCCTTCTGACAGGAAGCTAAACCCTCTACGCGGATCATCCAATTGTGGAGAGGAAACACCTACATCCATTAGGATTCCGTTCACTTTTCCCACCCAACCTTTTTTTTCCACGTGTTGATAGAGTGTTGAGAAACTTCCTTTAGCAATTGAGAAACGCTCATCCTGAAACAGCGGATTCTCAGTTGCAGCAGAGATGGCCGTCTCATCTCTGTCCATTGCAAATAACTGCCCCTTTTTACCTAGACATTCAAGGATGGCTCTTGAGTGCCCACCTCTTCCAAAGGTACAGTCTATGTATTTTCCGTCTGGTTTAATGGCCAGCTGTGTTAAGACTTCTTTAAGCAGTACGGGTTTATGCTCAACTTGTTCCAAGTTTATATTTTCCACTAAACTTTTTTTTGCTCGGTAACAATTCGTCATGCTATTTGCTCGTGCTTTTGATCAGTGCTTTATCGAGTTTGCGCAAGCTATAACAAGAATGGAACTCTCGAAACGCAGTGAGGAAATTTCTGGCTTCGGTAATAGTTAAGGGTATACCTTATCTAAGCATTTAACCTGAACATCCGATAGGTGCTCAGGCTTAATGCAGGCTCAAAGTACTAATGAAATACCATATAACTATTCGTCTTTCAGATTAACGCTTCGCCTCAAAAAGCATTAAACTAAAAAGTAAATAGTTGCCTTGTCTTAAAATGGACATCCTTATCCGCAGATAACAAGTTATGGTATTTCATTAGTACTCTACTCGCTCATTCATTCATTTCGCACAAATTAAGGCTACGCTCAGTGGTAGGAGTAAACATGCGATGAATGCATCCATGTACGCTCTGTGACCGCATCCATGCGATCCAAGATCTTTCCTACCACTGAGTGTAGCCTCAAACAAGTGCTACCCAACAGAGATAAACAGTTGCCAGTTACAACGATATAGACAGCAAGTCAGCAGGCAACTCGTCCTCATTATCATCTTTATTTAGCCAGCCATCCCGGCTAGTTTGCCAATTTTGTTCGCTCCATATTTCAAGCTTCTTCCCTTGTCCGACCAGCATTACTTGTTTTTCAAGTTCTGCGTATTCTCTTAGCAATGGTGGAATTAAAATTCTTCCATTGCCATCTAGCTCCACATCCGTTGCATGTCCAATCAGCAGCCGTTGAATGCGGCGAGCTTGTTTGTCGAAAGCAGGGAGCCCCTGGATTTTTTCTTCAATTATTTCCCATTCACGTAATGGGTAAAGCAGTAAGCATGATTCTTGTGTATCTATAGTTACAATAAATTGGTTATCGGTGGCTTCATCTAGCTGAGTACGATAACGAGAGGGAATAGCAACTCGTCCTTTCGCGTCTAACTGAACTAAGTTTATGCCACGGAACACTACTTTCTCCCACTTTGAACCACTTTGTGACACATTATGTCAGTGAATTTCGAAAATGCAAGGGATTGCAGCCGCTTTCCTGGTAACGATTAGAGATAGAGAGATTTTTTGAAATGAACGATTGGGAGAGGAGCAATTTGAAGGTGCTGAAGAAATATTAGGGACGGCAAAACGTTCCGTGGCTTTCGGGGTGACGGTTTAGAGAAGTGCTATTTAGGAGGATTTGGAAAGTCAGTGAATATGTTTATGGACCACCCGCAAGCCGACCAACTGCGCGATCCATATGGCCAAGTAAGACTGACCGACAACGGCTTCTAACCAGGATAAGGTCCTGGCCAGACTGGAGATAGCTAAAATATCCCCGTAGCCCAAGGCAGTTAGAGAAGAAAAGCTATAGTAGGAAAAATGTTGCAGTCTTTGCTGAGCATTGCCGGATTCTAATGTATTAGAAAAGGAATTAGGATTCATGACTGCGATAATCATATAAAAAAATGTCCAAATAAACCCTATCATAAGGTATCCACAGATCGCGCCTAATAGCGTGTCTATGGTGACTTCTTTATGGCTTAGCAGGTTATCAATCACGGAATAAGTAATAGTACAGAGAAACAGTAGACTGGTGACATAATTAGCAACTGCCCATGCATTGGTAGGCGTACTAGAAAAATCAAAGAACCAATTCTCCACAAAAGTCGCTATTGCTAGGCTCAGCGCAATACCTAGAACGATCTTATGATGTGAGATGGAATACACAGAAAATAAAATGACGAGTGGGAAGGTAATTGTATGAATCTCTCCTTCAACTTTGTGGTCGGTCAAAAGGGCCATGATTACAAAGTAGGAAACCAGAGAAAGAAGAAGATATAGGTATTTGTTTTTTAGTAAGGGGTGTGTTGTCATTATGGTTCGTCCATGAATAAAAGCTAAAGTCGTACTTAAAAGCCATTCTTATCTTATCGCAACGCGACTTTTTTGCAATCCAAGATTTTTTGGGAGAGAATCCCAACCTTTATAGTACGTCATAATTAAAACCTCTGGGAGACAGCATGCTTAAATTACACACCAATCACGGTGATATTGTCATCGAACTTGATTTTGAAAACACCCCCGACACCGCAAAAAATTTTTTAAAACATGCAGCTGATGGTTATTACAATAACACTATCTTCCATCGTGTGATCGATGGGTTTATGGTGCAAGGCGGTGGATTTAATACGGATATGCGAGAAAAAACTAAACAACCCACTATCCAGAATGAAGCAGGTAAAGGTAAAAGCAACAAGCGAGGCACTATTGCTATGGCTCGCACGCCAGACCCACATTCTGCTAGTACTCAGTTCTTTATTAATGTAAAGGATAATGACTTTCTCAACTTTAAAAATGAAACTGTCAATGGTTTTGGCTATTGCGTTTTTGGCGAAGTGGTTGAGGGTATGGATGTGATTGATAAGATTAAAGTAGTGAAGACAACGAGCCGTGCAGGTCACCAAGATGTGCCGGTTGAAAATGTTGTTATTGAGAAAGTTACTATTATCGAAGCTGAGTCGTAGTCTATGAATGTCAGTCAAATTATTGCTAGTGAATTAAATGTAAAGCCTCAGCAAGTAACAGCAGCTATAGCGTTACTGGATGATGGGGCAACAGTCCCTTTTATTTCTCGTTATCGCAAAGAGGTGACAGAAGGCTTAACTGACACAAATTTACGTCATTTAGAAGAGCGTTTGTACTATCTACGTGAATTAGGAGAGCGTCGTCAAACCATTTTAGAGACGATTGCAGCCCAGGGAAAACTAACGCCGGAATTAGAAAAAAGTATTTTGGCGGCAGATACCAAATCATCGCTAGAAGATTTATATTTACCCTATAAGCCTAAACGCCATACTAAGGCACAGATAGCTAGGGAAGCTGGCTTAGCACCTTTAGCTGAGCAACTTCACCAAGATCCAAGTCTCCATCCTGAAGTAATTGCACAACAATTTCTTAATCCTGAAAAAGGAGTTGATTCTGCTGAAAAAGCGTTAGAAGGTGCTCGACATATTTTGATGGAGTCGTTCGCTGAACATGCTGAATTATTAGGGCACTTGCGAGAATTTTTATGGCAGCATGGTGTCATGAAAAGTGAGGTGATGAAAAATAAAGAAGTAGAAGGTGCTAAATTCAAAGACTATTTTGAATATCGAGAACCGATTAAAAAAATCCCGTCACATCGTGCATTAGCGTTGATGCGCGGTCAAAAAGAGAGCATTTTAAAAATCAGTTTGATACTCAATGAAATTGATGAGACCAAATGCCTTCAAAAAATTCAACATACCTTTAATATTTCAGATCAAGGACGCCCGGCCGATCCTTGGTTGATAGAAACCTGTGCATGGATGTGGCGTATCAAGCTATTCTTGAAATTAGAAGTAGAATTGGCTGTGAAGCTTAGAGAAGAAGCAGAAGAAGAGGCTATTAAAGTCTTCGCTAGTAATTTAAAAAATCTATTAATGATGGCACCTGCAGGCTCTCGTGTAACACTAGGACTAGATCCAGGATTACGAACAGGCGTCAAAGTCGTTGTGATTGATGGTACGGGCAAATTACTTGCACACACCACAGTATTTCCACATCCGCCTAAAAATAATTGGGCTGCTTCTGTAGCAGAGATAGCTAAGCTTTGTGCGGAGTTCGGTGTTGAGCTGGCAAGTATCGGAAATGGTACTGCTTCTAGAGAAACGGATAAGCTCATTAGTGAACTCAAAAAACAACATCCTGAATTGAAACTGACCAGTTTAGTTGTTTCTGAGTCTGGAGCGTCTGTGTATTCTGCCTCTGAGCTTGCTGCTCAAGAATTTCCTGATCTGGATGTGTCTTATAGAGGCGCGGTGTCCATTGGCCGTCGTCTGCAAGATCCACTAGCGGAGCTAGTGAAGATAGATCCCAAAGCTATTGGTGTGGGGCAATATCAGCATGACCTTAACCAAGTTAAGCTTATGCGTATGTTGCGTGCGGTGATGGAAGATTGTGTTAATGCGGTGGGTGTTAATTTGAATACGGCATCTGTTCCTTTGCTGAGCTGCGTGGCTGGCGTGAGTGAAAGCATTGCCAGAAATATTGTGGCATTTCGCGACGAACACGGTGCGTTTAAGAAGCGGCAGCAGCTTAAAAAAGTTCCGCGTTTGGGTGAAAAAGTTTTCGAACAAGCAGCAGGATTTTTGAGAGTAATAGATGGAGATGAGCCATTAGATGCTTCTGCCGTCCACCCGGAATCGTATGTTGTGGTAGAGCGTATTCTGGCTGAACAAAATAAAACTTTTAAAGAAATTATGGGTAACCAGGATTTTTTGAAAAGTCTCGATCCTGCGCGCTATATAGACGAAAAATTTGGTTTGCCAACCGTCACCGATATTCTGCAAGAACTTGAAAAACCAGGTAGAGATCCAAGACCTGAATTCAAAGCGGCAACTTTCAAAGAAGGCGTTGAGAAAATTGGAGATTTAAAACCAGATATGGTGTTAGAGGGAGTTATTACCAATGTCGCTAACTTTGGTGCTTTTGTGGATATAGGGGTACATCAAGATGGCTTAGTCCATATTTCGGCTTTATCGCATAATTATATCAAAGACCCACATATGGCCGTTAAAGTAGGACAGATTGTAAAAGTCAAAGTAGTAGAAGTTGATGTATCGCGTAAACGTATCCAACTGAGCATGAAGTTAGATACGGTACCAGAGCAGCCTGTAAAAAAATCGGCCTATAAAAAATCCACCCCTAGCAAAAAACCTGTTGCTAAGCAAAATCCTAATCCTAAGCTTAAAGCACCCGTGCATAAAGAGACAGCTATGGGTAATGCGCTAATGGTGGCCATGGGGAAATTAAAATCATGAGCGATGGATTTTGAACGACAAATTATACCGCTCGTATCCAAAAGTTCTCTTCCTAATCTTTTTAAAAAAACCAGTGACTTTAAGTACGAGCGGTATATACGGTATTGTAATGCGACTATTAGCTTGTAGAATGCCCCTTCCTCCTTATTTGAGAAGTTTATATATCACGTTATCTAGATTCTAAAGCTTCTAAGGACGCTTAATATTACTAGTTTTGTCTCGTGACTTCTCAAAATCAAGCAAACATAAGGTTTATCATGGAAAAAACTTACAACCCGCAACAACTCGAAAAACGCTGGTATCAAGCTTGGGAAACAGCAGGATATTTTTCACCTAATGGTGCGACAGATGCTTATTGCATCATGCTTCCACCTCCTAATGTCACTGGCACTTTGCACATGGGTCATGGCTTTCAAGTGAGTTTGATGGATGCATTAATTCGATATCAGCGCATGCAAGGTAAAAGCACGCTTTGGCAAGCAGGCACAGACCACGCTGGTATCGCCACGCAAATGGTCGTGGAGCGTCAGCTAGCAAAAGAGAATCTACATAGACGAGATTTAGGACGTGATGCGTTTGTTGAACGTGTTTGGGATTGGAAAGGTCAATCTGATGGAACCATCAAAAAACAATTGCGTCGTATGGGTGCATCCTTAGATTGGACGCGCGAAAAGTTTACGCTGGATGAAGATATTAATGATGCTGTGTTAGAAGTTTTCGAAACACTTTATGACGAGGGTTTGATCTATAGAGGGAAGCGCTTAGTCAACTGGGACCCTTCTCTTCTAACGGCAATTTCAGATTTAGAAGTGGTTTCTACAGAAGCTTCAGGTTTTCTTTGGCATTTGCGTTATCCCGTAGTGAACAGTGATGAGAGCTTGATTGTCGCCACCACTCGACCCGAAACCATGCTGGGAGATACTGCTGTTGCCGTCCACCCAGACGATGAACGTTATCAACATTTGATAGGCAAGCAGATTCGTTTACCGCTTACCGACAGAGTCATTCCTATTATTTCCGATGACCAGGTTGATCCAGCTTTTGGTACAGGCTGTGTCAAAATCACACCTGCCCATGATTTTAATGACTACGCCATGGGGCAGCGCCATGGCCTTGAAATGATTAATATTTTTACGCCAACGGCTCATATGAATGAAAATACACCGGAAGCTTATCGGGGGATGGCGCGTTTTGAAGCAAGAGAGAAAATAATCCAAGACCTAAAGACCCAAGGCTTGTTAGAAAAAATCGTACCGCATACCTTGCAGATTCCACAAGGCGAAAGGTCTGGTGTCACCATAGAGCCCTATCTCACAGATCAATGGTACGTCAAAGCGGCAGTGCTAGCCAAACCTGCCATAGAAGCAGTTGAGAGAGGAGAGATTAAATTTGTTCCTGAGAATTGGCGTAAAACCTATGACCAATGGCTGGAAAATATTGAAGATTGGTGCATCAGCCGGCAATTATGGTGGGGGCATAGAATTCCTGCTTGGTACGACGCATCGGGTAAAGTTTACGTCGGGAAAACTGCGGCGCTAGTACGTGAGAAATATCAGCTATCCGATGATTTCGCACTGACACAAGATGAGGATGTGCTAGACACGTGGTTTTCTGCAGCGCTTTGGCCATTTGTGACATTGGGTTGGCCGAATCAAACCACTGAGTTAGAGAAATTTTATCCGACCAATGTGCTTGTTACTGGCTTTGACATCCTGTTTTTCTGGGTTGCTCGTATGGTCATGATGGGCATTAAGTTCACGGGCAAAGTCCCGTTCAACACCGTTTATGTTACCGGCCTGATCAGAGACAGTGAAGGCAAAAAAATGTCTAAGAGCAAAGGCAATGTCCTTGACCCTATTGATTTGGTAGATGGCATTGACCTTGAATCCCTGATCCAAAAACGCACTTACGGCATGATGCAAAATAATGTGCAAGAAATAGAAAAGACAACGAGACGAGATTACCCCCAAGGTATCCAAGCCTTCGGTACTGATGCATTGCGTTTCACCTACTGTGCATTAGCGAATACAGGTCGAGATATTCGTTTTGATATGGGTAGAATTGAGGGTTATCGCAATTTCTGTAACAAGCTATGGAATGCCGCGCGTTACGTTCTTATGAATACAGAAAGCAAGACTGATTTTGAGTCCGGACCCTGTGAGCTCAGTCTGCCTGATCGTTGGATTAAAAGTAAGTTGCAAGAAACAATTCAAAAATCCACCGAAGCCTTTGAACAATATCGGTTTGATCTGTTGGCTCAAACCGTATACGAATTTGCTTGGAATGAATACTGCGACTGGTATTTAGAACTTTCCAAACCCGTCTTGACCCATCCGTCAACGCCGCCTGAAAAACAACGTGGTACACGCCATACTTTGTTATATGTGCTAGAAAACCTCCAACGGCTTATTCACCCCCTAATGCCATTTATTACCGAAGAAATCTGGCACAAAGTTGCGCCTATGTTGGGCATTGCTGGCGACAGCATTATGCAGCAATCTTACCCTAAGTTTGATGCTGCTGAGTTAGACCAAAAAGCGTGTGATGATATTGAATGGTTCAAGAAGATTATTCTAACGATCCGACAAATTCGCGGAGAAATGAATATTGCTCCGGGGAAACCCTTACCCATACTGATGCACAAAGGCACTGAACTAGACAGGCAACGTGTGCAAGAAAATAATGAATTCTTAAAAACGCTGGCAAAATTAGAAACCATCGAATGGTTGCCGGAAAACCAAACACCGCCACCGTCAGCGACAGGATTAGTCGATCAATTAGAACTCTTTATTCCTATGGCTGGACTCATTGATCAAGAGCAAGAATCAGCTCGCTTGCAAAAAGAAATCGCTAAATTAGAAAAAGAATTAGAAAAAACCAACCTGAAATTAAATAATCCAAATTATTGTGACAAAGAGCCTAAAGATGTGGTCGAAAAAGAAAAAACGCGAGCGGAAGAAATGCAAGCGGCTATCGCTAAATTGCAGAGTAAACTTACAGTTTTTTTGACGGCAGTGTGAAAGGAAACCAAAACATTCGTTTAGGAGTTGTAGATATTTTAATTAATGCTGCTGATGTTAAGTGGATTGAGTTTATGGGAAGCAAAGAGGAAAATGATCATGTCAAAAAAAGTTGCGAATAAGCCACCACCAAACGATCCTAGAGATATAGCTACGTTCGATTCCGTTAAAAAAAATCGGGCAATAAATACGTAAGGCCACCGCCGCCACCACCTCCACCGCCATTTAAAAAAAACAGTTGATAACGAGTTGTTTTTAGTAGAGTAGAAAAAATCAAACTAAAAGGATTTTGGTAATTATTAATGGCATAGTCGCTATCTAATTTCGCATCTTGAACGGTTGCGTGATTTTTATTATTAGGAGAAATATTATGAAAGAAATTATACAAACTAAAGATGCACCTGCAGCCATTGGCGCTTATTCTCAAGCGGTTAAAGTAGGAAAGCATGTTTACCTTTCTGGGCAAATTCCGCTGGACCCAAAAACCATGGAAGTTGTATCAGAGGATATAGAAGACCAGATCCACCAAGTGTTTAAAAATCTTGCTGCGGTTATTGAAGCGTCAGGAGGAAATTTCTCTAATGTCGTTAAAATGAACGTCTATTTAGTGGACCTATCTCACTTTCCCATACTTAACAAAATCATGGCAGAGTATGTTAGCGAACCCTATCCCGCCAGAGCAGCTGTAGAAGTTTCTGCTTTACCCAGAGGGGTTAAGGTTGAAATAGAGGCAGTTGTGATCCTAGCTTGAGTAGAGCAATTCAGTCTTCCGTCTTTGCGGTGACTGACGATGTTGGTCACCAAGGAAAATACTAGAGCACTATAACGGATTACTACGGTCCAACGCTTAGTACCTCATGATGATAGACTTTTATCTGCAAGTTAAGACATAGTTACTCCATGACTTCTTTATCTAAAATTCCTTGCTCTAACCTTTACGGTGTAGGCGCTCAGCTGGCAGAAAAGCTGCAAAAGCTAGATATACACAGCGTGCAAGATTTATTATTTCATCTTCCCTACCGTTATGAAGATAGAACGCGCGTCACTCCATTAATTGCGGTTAAGCCTGGCAATCATGTGATGGTAGAGGGTGTAGTTAGAGAAGTAGAAGTGCGTTTTAATCGCCGCCGTAGCTTGCTGTGCTGTCTGGAGGATGAATCCGGAGGCTCCATCGTTCTGAGATTTTTTCATTTTGTAAAAGCGCAGCAAGATATGTTATCGCGTAAAGGTACACGCATTCGTTGTTTTGGTGAAGTACGTTGGGGAACTTCTTCTGGCTACGAAATGGTACACCCAGAATATCGACAAATTAAGCTTCATGATCCCCTACCTATCGATAATCATCTCACTCCTATTTATCCCACGACAGAAGGCATCCATCAGACGGGTTTTAGGAAACTTACAGATCAGGCCTTAGCCTTACTGAAGAAATCAGAGGGGCTAGAGGAATATCTCCCTCTTCCTATAAGACAAATGCATGCACTTAGTGATGTGACACAAGCGATATGCTATGTCCACAGGCCTCCTCCAGATGCATCTAGAGCTCAGCTAGAAGCTGGCCTACACGTCCACCAGCAGCGTTTAGCTTTCGAAGAATTATTGGCGCATCAATTAAGCTTGCGAAAATTGCGCACTAACCTTCAACAAAATCGAGCTGCTGCTTTAGCGCGTCCTTCATTATTGACCAAGAAATTTTTGGCGAATCTCCATTTTTCTTTGACAGATGCACAACAACGTGTTGCAAAAGAAGTGTCGTGCGACCTCACCCAAGCCGTACCTATGCTGCGTTTGGTACAGGGAGATGTAGGGTCGGGTAAAACCGTAGTGGCAGCACTAGCTGCATTGCAGGCTATAGAAAATGGTTATCAAGTAGCATTAATGGCACCGACAGAATTATTATCCGAACAACACCTGCAAAATTTTAAACGTTGGATGGAACCATTAAATATCAAAACTGTTTTGCTATCAGGAAATTTAAAAGCAACTGAAAGAAGAGAGGTTATAGAAAGCATAGAGAATGGCGAAGCAAAAATGGTGATAGGTACGCACGCACTTTTTCAGAAAACGGTGAATTTTCACAGACTTGCTTTAGTGATAATCGATGAGCAACATCGTTTTGGTGTGCATCAGCGTTTATCCCTGAGAGAAAAGGGGAAAGAAGGAAACATATATCCACATCAAATGATTATGACTGCAACACCTATTCCTAGGACTTTAGCGATGACGGCATATGCTGATTTGGATTATTCAGTCATAGACCAGCTTCCTCCTGGCAGAAAACCTGTCACCACTCTTTTAGTGTCGAACACAAGACGAGACGAAGTAGTAGAACGAATCTCATATGCCTGCCAATCAGGCCAACAAACTTATTGGGTGTGTACCCTAATAGAAGAATCAGAAATGCTACAGTGTGAAGCAGCAGAAGTGACGGCTGAGCGTTTGCGTGAACAATTGCCTAATTTAAATATAGGTTTGGTTCATGGTCGTTTAAAAGCGCAAGAAAAAGAAATGATCATGCAACAATTTCGTGCCGGGGCGCTGAATTTATTAGTCGCGACCACAGTGATTGAAGTAGGCGTAGATGTGCCTAATGCTTCTCTCATGGTCATAGAGAATGCAGAAAGATTAGGGCTAGCCCAGTTGCATCAGCTAAGGGGTAGAGTAGGGCGGGGCACAGTAGCCAGTCATTGTGTACTAATGTACCAAAATCCATTGTCTGACTTAGCTAAAAAACGGTTACACGTGATGAAAAGTACACAAGATGGATTTGTGATCGCACAAGAAGATTTAGTATTAAGAGGACCAGGTGAGGTTTTAGGTACTCGACAAGCGGGATTAATGCAAATGCGTACAGCAAATTTAGTAAGAGATAAAATGCTGCTTCCCAAAGTACAGCAAGTTAGTGAAGTACTCCTAGAGAATCACCCTGAATGTATCGATCCTTTGATTCATCGATGGATAGGACAGGCGCAAAAATATGGAGAAGCTTAATATTTAACGTCTTCGCAAGCTCCTCGCTCCGTTCTGCCGTCTTTGCGAGAAGCGAAGCGGCAATCTAGAAAAATTCAATATACATTCCGAAGGACAACTTTTAGTGGGTACTGTACTCATAATACTGAATGTAAAAACACGACAATATTAGGAGAAATTTTATGAACCAACTAAACATTTCTGGTTATAAATTTATAGACTTATCGTCCAAAGATTTATCTTTATACCAAGCACTACTAAAAGAAAAAGCGCTAAGCCTTGAAATTAAAGGGAGCATTCTATTAAGCCCTGAGGGCATTAATCTTTTTCTTGCGGGTTTGCCTGAGAGGATAAAATCCTTTGTAGATTACCTTAAAGAATTTTCTGAATTTGCCGATATATGGTGTAAAGAAAGCCTATCAGGGAATATTCCCTTCAAACGACTTCGTGTTCGTATCAAAGAAGAAATTATCGCCATGAAAACACCAGGGATTGTTCCATCGAAAAAAACAGCGCCTTATGTGACGCCCGCAGAATTGAAGGAATGGTATCAAACCAATAAAGACATGATTGTGCTTGATACACGCAATACCTATGAATACGAGTTGGGTACATTTGATCAAGCTTTAACATTGGATATAGAAACTTTTAGAGAATTCCCACAAGCTGTTTCGACCTTGTCAGAAGATATGCGTAAAAAAACCATCGTGACATTTTGTACAGGTGGCATACGTTGCGAAAAAGCAGCCGCACATTTATTGAATCAAGGATTTGAAAATGTCTGGCAATTGGAAGGTGGTATTTTAAATTATTTCGAGCAATGTGGCGGTGAATATTTCCAAGGAAAATGTTTTGTATTTGATGAGAGGACAGCCATTGATGCAAGTTTAAGAGAAGTAAAATAACTATTTCGTTATCTCAAGCGCTGAGGCTTTCCGCCATGCCAGAAATTACTTTTATTTTATTTCCAGAATGACGGTGATTTGGTAATAGATCAACTCGTTGAAGGCTAACACCGTTTTTACGATGAGCTTGGTTTGAAACAATTTAGGAAAAAACCTAATACTCTTTAGGGCTCTTCGGGAATATATAACTTCTGTATTGCTTCAAAATTGCTCGCAATGACGAGTAAAGAACTCGCATTAAGATATAGTTGATCCAATCCTTCGTCTTTGCGAAGAGCGATAGCGACGCGGCAATCTAGAAAAAAACCTCACACTTCTTAGGAGCCTTTGGGAATAACAACTCCTAGGTTGCTTCGCAAAATCGCTCGCAACTGAAGTAATTCGCCTTATGGGTTGAACTGTTACTGAATTCGAAGATGACTAATCCTCCTTCTCCGTAGCAGCCACTTCTTCAAGCTCCTTCAATTCTTTTTTGAAAGTCTCTATTTTATCAGCACGGCACAACTTAATTTTTTCTGCATCTACAGTAACATTTTTTACTGGCTTACCCAAAATCGTTGGCCACATGCACTTGTCCCAGAAATGTTTAGCCTGAGATGGTGTCTTAAGAAAACCTGCTTTTACGCAAGCTTTAGCAACCGCATCACAAGATTTTGGATCGCGTGGAGACATCCCGAGGCCCAAATCATCAGCAAAGATAGAAGGTGCTGTAAGAACAGATGCTAATAAAAGGGCGATATGAATTTTTAGCATGTTGAAACTCCTGTTAGTTAAAATTTCCATGATGTGCATGTGATGCGCACATATACTATACCCATTTTCAGCCTTTTCAAACTTATGCTAACTGAGTCACCAGCTATGTTGTGATTTTTCTTTCTCATTTCCATGGTCCTCCGCATAGGCGTTAACTTAAAAACCATCTCGCCTTTGCGAGGAGCGTGCGCGACAAAGCAATCTAGAGAAAAAACTATAAATCTTGGATTATAACAGCGAATCACCGCGGCCATAATACGCTTAATGGGCTCGTGATGACGGCATTTCAGTTCTTTCGTATTTATATCCCTCCATCTGATTTGAGACTTAGGTTGAGGTCTATGAGGCCAGCCCTACCATTTAAATTTTATGGATTTCTCTCAACGCAAACCTGCTGTAGTGCCTACGTGTAGGCTCACCGATTGCATTCATGCGGCCAGCCCCTAGATAGAAACTGCCATTCGTGCCACTTGGTAGGCAGTAGCCTATTACAAATTCAAAAGCCTCACTTAGCGAAAATTAGCGTTTTTTATGCAGTTTTCCTACAAAAGAGTGAAGAGTTGTTGACAAGTCGATAAGATGAGGCGGAATATATGCCTCAGTCAGTATCGAAATGCGTTGTTGGCATGTGAGCTTTGAGCAAAAAACGGGCGCATGGCGCCTATCATAGAAACGTTTATATAGGCATATTTTTGTACCTACATGCGTTGTTTTTTTCGCAACATCATTCTCTCTTATTATGTTTATTTTTATTCTAAGGAAATAAATGCTTTGTCTTGTTAGGAAGCTATAAAAGAAACATCTTTCATTAAAATTTTTTAATCAAAAATAAAAAAATGTTTATGGTTTAGCATGGCATAGCCGTGGAGAAAACTATTAAATTTAGTTAACCATTTTCTATTAAATGCCATCTCAATTTTTTACGCGATAATCTGAAAGTTATTTTTCAATCAATAAATGAAAATTTCAATATTAACTTTAACTTGGAGAAAATTATAATGGAATATAATCAACGTGATAAAGAGTTG